>WGAM01000022.1 GCA_015494795.1 Campylobacterota bacterium
AAGGACAAACAATGCAAAAACTATTAACAACTCTGCTTATTGCAACCGTCTCTACCTTTGCACTCACAATTGGAGAGATACCAAAAGAGGTTACTCTTTCAGGAGAAAATGGTAGTAGAGTAGATGGAACAGCTTGGAATTCTAAGATGCTGAAAGATAAAGTCTATGTCTTATTTTATGTTGACCCAGATAAAAAGCTGACAATGAAGCTTTTATTGATGCGTTACATGCAAAAAACTGATACTACTTATGTAAAAGATAAAACAAAATATTTGGTACAGAAGTGGGAGTTAGCAGATGATAGCTCAAATGTATTGCTTTTTGATAAAGAGGGAAAATTACTTTACCAGTATAGTGGTCGCATAGAAGGAGATGAGATGGAGAAAGTTTTTAAACTTATTGAAGAGAATTTAAAATAACTATTTTTACTAAATAAAAATAATTATTATTTAAGAAGGGTTTATCTATACTTTCAGCCTATTTAAACCATAAGGAAACATATATGAAAAAACAATTTTTAATAACAGCACTCATCACTTTAAGCAGTTTTGCTTCTGCCTCACTTGTAGATGATGCAAAAAAAGCAGGACTTGCTCCGATTCCAACAGATAAAACAGAGCTTATGAAGTTGATAGATAACTCTAAAAATCCTATAACTGATGCTAAAGTAGAGCTTGGGAAAGCTCTTTTTTTTGAACCAAGACTTTCAAAAAGTAATCTTATTTCATGTAATACTTGTCACAATCTTGCAATAGGTGGAGTAGATGGGGTATCTGCTGCTATTGGACATAAATGGACAGCAAACCCTCACCATCTTAACTCTCCAACTGTTTATAATGCAGTATTTATGAAAAAACAGTTTTGGGATGGTCGTGAGCCAGATTTAGAGGCACAAGCACAAGGACCTATGCAGGCAGCACCAGAGATGGCAATTAGTAAGGAAATGGCTGTTAAACGTATTAGTTCTATGCCAATTTACAAAGCCCAATTTAAAGATGCATTTGGTGACAATAATATCACTTTTAAAAAGATTGCTGATGCTATTGGTGTATTTGAGAGAACTTTGGTAACACCATCTAGGTTTGATAAATTTTTAGCTGGAGATGAAAAAGCACTTTCAAAGGAAGAGCAAGAGGGGCTTAAGACTTTTATTAACAAAGGTTGTACAGCATGTCATACAGGTGTAGGTATTGGTGGAGGAATGCAAAAATTTCCTCTTGTTAAAGCATACAAATATGCTAATATAGGTGATTTTAAAGGTGATAAAAATGGTATGGTAAAGACCCCAACCCTTAGAAATATAGCACAAACAGCACCTTATTTTCACAATGGAGCAGTATGGAGTTTAAAAGAGGCTGTTAAGATTATGGGTGAGACACAACTTGGTATGGAGCTTAATGATAAAGATACAAAATCTATTGTTACTTTCTTAAAAGCATTGGATGGTAAGATGCCAACCATTACTTACCCAAAACTTCCTGCCGTTACTGCAGATACACCAAAGCCAGAGGCAAATTAAAAACATAAATTCACACACAGTTAACACCAAAATGATACTCTTCTAAAAATACAAGGAGAGTATCATGAAAAGAAAACTATTACTATTCACTTTTCTTATAAGCACTCATCTCGGAGCAACTTCACTATCTGAACTCATAGAGAGTGGATTAAATAACAACTCGCTCAAAAATCCTGATTATAACGGACTGTGTGGGCAACCTGATTATATGGTAAAATCCTCTAGCTCTTTAGCTAGAGGTAGTTCACTTAACGATTTAAAACAAGAAAATCAGTAGAGACTTTATCTAAAAGGTCAAAAGTTAAAGAAGAAACAAACATCTCCTCTTCTTGATGATGCATTACTATCAAGTCTACATCTCTATTTTCAATATACTCAAATAGGTCTATGTTCAATCCCTTTTTCTCTTCCATAAAATCACCTTCAAGATTAAACTCTTTTTTACAGTTTTCAAATAGTTTTTTATCTCTCTCTTTACTATTTTTATAAAGCTCTTTATCAAGATGACCTACAACAGTTACAACTGATACTAAACCATCTGTTTCAACATCAGGTGTTCTGTAGTAATAATCATGAACTATATCTATGGAGCTTTTTGGAAAAATATCTTTTGTCAACTTAATATCATCTTTTGTAGATTTCTCAATCTTAATAGGCATAAGAATATTATGATAAGTAAATGAATTATTTTTAAGAATAAGATAAGAGAATGGTGTCTTTTCTAAAAGTTTTTGGGTTACTTTCTTATTATAACTACTAATAAAAATCATATCATTATCTTCTTTAGCATAACTCAAAACACTACTTAAAGTACTTCCTTCCAATATAAAGATAGTACTTTTAATACTACTATCAAAATGGTGGATATGTCTTTGAATTTTATTCTCTACTATATCTCTATCAAGCTTATTTTTTTTACTAGAGTGCGATAAAAAAAAGTAAGCAGGTAGAGAAAAAGTTGATTTTTCATGTACAAAAAGAACTTCTAATCTTTTTTTATGCTGATTTGCAAATTCAATACCTTTTTTAAGCAAATCATCTATCTTCTCAATATCATTTATTAAAACTACTACTTTTTTAAAAACATGAAACATTTATTAATCCTTAATTTTATATATTAATAATTATATTATAACCTAACTTAATTATAATAAAAGTAGTAATTTAGATAAATATATTTTTTATTTTGATTAAGTCTAAAGAGATATAATATCTCCATTAAAAAATCATCTTCCATTACGTATTATGGAAGATAAAAAGGTTAATTTTGAGTGAAAATTTAATTGGTTATATTGATAACCTTGGAAATATTATAGATACACAGAGTGCAGATGAAAATATTGAGGCACAAGCGATTGAGTATGATAACTCACCTGAAGCGTTAGAGATTATTAGACACTCTACAGCACACCTTATGGCACAAGCTATTACAGAGCTTTATACCAATGCTAAGTTTTTTGTAGGACCAACTGTAGATGAAGGGTTCTATTATGATTTTAAAGTTGATGAGAAGATTGGTGAAGAAGATTTAAAGAAAATTGAAAAGAAGATGAAAGAACTCATCAAG
>WGAM01000023.1 GCA_015494795.1 Campylobacterota bacterium
CCATCTTTAATATAGGTCTCTATATCTGGAGCTTTTCCCATACAGACCATATCGTAATGGGCTTGAAGAGTAAGTTTTGGATTTCCTTTTTTTAATAGTAGATTTTTAGCACTATCTACCTCTACACTATAACCTCTATCTATTCCAAACTCTTTTAAAAACTCTAATAGCTCTTGAGTCTCTCTACTACAGTGTGGAATTTTTGTTAGTTGAATAAAATATTCTATAATCTTATCTATCACAATATCTCTTTTTTAGAAATTATATAGAATTTAAATTTAGAAGAGTTTGAAGAGATTAAAATCATTACTTAGTCAATAACTTAACTAAGTAATAATCCATACAACACAACATTTTTTTATCTTGTTGAAAGGCTATGCCTAAACCTCATACACACACTATATTTTCATATATAAAGCATTATAAAATAAAAATGTGTAATAAAAATGTAGAAATATATTTTTTTTTTAAAAAAATTAAAAATCACCATTTTATAGGTGTAAAACTCCTCTGAATATAGTAATATTTTCTAGTTGCTATAACAATATGATATAATATCCAGCTAAAAGATATTGTTAAAAATATATTAGATACTATATTAAGAGTAGTAAAATTTAAAAAACTATTTATAATTAATATAATAAATAGAGTTAGATGTATAAAAAAATGTATTTTTACCCTCTTAGGGTGGATAATATCATGCATCATAGGAGCTTCCATATATCCTTGATTAGATAGATGAAACCAGACTAGAAATGGAACTATCTTATATACCATAGCAAATATTATACTTAGTGCAAAACCTATAAATGATATATAAGTTATATCTCTTAAGTTATCTATAAAAAAAGTAGATAGACTAATAATAAGCAAAATCATACCAAATCTCCAAAACCATACACTACCATCTGCTGTTGGTCGCCTTCTTCTATATAATCTATGTAGTGTCACTCCTGCATAGATTATTAGTAGAGATGAGAGAGTTATATCTATTAAGATAGTATCTATACTACTAAAAATAAGAATACTCTTTATAACTAAGAGTGAAAATAGAGACAGAATTAGATATTTTGTCATTATAGTAGGATATTTAGGTGTTACAAAAAACATCTCTATAACTTGAAAAGAGATAGCAATGATTAGTAGAGTCACCCAACCAAATATAGCAAATGAGTAGTGAATATCTCTTAATTTTAATAGAAGATATGGCATATCCAAATATCCACCAATAGTTAATAGCATAACTACACCTAATATTATGGTTATAATAAAACTAGATATTGCAAATAGCATACCCTTTGATGAACTTGAGTGGTCTTTTATCTCTATTAATCTTTTAAACATTAGTATAGAAGCATACAGGAGTCCACCACCTAATATAATAGAGCTAGAGAGATAAAGATATGGGTTTGATGAGGTTGAAAATGCACTAATTTGTAATAATATACCAAGAGAGAGTAAAATATGAACTACTAAAGCCTTTTTAGTTGGAGTCTTGATAACAACTCCAGCAATTACTGGTAACATCTGAAACATTGCCCCAAGCATAAAAGATGCCATTACACCTAAACCTAAAAGGTGTACTATGATTAAACTATTATCAATATTAAAGAGCATAAAAAGAGAGAGTATAACTCCAAATATACCACCTGTAATAAAAAATCTTAAAACAACAGATATTGGTGGGGCTTGTTCTAAAGATAGTCCACCTTGATTAAACATCAACTAAATCCTCTAAATTAATATCACTCTCTTTTGAGATTAATATATGCCATATATCATTATGATTTTTAACTAAATAACTATACTTTTTCTCTTTTGCTATCTCAATAAGAGGTATAGGATTTTTTCTATGTATCATATATAAAAACTCTCCACTACTCATACTCTGTAGATAACTTAATGAGAGCTGAAGTGGAATGGGGTGTTCCATCTCTCTTGCATCTAGTAGTATCTTTTTCAAAGCTCTATCTTATCCATATTTTTAAGAGTCTCCTCTTTTTTATCTTGAGGTATAACTCTATCACACATAGCATATAACATCTGCTCCTCTTTCATATTATGCTGTTGTAAGAGTATCATCATAGATTCAGCTAATGATAGATAGGCATCTTTATCTCTACTCTCTATAGCCTCTGCCATTTTACCTATAACTCCACGCACCTGCTCATGCTCAAAACGCATAACTCTAGTAGGACCTTCACTATTACCTGTAATTGACTCAAATACTACAAATAGTTCATCTTCCTCTTTTTTAAAGTGTCTAAGTGTCTCATTAGAAAATTTTAAAAACTGCTCTTCTGCTTTTGTAAAATCTCCATCTATAACAGACTTTTCAGCATCAGCAAATAACTCATCACAAGCTCTATGTTCACTTCTCATATAGTTAGTAATAATCATAAATATATCCTAAAATTTAATAAAATTGAACGATATTATAGAGTATAAAAATTAAATATAGATTGATGTTTGTCAAAAAATGATATAATATAATTTAAAAAAATTAATGAATAAAATACTAGAGATAATAGAGAGTTTACCCTCAACTTCAGGAGTATATAAATATCTTAATAAAAATGGAGATATTTTATATATTGGTAAAGCTAAGAACTTAAAAAAAAGAGTAAAGAGTTATTGGAGATTTAATCCATTTAGTCCAAATAGAAATCTAAATAGAAGAATTATTAAGATGTTAAATGAAGCCTATAGCATAGAGTATATATTAACTCATAGTGAAAGAGAGGCACTTATATTGGAAAATTCTCTTATTAAAGAGTTTAACCCAAAATATAATATTCTACTTAGAGATGATAAGACATACCCATATATATATATAGATAATAGTCAAAATTTCCCAAGATTTGAGATTACAAGAGAGGTAAAAAAAGATAAAAATTTAACATACTATGGGGCATTTCCGAATGGAGCAAAAGCTATATATGATAGTATATATGAGCTTTTTCCATTAGTGCAGAAAAAATCATGTATAGGTGGTAAAAAGGCTTGTCTATTTTATGAGATAGGTAGATGTTTAGCTCCATGTGAGGATAAAATTAGTAAGAGTGAGTATAAAAAGATTATTACTAAAGCAAAAAGAGCTATATCAAATCAAAATATACTTATTAGAGCTTTAGAGAAAAGAATGATAAAATTAGCTTCAGAAGAGAGATTTGAAGAGGCAGGTGCTATTAGGGATAGAATAGAGTCTATTAAAAATCTTAAAGCTAAAGAGACTATAGATATTGAAGTTAAGATATATGAGCTTTTAGATTTAGATAAAATACCATACAGAGTTGAAATTTTTGATAATTCACACATATTAGGAGAGGCAACTGTTGGAGCTATGGTTGTTTGGAATAGTGGAAAGTGGGATAAGTCTTCATATAGAAGATATGAATTAAAATCAAAAGATGAATATTCTCAGATGAGGGAGCTTTTAAGTCGTAGAATTAATAATTTTAATAAAATATCACCTCCTGATTTATGGATTATTGATGGAGGAGATACACTTTTAAAGTTAGCAATCTCTCTTTTAGATGAGGTTAATATTAATCTCTCTGTTATAGCAATCTCTAAAGAGAAATTAAATTCTACAACAAATAGAGCTAAAGGTTCTGCTAGAGATATAATCTATACTAAAGAGTCAGTATATGAGCTAAAACCAAGAGATAAACGACTCCAATGGATACAAAAACTAAGAGATGAAGCCCACCGTTTTGTTATTAGTTATCATAGAAAAAAGAAGATAACTAAAGATATAAGAAGCTCTATATTAGAAAAAAAAGGTATAGGGAAATCTACTCTAAAAAGACTTTTAGACTACTTTGGTACATTTGAAGCTATAAATTTAGCAACTTTTGATGAAATTTCAGTTGTTAGTGGTAAAAAAGTTGCTAAAATATTAAAAACAGAAAATGTTAAAAAATAATCGTAGCTTTATCTATGATAACACCAACTATTATATACTGTAAAAAAAGTCTTTAAAATAATATTTAAGTTTTAAAAATAGATTAAATTAAATTGCTATTTAGCATTTTTATAATAAAGTTATCTTGATAGATTGCTACATTACAAAGGAGACCTGTGCATCAGCTTATAGCATTAGATATTGAATATACCTTTAAAAATAATTTAATATATGAGATTGATACTAATGGAGTTATCACTTATGCCAATTCAAGTTTTGCTGAAGTAGTAGGTTATAGAAAAGAGGAGCTTATTGGTAAAAATCATAAAATTTTTAGACACCCTGATGTTCCCGATACAATCTATAATAAATTATGGACTATTGATAAAAGAATAAAAAGCTGGTTTACTACACTTAAAAATATTAGGCGAGATGGTATGTATTTTTGGAGTAATATATATATTAGACCTAAATATAATAGTAGTAATAATCTTGTAGGTTTTATTATCGTACATAAACCAGCATCAAAGATAGATATAGAAGAAGAGATTGAGAGATATGCTCAGTTTCATTAAAAGTAGAGTGGAGGTAAATATTTATGTATTATGGATACAGTAGTAGAGAAAAGATATTAATGGCAGATGAGGAGTTTATTGAACTTTTAGGATTTAAGAGTATTGGAGATGTTATAAAGAGCAATATAGCAGATACTATTAAATTTGAAAATAGTAAAATATATATATCACTAAATGATAGTACAATTAAAGCAAACTATTCTAAAATCTTATTATATACACAAAAAGATGATATTAAAATAGTAAAATTAAGTAACATAATAATTACTAAAAATAGCGTAAGTAAATTACAACTAAATTATGAACCAATATATCTTGATATAAATAGGATTTCAGACGAGATAGGTTTAAGTGTAGATGATTATAAACTCTATCTTGACAGTTTTATTGACCAATCTATTATTGATGAGAAAAAGCTATTAGCAGGAGAGGATAATGCTATTAAAAATCTTGTAACTCTATCATCAACTCTAAAGATACCTCATGTTAGTGTACTTCTACTAAAAATTCAAAAATCATCTCCTACAGAGAGACCATACTATATTGATGAGTATTATACAAAATTAGCTCTCTTGACACTAAAAGAGCCTGAAAATATAAAAAAAGATAGACCTAAAATAATAGAAAAAGATACTTCCAAAGATAAAAAAGAGGATAAACTAGATAGTAAATTTACAGAACTACTTAAAAAAGATGATAGTAAAAAAGAGCAAAGAGCATCGGAAAACATAGATTTATTAGATTTAAAGCTTGATTTAGATGATGATTTCTTATCTTTAGATGAAGATGAGATAGATATAAAACCTACTAAAAAAGTAGAGCATAAAAAGTCTAAAGATAGTAATGAGATTATATTAGAAGATGCTCCTGCTCTTCCAATTAATTATAATCCTAAAATTGCAGCTGATGAGTTAAATCTACCTGTGGTATTGATAGAGGAGTTTGTTGAGGACTTTATAGAACAAGCACACCATGATAAAGACCACCTATTAGCATCATATTATCAAAAAGATATGGATAATATCCATGAGTTAGGACATAAACTAAAAGGGGCAGCAAGTAATCTTAGAATTAATGAGTTAGCAGATGTTTTAGAGGAGATACAGTTTTGCACAGACTACTCTAAACTAAAACCACTATTTATTAAATATTGGGGACTTTTTAAATCTTTAGAAGAGTATATGAAACAGCCAAAACAGAAATAGAGGAACTAATTTATGCAGATAAATAATAGATTAAAACTAATAAGCATGTTACCTATAATACTACTTTTTGTCGCTTCTAGTTACTTTTTATATACATCTTATATTAATTATTATAGGGCTAATGAGTTAAAAGATATTATAAATAATAATAGATATTTAAATCTAGTATTAAATAATATAGGAAAAGAGAGAGGATTAACTGCTCGTCTTATTGGCTCAAATTATAACCTTAAAATTAGAGAGAGACTATTAAAACAGAGAGGAGTAACTAATAGTGCTATAGAGAGTGCCAAAAAATCTATGGTATCTATACATCACGACTCATACTTCTCTGGACTTACTAACTCAAGAATAAACTACGATAATCAAAATATATTTTACCACTTTAAGCAGATAGAGACTATTAGAAAAGCAGTAGATAGTAAAAAAGTTAACTTTCAAACAGCTTTTCATAAACAATATACAGCTACCTTAACTCAACCTATACTAAAATATCAACTTCTAATAAATAAATATAAGTTTGATAATGAGATAAGCTCTCTAATAACACCTCTTTCACAACTCTATATAAGTAGAGAGAACTGCTCATTAGAGAGAGACTTTATTAACTACTTTTTAACAAAAAAGATACCTCTATCAAAAAAAGATATTCTATTTTATAATAGTGTCAATATTCGCTCAAATATATTTAGTCCTGTATCTATTAGTGATGATATTTTAAGGGATAAAGTATTATCTATTTTAAATAGTCAAGAGTATAAAAATATTGAGGCTAAAATAGCAAATATCTACTCTAAATTACAATCTAATTTAACTAATGGTAAATTTAATATAGATATTAATAAATGGTCAACTTTACACTCTCAAAAGATAAAATTTCTATCTAAAATAGAAAACAGTATAGAGAGTAAACTATCTAATATAAATAATAATTTTATATCTCAAAATATTATTATATTAGTAATAGCCGGATTTTTCTGGATAGTCTCTCTTATATTAGCTTTTTTAGGTTTTAAGACTAGTAGAGATATAACTAATAATATTAAAAGCTTAGAGGATATTTTAAATAAAGCAGTTAAAGAGTTAGAGACAGATGATAGTTTTAATACTACAAATATAAATAAGATAAAGAGTATTAATCTAAATAATAACCGTGGAATAGATGAAGCATATCATTTTTTAGAATATCTAATAGAGAATGCAAAACAGGATAAAATTCAAGCACTTGAGGCAAATGAGTCAAAATCTCTATTTTTAGCAAATATGTCTCATGAGATAAGAACACCTCTAAATGGAATAGTCGGATTTACAGAGCTTCTTAAGAGTACTGATTTAAATAGTGAACAGTTAGAGTTTATAGGAATTATAGAGAAAAGTTCAGAAAATTTACTTAGTATTATTAATAATATCTTAGATTTATCTAAAATAGAGAGTAATAAGATAGAGTTAGAGACTATAGTTTTTGACCCTATTGTTGAGTTTGAGAATGCAATAGAGACCTATGGTGTAAAGGCATCTGAAAAAGATATTGATTTTAACTTCTATTTAGACCCTAGTTTAGAGAAAAAAGTAATTGGTGATAGTGTTAAAATAAAAGAGATTTTAATAAATCTTTTAAGCAATGCTATTAAATTTACAGATTATGGTGGTATGATAAATATTGAGATAACTAAATTAGATGAAATTAATAATAGAGTAAAAATTCTATTTAGTATTCAAGATAATGGTATTGGTATGACAAAAGAGCAACAGTTAAATGTTTTTTCTGCTTTTACTCAGGCTGATGTATCTATTACAAGAAAGTATGGAGGAACTGGTTTAGGTTTAACTATATCTAAAAAATTTTTAGAGCTTATGGAGAGTGAACTGAAATTAGAGAGTGAAAAAGAGAAGGGTACAAGATTTTATTTTACTCTTGAACTTGAAGAGGTTTTAGATAGCACAGAGCTTAGTAGTAAACATATAGATAGTAGTATAACCATTACTAGATATCAAAGCTCTAAAACTCCAAATCAACTAGATAAATATATAAATAGATATTTTAAATATTATGGAATAGATAGTAGTATATTTGCTACTAGCAGTGAGCTAAAAAGATTAAATAGTAATCCAAATATCCATAATATATGGTTAGATATTGATAATATGGATAATAATCTTATTCATGCTATTAATAAATTAGATAAGAGTAAAGTTACACTGATTACAAGTTTTAAAAATCGTAAAAAGATAGAGAGTTTTAATATAAATAGAGTTATATATAAACCAATTACTCCTACTAAAATAGTAAATACTATTAACAGCATAGATGAAGATAATACTATAGATAATAATAGAGTTAAGAAAGATGAGATTAAAGATACTTCAGCTACACCATTTAATATAATTCAATTTAATGGTAAAATATTAGTAGCTGAAGATAATATTATTAATCAAAAACTAATTAAACAGATATTAATTAAATATGGAATAGAGGTTGAGTTAGCAAATAATGGATTAGAGGCTTTTGATAAAGTTAAAAACTATCGCTATGACCTTATATTAATGGATATACAGATGCCTGTTATGGACGGGATTGAGGCTACTCATGAGATATTAAATTATGAAAAAGAGGAGAATTTAAAACATACTCCAATAGTAGCTCTAACTGCAAATGCTCTAAAAGGAGATAGGGAGAAATTTATAGATAGTGGATTAGATGACTATTTAGCAAAACCTATTGATAATAATGAATTACTATTTATACTAAAAAAATTTCTTACTCAATTAGATATAAAAGAGAAATCTATTCAAGATAAAAAAGATAATCATATTTTAGAAGAGAAGCCTAAAAATAATAGAGATGGAGTTATTAATCTTTTAATTGATGAGGATATAGAAGAGAAAGAGAAGATAATATTAATTGCTAAAAAAAATCCATTAGAGGGACAGATACTCTCAAAAGTACTATCTAATTTAGGCTATAAGATAGAGATGATAATCAATATTGCTACACTTCAAGATAAAATCAAAGATAGCAAATATGATATTCTACTAATAGATAGAGAGTTAGCAGATAGCAATATAATAAAAAAACAGCATAAAGATATGAGTGTAATTCTATTAACTCTAAGAGAGTTAGAAAATGATGATTATAATAGAGATGATATTAAAGAGGTTTTAGTTGGAGTTATGAAGATAGATAAACTAAAAGATATTATAAATAGATATAGAGGTGTTTAGTGAGTGAGTATAAAATTTTAGTTATTGATGATGATTTTATTAATAGAAAATTATTAATTGAAATTTTAAGAAAAAAATTATATAAAATTAAGATAATAGAGTCAGTTGATGGTAGAGATGCATTAGATATTATAGAAGAAGAGAGAGATATAGAATTTATTCTCTTAGATATTGAGATGCCAAAAATTAATGGACTAGAATTTTTAGATATATATAAGAGTAAAAATATTAAAAGGGTTCCAGTTATTGCAATATCATCTAATGATAGTAGAAAAAAAGAGTCACTTTTAAAAGGTGCTAATGGTTTTATTACAAAACCTATAACTGAGAAAAAATTAATGAATGCTATTAGAAGTAGCATGAACTAAAGCAGATTAAAAGTATAATTTTCACCATAAAAAAATTTAGGAATTATAAAATATGCAAAATATAATATTATGTGGTGGAAATGGTACTAGGCTTTGGCCAATTAGTAGAACACTTATGCCAAAGCAGTTTGTAAAGATTTTTAATAACTATTCACTATTCCAATTAACAGTAAAGAGAAACTCAAAATTTTGTAAAGATAGTTTTATCGTATCCAATAGCAGACAATATTTTTTAGCTATAGATCAGTTAGAAGAGTTAAATATAAGAGAGTCTAAATTTCTCTTAGAGCCAATAGGGAGAGATACAGCCCCAGCGATAGCTTTAGCTTGTATGGCACTAGATAGAGAAGATATAGTTTTAATAACTCCATCAGACCATCTAATAGGAGATGAGGTGGAGTATGAGAAGGTTTTAGATAAGGCTAAGGAGTTAGCAAAAGATGATTATCTAGTAACATTTGGTATTACCCCAACCTCTCCCGAGACAGGTTTTGGATATATTAAGGCAGATAATTATGATGTTGAGGACTTTTATGAAAAACCAAATAAGAAGTTGGCTAAAAAATATTTAGAAGATGGTACCTACTATTGGAACTCTGGAATGTTCTGTTTTAAGGTGGGAGTTTTTTTAGATGAGTTAAATAGATATGCACCTAAAATATATGATTTTGCTAAGAAGGCATATAGTAATAGATGTGATGATAATCCAATAACTATAGAGAACGATGATATGTTAGCCATTCCAAAAGATAGTATAGATTATGCTGTTATGGAGAAATCTAAAAGAGTAAAGGTAGTCCCTTCAGATATTAAATGGTCAGACTTAGGAAGTTTTGATGCACTATATGGTGAACTTGAAAAAGATGAGAATGGAAATACAGTAAGTGATAGATATATTCAAATCAATAGCCATAATAATCTAATTTACTCTAAAGATAGATATATCTCAACTATTGATATAGAGGATTTAATTATTGTAGATACTCCAGACGCTCTCTTAATATCTAAAAGGGGTAGCTCTCAAAAGGTAAAAGAGGTTGTAGATGAGGTTAAAAAAAAGACAAACCTACATGAGGTTCATATAACAACACACCGTCCATGGGGGACTTATACTGTACTTCAAGATAGAGATAGATATAAGATTAAAACTATTGTGGTTGAGCCAAATAAGAGATTATCACTACAGAAACATTTTCATAGAAGTGAACACTGGATAGTAGTGAGTGGAACTGCCACTGTTACAGTTGGAGATAAGAGATTTATAGTAAGACCAAATGAGTCAACCTATATTAAAATGGGTGAAGTTCATAGATTAGAGAATGAGGGGAAAATTCCTGTAGTACTTATTGAGGCACAAGTTGGAGAATATACAGGTGAAGATGATATAGTTAGAATTGAAGATGATTTTAAAAGGGTTTAATTGAGAGAGAATATTCTACTTGCATTCAGTTTCGCTAAGAGAGATTTCAGAGAGAAGTATGTTGGAACTAGCTTAGGACAATTTTGGTATATCTTATCTCCATTAATTATGATATTTATATATACAGTAGTATTTTCTGATTTTATGAAGATGAAATTATCTATTGTAGATAACTCTTATGCCTATAGTATCCACTTAGTTCCAGCACTTCTTGCTTGGACAACATTTAGTACTACTCTAATAAGATTAAATAGCTCATTTTTTGAGAAAGCCCACTTGATTAAAAAGATAAATATACCTTCGTACACATTTCAATTAAGTATTGTATTGACTGAGCTATTTCTATTTATTATCTCTATGGTTTTAGCTATAGGATTTTTAATTTTAGTTCATCAACCTGTAACTACTACTTTTTTATGGCTAATCCCCCTTATGCTACTTCAGAGTATATTTGCATTGGGTTTAGGAGTAATATTTTCTCTATTTACACCATTTTTTAAAGATTTAAAAGAGATAATTCCAATTATAATTCAATTATGGTTCTGGATGACACCAATTATATATCTAAAAGAGATGTTGGAGAAAAAATATCCATTCTTACTTACTTATAATCCATTTTTCTATTTCTCTAATGCCTATCAAAATATATTTCTCTATTCAAAAGCTCCATCTCCAAAAGAGATAACAGTTATGGTTATATTATCTACTACCTCTTTAGCTCTAGCTGGTTATCTATATAAGAAGATGATAGGGACTATTAAAGATATAATCTAATCTAATATATCTATCTTAGGTCTCTTATCTTCAGGAATTATCTCAAACATATCTCTACTACTATTAACCTCATCTGGTTCTATAATTTTTACAATAGTAAGATTATCTATCATATCATTATAACTACTATTATGTATCTCTCCCTGTCCTTTCCCTTCAAATATTGTAAATGTTCCTAGAGTTACTTCAAAAATATCTATTAAAGAGAAGTCTGTAATATCTGTATATGGAGGGAGTAATAGAAATGAGCCATCTGTTAAATTTATATCTGTAATTTTAAGCTGATAGAATTGAATATTATCTCTTATATAAGCTATCTCTTCACTACTACTATTATCATCTATAGTTGTACTATTCTCTTCACTACTATTATTCTCATTACAGTTATCATTACTACATATCACCTCTGTACTACTTGTAATATTATCCTCTAAATTTGGATTTGTTAAACTACCTGAAAATAGTATTAAAGAGTTATCATCTCTAATCTCTCCAGTTGATGAGAATGTACTAAGATTTGTATCATTTCCATCTGATGACTCCTCAATACTATTTGTCTGAATTTGAATAGTAGAGTTATCATCATCTTTATCTGTTAGAGTTAAGTTCATATTCTCTTTATGTCCCTCTTCAGCAACTCTATTATATACATGCATAGTCTCTTTTCCATTCTCATCTGTTAAGTAGTAGATAGATATATCTATAGTTCTATTTATATCTCTATAGAAGTATGTTGTTGTAACATCTTTACTATAATCACTCCACTTAAATGTTTGAAACTCCTCTAAAGTACTATTTATATCAATTTTACTCTTAACCGTAAGATTACTATCACTCTCATTGCTATCTTTATAGAAACTTCTTAATATAGTATCATTTGATGCCATATCTAACTTTAACTTATAATTATTTCCATCATCAACATAATTTTTGGTAAAAGCTAACTCTCCTAAAGATACTCTGCTATTATTATACTCATCAAGTGTAATATTACTATCATCTATAATATTATCTATCTTAGAGATAGTTCTATTATCAAGTACAACAGATAAGATTTGAGGTTCAAATGTACAAGACAACATACCATCACATCTATCTAAAACTTGAGGCATAACTTTTTCCAATAGAACTAAATTTATCTGTGCAATCTTTACAACATCTTCTATTTGAGATATATTTTTCTTTAACTGTTCATATCCAATATCATTTACGACCTCTGTTTGATTAACTTCATTAGTAAGATTATTTTCTAATGAACTGTTACTATCCGTAGTCTGATTATTTTCAATGCTACTATTGGTATCACTATTTGGTTTTAGGATATTTGGAAACTCCATACTAATAGTCTGAGGTAATATAGTACTATTCTCTTCGGCATCTGCAACACTACTAGGTTGTGATGTAGGTATATTGTTATCTAACGAGCTATCGGCTATTAGATTACCACTACTATCTGAAGTTGAATTTAAATCTGTATCTATACTGCTACTTGAGAGTGTAGTATCCTTTTTAGAACTACTCCCCATCATTCCACAACCACTTAAGACAATAATAAAGATTAATAAAATTATATTTTTTAGCATAAAAAAACCCCGTTATGTTTTACTAATAATATCATATAAAATTGAGTATAAGGTTAGTTAAATATTTTATATACTACTATAGTATAAGAAAGTCATAATGAAAAAATGTAGAAAAAGTGTAGAGGGTATGAGATGTTAAAAAGAAGTGAATATACTCTTTTATATGTTGAAGATGAAGATTTTATTAGAAGAATTGCAATATCATATCTTCGTCCATATTTTGCTGAAATTTATGAAGCAAGTGATGGAGTAGAGGCATTAGAGATATATAAAAAGAGCAAAATAGATATGATAATGACCGATATAGAGATGCCAAATATGGACGGTTTAACTCTATGTCGAGAGATTAGAAAAAGTGATAAGAGAATACCAATTATTATTACAACTGCATATACAAATACAGAGTATCTATTAGAGGCAGTTACTCTAAATTTAATTAAATATCTTGTAAAACCTATGGAAGAGGAGCCTATGTTTGAGGCTATAAGATTATGCTTTAAACAGATAGAGACTCAAAGTCCAAATATTATAAATCTCTCAAAAGAGCATAAACTAGATACATTTAACCATACTTTAATTAGAGGAGATGAGGTTATTAAATTAACAGACTCTCAATATAAATTTTTAGATATTCTTTTACAAAATAGAGGAAGAATAGTATCATATTCAGAGATAGAACACTTTGTATGGTTCGATAAAATTATGAGTAGTGATGCACTCCGTAGTCTAGTTCGAGATGTTAGAAAACTTATAGGCAAAGAGAAGATAGAAAATATCTCCAAATGTGGGTATAGGATACATATCTAAAATGGATAGAGTACTGAAGATAAAAATAGCCTCTATAGTAGTATATTTAGGTGTAGTCATCATATTTTTTTATGATGAACACTTTTATATTGCCAATGAACCTATCTATACCTATAGCGATATAGAATTTTTTATAGCTATACTCTCTTTAGGGGTTATTTTATCTTCTACTGTATATAATTTAGCATTCTATTTTTATATTAGAAACTTACAATATCTATATTATGCCTTAGCACAAATTTCAATATTATCGCTTTTAATACAGATAGAAAATTTATTTATATCACCATTTAGTGAATTTTATAATTTTAAAAGAGATACATTTATATTAGATATATCCCAGATATTAGTTGTACTATTTTCAACTCTATTTATTCAACAATTTCTAGCCCTATATAAGATAAAAAATTTAAATAGAGTGATGAGTGCTGTTATATATCTATCTATTTTTGATTTAATCTATACTCTAATATTCTCTCATGCAATATTAACTAAATTTATACCAAGTTTTATATGGATTTTCCTTGTATTGTCTGAAGCACATAGAGTTAGTAAAACTAAAGATATACCATTCTATCTAATCTTAATTGGTTGGTATGCTCTGCTTGTTGTATCTATCGGAGAGTATTTAATAGATATGTTCAATATAGATTTTAAGACTTTTCCATTTTTGCATATCGCTTTTGCAATAGAGTCTATGTTTCTATCTTTTGCAATATCATATAAGTTTAAACTTGTTGAAAATAGTCAAAAACTGCAACAGAGTATGCTACTCCAACAGTCAAGATTAGCCTCAATGGGTGAGATGATAGCTATTATTGCTCACCAATGGAGACAGCCATTAAACTTTCTATCTTTTGCATTTATGCACATTAAAAGAAGTTGTAATGGTGATAAAGATGCACTATTAACTATTAAAGAGGCAAATGAGCAACTTCAATATATGTCTAAAACAATAGAGAATTTTAGAAATTTCTATAATCCATCTAAGAAGAGAGAAGATTTTGATATTAAAAAGGCGTTAGATGATACAATAAAAATTGTATCTCCCACTCTAAATAAGATAGATATTACTCTAAATATTAAAGAGAACTTCTCATGTTATGCAAATAGAAATGAGTTTCAGCAGGTTATTTTAAATATTATAAATAATGCTAGAGATGTTTTAATCCAAAGAGAGATAAAAGAGCCAAAAATAGAGATAGTTATAGATAAAAATATTATATCTATTAGAGATAATGGTGGTGGGATAAAAAGAGAGTATCTAAATAGTATATTTGAGCCATACTTTAGCACGAAAAAAAATAGTGATGGAATTGGATTATATATTGCAAAGACTATTATAGAAAAAGAGATGAGTGGAAAGTTAGATGTTAGAGTAGATGGAGATAAGACAACTTTTGTAATTAGATTAAACCAAATTTAGATAAAATGGCACTAAAATTTACTTAAAGGTATAATAGCAATGAAGATAGTAGTAATTCAGGGTCCAAATTTAAATATGTTAGGTCATAGAGAGCAGAATATCTATGGACCAATGAAATTAGAAGATATACATACACAGATGAAAAATTTTGCAGAGCAGAATGGTATGGAGATAGAATTTTTTCAAAGCAATTTAGAGGGAGAGATTGTTGATAAGATACAGGAGTGTTTAGGTGATGCAGATGGTATTATTATAAATCCAGCAGCATATACACATACCTCTATTGCAATTCGAGATGCAATCTCTGCTGTTCAAATTCCAACAGTTGAAGTCCATCTATCAAATATATATGCAAGAGAGGATTTTAGACACAAATCACTTACAGCTCCAGTATGTGCTGGTCAAGTTTCAGGTTTTGGACCTTTTGGTTACCACATGGCAATGGTTGCAATTGTTCAAATTATGAATGAGATAAAAGCTATGAGAGAAGCACAACAGGCACAAAAATAGTAGATGAACTATATAGTAAAAGATGAGAGTGCTATATATTATGAAGCTAACTATAGCTCTGACAATGCTCTCTTTTTAAAACTTGGAAGTGAGAGTTTTCTATTAACCGATAGTAGATATGAGATAGAGGCAAAAGAGTCTGTAAAAAATGGAGTCTCTGTTTTAATAACCAAAAATCTATATAAACTAGCCAACTCTCTTATTAGAAACTCTAAAGTTAAAAATATAATATATGACCCAAAAGAGTGGACAATTCTAGCTTTTAGCGAGCTATCAGATAATCTTAATATTAAATTTAAAGAGAGAATTGATTTTTCTCATAAAAAACGAATTATTAAGAGTGAATATGAATTAAAGCTACTCTCTATTTCAGCAAAATTAGGAGCAGAAGCTTTTGATGGATTGGCTAAGAGAATTAAGAAGAGTGGTTTTAAAAAAGATGAGTATAGTTTAACTTATAAAGCAAAAGAGGCACTATCTAAAAAAGGGAAATATGAGTTATCATTTGAACCAATTGTAGCAATTAATGAAAATTCAGCAAAACCTCATGCTATGCCAACATCTAAAAAGTTAAGAAAAGGTGATTTACTCCTAGTTGATGCAGGATTAAAATATAAAAGATACTGTTCAGATAGAACAAGAACTATCTATGCAATAGATGATTTCTCTTTCGATATATATCAAAAATTTAACTCAAAAAAGATACAGAAGATATATGATACTGTTCTAAAAGCTCATGATGTAGCAATTGAAAAGGCTAAAAGTGGAATGAGAGCAAAAAAAATAGACTCTTTAGCTAGAGATATTATCTCAAAAGCAGGTTTTGGAGACTATTTTGTTCACTCTACAGGTCATGGTGTAGGATTAGATATTCATGAGATGCCATATATTAACTCTAAATCAGATACTATTATTGAAGATGGAATGGTATATACCATAGAACCCGGTATCTATATTCCTAATGAGTTTGGAGTTAGGATTGAGGATATGGTTGCTATGGTTAATGGTCGAGCTACTATTTTATAGTAGCTAACTTGTACTTATTTGATAATTTATCGTTGTTGTCTCTATACTATTACTCTTTTTATTAAACAATAAAAAGTATAAAGCTACTATTATAGCAATTGTAAATATTGTTTCATACATAATTAATCCTTTTTTTTGTTTCTATTATACACAAAATATTGTTTTTTATAAATAAATTTTTTTTTTAATATATCTATATCAAATTAATTTTAATTAGCTAAATATAGTTTTTTTATAATTTAATAAATATAAATATAGTTATTTTTTGTTATAATATAAGCGTCAATTACCCCACCCTAAAGGGTGAGGCTTGAAGATTTTTAAGCGACTAAGTCGTTTAATTTTAATCTTGGTGGATGATTGACGCACCCATATCTCTTGGCTACTACTTTTGGTAGGGGCTGAGAGTTACTTTTTAAGAACTTAGATAGG
>WGAM01000024.1 GCA_015494795.1 Campylobacterota bacterium
ATATATATCCATTACAACTTTACCAGCACTTTTCGCAATATTTTTTAACTCTTTAATATCTATATTACTCATTTATGTAACCTTTATCTTTTAAATATTCTATAATTTTTAGAGCAGATTCATCAATAGTCATTTTTTCAGTTTTTAATACAATTTCTGGATTTATAGGAGGTTCATATTCAGAATCTATGCCAGTAAAGTTATTTATCTCTCCTCTCCTAACCTTTTTATATAATCCTTTTGGGTCTCTACTTTCACATATCTCTAATGGAGTATCTACAAAAATTTCTATAAACTCTCCATCCTCTACACTATTTCTTATAGTATCTCTCTCCTTTTGATATGGTGATATAAAAGCAGTAATTACTATTATACCAGCATCTATAAATAGTTTAGCAACTTCACCAATCCTTCTAATATTTTCTACTCTATCATCTTTATTAAATCCTAAATCACTATTTAATCCACTTCTAATATTATCACCATCAAGTAGATATGTATGTTTTTTCTTTTGATATAGTAACTCTTCTACCCTGTTTGCAATGGTAGATTTACCACTTCCACTAAGCCCACTAAACCATAAAATACAAGGTCTCTGAAACTTAATTGATGCTCTTTGCTCTTTTGTAAGATGATGTTTATGCCATACAATATTTTTATTTTTCACTCTTTAATATACCTCTTTTTTATATAATTTACAATTATATCTGATGCTTCTTCTGGTGATAATATATTTGTATCTATAACTATATTTGCATTTTTTGGTTCTTCATAAATATCATTAACACCTGAAAAGTTTTTTAACTCTCCACTCAAAGCTTTTTTATATACCCCTTTATAATCTCTCTTTTGACAGCTTTTAATATCTGCCTTTATATAAACTATAACACTATTTTTAGTCATTCTCTTAATAATTTCTCTTGACTCTTCATAAGGAGATACAAATGAAGCCACTATTGAAATAGAGTTTTTTTGTAAAGTTTTAATTAAATGACCAACTCTAATCATATGTCTATATCTATCCTCTCTACCATATCCAAGAGAGGGTATTAATTCTCTAATATCTTTGGAATCTAATCTTTCAATAGGTATTTGATATTTTTGAAGCTTTTTATATACTAAATCTCCTATTGTAGTTTTACCAGATAGTGGTAATCCTGTAAGCCATATATTAAATGGTTCTATTCTCTCTTTACCCCATCTAACTCTTTGCCAAATCTTTTCATGTAACCAGTATAAGACTATTTTTAATATAGTTTCAATCAATCCGGCTACAATAGCTAAATCTAATCTTCCAAAAAAGATATAAACTATAACAATGGTTGTAGTGGTTGCTACAAATCTCCAACTAACACCTTTTGCTATATATCTTAAATTTGTTTCTCTAAACATATTTTATATTGCTTTACAATTCCACTCTGGATAATGCTTTCTTATGTAAGCATTCAATTCTCTTTCTGCCTCTGTATATTCTCGTTTTGTATTTAATTGAATTTTATCACTATCTCTTTTAGCTACATCTACTATCATTCCAGCTCCAATAGTATTATTTGTAACTCTATCTATAATAATAAAACTTCCAGTTGCTTTATTATCTTTATATTTATCAGCTGCTATTGCTCTATTTAAATTTAATTTACAAGAGGCTATATCATTTAAATGTAACTCATTTACAATTTCCCTTTTATAACTATTAATATCTACTCTGTAATTTATATGTTCTATTCTACCGGTTACTATTGTTGTAGCTCTTTTGATATCGTAATCTTTACCTATCTCCATAGGATTTTCACTAAACCATACAATCATCACTTTTAAATTATTTGATACTCTTGGAACATTATGAGTATGAACTACCATATCTCCTCTACTAATATCTATCTCATCTTCCGTAGTAATCGTAATTGCCATATCAATAGAAGCACTATTTGTTGTAACCAATCTATTATCTTCTGAAATATCTCCTGCATCTATTATTGTTTTTACTTTTGTACTATTTCCAGAAGGTAAAACTGTAATTTCATCACCGACTTTAACACTTCCAGAGGCTACTGTTCCACAAAAGCCTCTAAAATTTGAATTTGGTCTATTTATATATTGTATAGGGAATCTAAAATGTTCTGATTTATTATCTTTAGATATATCAATAGTATCAAGTAAATTTAATAAAGATTTACCAAAATACCAAGGTGTTTTTTTGCTTTTAGTAACTACATTATCTCCATTTAATGCACTTATAGGTATATAATATCTATTCTTTATATCTAAATCTTTTGATAATATCTCATATTCATCTCTTATTTTATTATATACCTCTTCATCAAAAT
>WGAM01000025.1 GCA_015494795.1 Campylobacterota bacterium
ATAAATGCTCTTTGGGAAGAGCCTGAGTATGTAAGTGATAATACTGTTGAAGTTGCTATTAATCAGATACGAAAAAGATTAAAGAGTATATTAGGCTTTCAAGTTATACATACAGTTAGAAGAAGAGGATATAAGTTCTCTTATGAGAAGATAGCATAGTAGAGATTAATTAAATCTCTACTTTTTTAAAAAAATCTCTTACATATTCATATCCTGAATAGAGAGTTAAGATAACTGCAATCCAAAGTAGTGTTTCTCCTCCACTCCAATGCATAAGAAGAAATCCAATAGCTACCATCTGAATAACTGTCTTTATCTTACCTAAGATAGAGGCAGATATATCAATATTTTCAGAGATAGCAGATACCCTTAAACCTGTAATAAATAGCTCTCTTGTTAAAATAAGATAAATTGCCCAAGGTGATGCAATACCCTGTATCATTAAACCTAAAAAACCAGCTAGAGTTAACATCTTATCTGCTAATGGGTCTAAAATCTGTCCAATAATAGTTATCTGATTAAAGGTTCTTGCAATATATCCATCAAAAAAATCTGTAATACTAGCTATAACAAATATAAAACCTGCAAAGTAGTTAAGCCAAGATGGGTGAATTTCACTAAATATAGATGCATCTTGATTTACTAATAGCATAAACATAATAGGGGCTAATAGCAGACGGATAGATGCTAAAATATTTGGAACATTAACTATTTTTTTTTTATCCATTATCTAAAAGTAGTTCCACCATCAACAACAATAGTCTGTCCTGTTATCCAAGAGGCTTCATCTGTACATAAAAAATATACAGCTCCTGCTATATCTTCTGGTGTACCCATTCTATTTAGAGATGAGCGTTCAATAGTAGCCTGTTTTACCTCTTCATAGTTTGTAAATGCTCTTAGTGCATCTGTATCTATTGGACCTCCACTAACTGCATTTACTCTAATCCCCATCTCTCCAAGTTCAACTGAGGCATATCTACTCATAGCCTCAACAGCAGCCTTATTTGTCCCATGTCCTGCATAGTTATCTATATATACAAGATTTCCTGTTGAGCTAAGAGTAACAATAGAGCCACCTCCAACTTTTTTCATTCTAATAGCTGACTCTTGTGAACCTCTAACAAAAGCACCAACTGTAGCTGTGTAGATATTAAGTAGCCCCTTTTTAGGTCTTAGTTTCATAAATTTACCATATCCACCAACAACACTCCTACCATAAATCATTGCATTACTAACAAAAAAATCAACTCTATCAAAATCTCTATCTATCTCCAAAAATAGAGGTTTAAACTCATCAAGCTCTAAAATATTTAACCTATATGCTCTAACCTTAACTCCATAATTTTTTTCTAAATCTTCTACTATATCTTTGGCTATCTGCTCATTTGAGTTATATGTAAATGCTACATTTACACCATTTTTTGCAAATTTATAGGCTATCGCTTTTCCAATACCCTTTGTAGCTCCTGTAATTACAACTGTCTTACCCTTATTACTTCCCATCTACTTCATACCTACCACATTATAATTTTTTAAAATATTTTCAATCTTTTTCATACTCTCTCTACTAGGTGGAACAAGTGGTAACCTATACTCAAGTCTCTCAAGTAATCCTGCTACATACATAGCATATTTTATTGGTATTGGATTACTCTCACAAAATAGAGCTTTATTTATTGGATATAACATATCATTTAGTGATTTTGCCACCTCAAAATCTCCTCTAAGTGCAGAGTGAACTAACTCACTCTTAAGGTCTGGTAGTAAGTTTGCTGTAACAGAGGTTATTCCCTTTCCTCCACTTGCTAAGATTGGGTAATCTATAGCATCATCTCCAGAGAAAACATATAGCTCTGCTCTTTTTGATAACAGTTCAACTGTTCTCTCAATAGAGCCTGTTGCCTCTTTTATTCCAAAGATATTTGGAACATCATCAAATAGTCGGCATACAGTATCGGCAGATATATCAACTCCTGTTCTACCTGGAACATTATATAGCATAAATGGTATCTCTACAGCTGTTGCAATAGCTTTATAGTGTTGATATAACCCCTCTTGGCTAGGTTTATTGTAGTATGGGCTTACTGAAAATATTGCATCAACTCCACACATCTCGGCATGTTTTGCAATATCTATCGCCTCATGTGTGGCATTACTCCCTGCTCCTGCTAATACTTTGGTATCAGCACTCTTGCATACTTCTACTGCTATCTCTATACATCTTTTATGCTCATCATGGCTAAGGGTTGCACTCTCTCCTGTTGTCCCAACAGGACATACTGCATCAATTCCATTATCTATCTGTCTCTGAATAAGTCTCGCAAAAGTTGCCTCATCTAGTGAACCATTCTTAAATGGTGTAATTATTGCTGTTGTTGCACCTGAAATTAAGTTTTCCATCTATTTACTCTTTTTTAATATAATTGTTGTTGATAGGTTATCATTAAAGTATTTTTTTGCTACCTCTCTAACCATTTTAGGTGTAATTTTATCTAAATTCTCTTCATAATTAAGTAAAGGCTCTATATTTCCACGAACTAAATAGCTACCAAATAGTGAATTAACTTCTGAAGAACTCTCTAATGAGTAGATAAAGTCAGACTTAGCATTTATCTTAACCTTTTCAAGCTCCTCTTTGGTTACCCCTCCATTTTTTATCTTATCTATCTCCTCATGTATAGCCTTTTCTAAATCCTCAATCTTTACATCTGGATTTGCCATAGCCATAAATAGAAATATCCCATTATCTTTTAACTCCATATTATAGGCATATATAATATTAGCCAATCTCTTTTTATCTATAATTTCGCTATTTAACCTACTACTCTTTCCACTACTAAGTAGCTCTGATATTGCAGATAGAACTACTTGGTCTTTATGTTCAAAATTTGGAATAGAGTATGCTATAGCAATAGTATCAACTCTATTATTATCTTTATGTATAATATTCCTAATAGCTCCATCTCGTTTTGGCTCATAAGGATTACAGATTGGAACGCTATGTCTATTTTTTATCTTAGCAAAATATTTTTTAGCCTCACTAAATACCTCATCTCTATCTATATCACCACTTACTATTAAAATAGCATTATTTGGTTGATAATATTTTTCATGGAACTCTTTTATGTCATCTATAGTCCAAGATTGTATATCATGCATAAATCCAATCGGTGTCCAGTGGTATGGGTGCGATACAAAGTGAGTATTAAATAGTCTAAAATAGATATATCCAATAGGTGGATTATCTGTTCTAACTCTTCTCTCTTCAGCTACAACATCTCGCTCAACTTGAAACTCATCATCTTTTAGATTAAGATTTTCCATAAGTTCAGCAAAGAGTCTCATAGATGTATCTATATTTTTACTACTAGATTTAATAAAATAGTTAGTATAGTCAAATCCTGTAGATGCATTATCAACTCCACCCATAGATTTTACAATCTTATCAAACTCTCCAGCTTTTAGATTTTTTGTTGATTTAAAATTCATATGCTCTAACATATGTGCAATTCCACTCTTTCCCATAACCTCATTACGACTTCCAACCTTATAGTATATATCTGTTGTAATTACACCTGAGCCATTTCTCATTGGAATTGCTACAACCTCTAAGCCGTTATCTAATATTTTAGTATAGTATTTTGGTAATGAGTTTGCCATTATAACTCCTGTTAATATTATTATATTTATTAAGTATCTCATCTATAATCACTTCCAATAGCTTCTTTTATATTTGAGTATCCATCTTCTTTAATAAGCTCTGTAAGCTCTCTATTTATCTCTCTTATCATATATGCTCCATTATATATTAATCCACTATATATCTGAATTAGAGATGCACCTGCTTTTATTCTTCTATAGGCTTCAGAGGCACTACTTACTCCACCAACAGATATTAGTATAGTTTTTCCATAAAGCTCTTTAGCAATAGCTTGAAATATCTTAAAGGATTTTTCTCTAAGTAGCTCTCCAGATATTCCACCAAAATCTTTTGCATGAGGTGTTAGAGAGTAGTCAATGGTTGTATTTGTAGCAATAATTCCACTTGCACCAGCATTAACTGCACTCTTACATAGAGATATAGCCTGTTCTTCTCTCATATCAGGTGCAATTTTTAGTAAAATAGGTTTAGTTGTAATCTCTTTTGCAACAGTAAAGAGTTCATTAATGAATTTTTCATTCTGTAAATCTCTTAGATTTGGTGTATTTGGAGAGGATATATTAATAACCATATATGTACCATAATCTTTAAATTTCTCTAATAGAATTTTATAGTCATCAATAGCTCTATCTTCAGGGGTTATCTTATTTTTACCAATATTTATACCTATAGGATAGTCAAGAAGATAGAGACTATTTAATCTCTTTAACATATAATCAGCTCCATAATTATTAAATCCCATACCATTCTGAAGTGATTTATCCTCTTTTAATCTGAAGAGTCTAGGTTTTGGATTTCCCTCTTGAGGTTTTGGAGTAACTGTTCCAATCTCTGTAAATCCAAAACCAAGTGTTGGCGTAGCTGTAATATACTCTCCATTCTTATCAAATCCAGCACCGAGTCCAATTGGATTTTTAAACTCTCTACCAAATATATTTTGAGATAAGATAGGATTAGTAATAAAGTAGTAATTTTTTAATGCTTTTAAGAGAGTTGGTGCATAAGCTAAACTCTTAAGTCCAACTCCTGCTATTGTATGAGCTGTCTCTGGTTCAAAATTGAAAAGAACTTTTTTTATAGTCTGATAGGAAAAAAATGACAATATTAACTCCATTTGTGTAAAATGGCGTATTATAACAAAATAGTAATTAGAAGAGATAAGAGATTAATATCTCCTATCTTAAATAGTGACCATATTTCTTTTTGTACTCTTTTTTTATCTTTTGAGCTAATTGGTATATTGCCATAGCATAGTATGAGCTATGGTTATATCTTGTAATTACAAAGAAATTTTTAGCTCCATACCATAATTCATCATACTTATATCTATCTAATTTAATCAATCTAACTTTTCTATTATATATCCACTTTCCATATTTAGGAACTATGCCTTTTAGGTGGACTCTTGAGTATTTATGTCTGTATCCAGTCTTTTTAGCATTAAATCTATTTCCCTTAAAAGAGACTCTAACAGCAACAGGTCCACCTCTCTCCCAACCACTCTTTCTAAAATAGTTTGCAATTCCAGCTATTGCATCTGCTGTTGTCTGCATACTTCTCTTTCCATCTCTATTAAAATCGACTGCAAATGCTTTATATGCACTCGGCATAAACTGACCAAGTCCAATAGCACCTGCATATGAGCCTTTTACCTTTTTAGGATTGAACTTCTCTCTCTTAGATAGAAGCAAAAAGTGCTTTAACTCATATTGAAAATATTTCATTCTTCTGTTTCTCTCAAATGCAAGAGTTGTTAATACATCTAATACAGGAAATTTACCACGATTAAATCCATAATAACTCTCTACTCCAATAATAGCTGTTATATATTCAGGCTCCACACCATATCTCTTATATACTCTTTTAAATATATTACGATATTTGTGCATATACTCTACGCCCTTTTTTACTCTTGTCTCTCCTAGTAATATCTTTTCATATCTATCCCAACTTCCATGTTTAGGATAGTGTTTTATCCTACCTCGTCTCGGTCTCCTATATGCAGGGTTAAATATAGCTAAAGCTCTTCTCTGAAACTTTATATCTCTAAATAGCCTATTTAAATAACTTCTCTTAAAATGGTATTTTTTTACCATCATATTGATAAAAACTCTTGTATTTCTCTTTTTTGTATAATCTTTTGCTTGAATAGTTATACTAAGAAGTATAGTAATTAAGATAATCTTAAAAAAATGTAGCATTGCTGTATCCCCTTAAATCATTAATTTAAGGGAATTCTATCGACTTTAAGTAGATAAATTGTGATAAATTGAAGATTATCTTAATCTGATGTTACGATAAAGCAAAAATAAAAAATTAATATTTTATTACTAATTGAAACTAATTAGTAAATTAATGCTAAAATTCCACTCATGGAATCCTACACAGAAATATACATAAACTTTGCCTTAAGCTCTTTCGGAAAAATAGAGATGA
>WGAM01000026.1 GCA_015494795.1 Campylobacterota bacterium
TTACTCTTCTATTTCCTAAATCAACACTATAAATCTCATCTAATATAAGATGAACAATATATCCAAATGACATTACAAATCCATATATCCATGATACTAAACTATTTGCATAAAAAAAATAGTAAGCTATTAGTGTAGTTAATAATCCCCAAATAAGTGCAACTGGAATTGAGTGAAAAATCCCTCTATGTCTTGATACTTTTCTAAAAGCTCCAATAAGTCCAAATCGAATAGTATAAAATATAGCTCCACCCATAATAATAAGCTCTACTATTGAGTAGGTTATAATCTCTGCAAAGATAAAAAGTATTGTGATAAGTAGGGAGATAATAGTAAAACCAACTCCTATTGCTTTTGAGTTGTCTGAATCAATATCTGGCATTAGACTACCAAAAGTTCCAATAGCAAATGCCATAACAGCCTCTGTAGGTTTTAATATTGTCATAGATAGAAGAGTTGAGCTAATTGTAGCAGAAGCTATAGCTCCTACTGCAAAGTGTGTATTAAAATTTGCCATAAAAACCCCTATTTTTTAGGTAATAATATATCTAAAAAAATAGAAAAGTTATCTTTAAGATTATTGTAAAAAAACATGATTTTATAGATGTTATTTTAACAAAAACATAAAAAAACATCTTAAATCTTAATTTTAATATTTTTGAAAAAACTATTAAAATATTTTAATTTTTTTTTAATTTTTTGTTGTAAACAGAATTTTTTATGCTATAATTTTACCATGAGAGTCAATAAGAACTAATAAGCTTTAAAAGAAAAGTCTCTCTAAAATTAATATCTATATAGTAGCTCTATATCTCATATCTTATATCCTTTTTCTTAAATTCATAAAAATAGAGCTACGAATCCTTTCTATAACTGCTAACTAATTGAAATCATAATATAATTACTATAAATAAACTGGAGTTATTTAAATGTATATATATCAACTAAGTAGTATAAAAGATAGTAAGAAGTTTCTTAAAAATCTAAAAGTTCATGGTGCTGGTGTTACTATTATGGCTAAAAAGATGGAGCTTCTATATTTTTATATTAAAGATTTAAAGACTCCTGCTTTAAATATCTTAAAACAAGATGCTCTAAGTATTGGTGCTGATTTAGCAATACCAGCTGGAGCGATTACTTTTGAAGAGGATTATTATGATTGTCTTTTGATTGGAACTAAAAAACATATAGAAATACTATCATATAAAGAGTTAGCTCAACCATTTGGTCTAAGAGATTTAGCACATAGTTTAAGAGATTTTTTAAATATAAAAGAGTATCCAGTAGAGATAATGGGTATAATTAATGCTAATGATGATAGCTTTTTTAAAGGGAGTAGATTTAAAGATAAGAGTGCAATCTCTAAAATAGAAGAGATGATAAGAGATGGAGCTACTATTATAGATATTGGAGGAGTATCTAGCAGACCAAATGCAAAAATTGTTAGTAGTCAAGAGGAGTTAAAGCGAGTTAAACCAATCTGTGATGCAATTAGAGACAAAAAACTATATGAGAGAGTATCTTTTAGTATAGACTCATACTCTGTAGAGGTAATAGAGTATGCTTTAAAGAGTGGATTTAACATAGTTAATGATATTACAGGTGGTGCTAATGATGAGGTTATAAAATTAGCCATTAAGTATGGAGCAAAACTCTGCATTATGCATATGAAAGGTACTCCTCAAACTATGCAAGATAATCCAACCTATAGTGATATTATGGTTGAAGTGAGTAATTTTTTTGAAAAGAGGATAAAAAAAGCTATATCATTAGGTTTAAAGAGAGACAATATTATAATAGATGTAGGTATTGGTTTTGGAAAAAAATTAGAGCATAATTTAATGCTTATTCAAAATATGAGCCATTTCAGAAAGTTTAATTGTCAAATATTAGTAGGTGCTAGTAGAAAATCTATGATAGATATGATAACTCCAACTCCAATAGAGGATAGGTTAGCAGGAACTATAGCTATTCATCTTAAGGCATTGGAGAATGGGGCAAATATTATTAGATGTCATGATGTAAAAGAGCATAAACAGGCAATAACTGTGTGGAATAAGTTATCCATACCTTATTAACTATAGGGATTTCTTTGCCTCTTTTAATGCTGTAATAACTTCATCAATATTTGCTTTTGGAATATCTATTTTCCAATTAGGTTCTGTATATGTACTACGTTTTGATAAATATAATTATTTTATAGCATCTCTCCACTCTAAATATTGTTTATGTAGTTTAGCATTTTCAATTTTTAATTGGTATATCTCTTGTTTTATTCTATTTTTCTCTCTCTGTAGAGATTTTAGTCTATGAAGTGAGCTATCTCCATAGACTAAATTTGCTATATATATACCTAAAAATATGACAATAGTAGATGTAATTATAAAAACTTTTATAGATAGTCCAAAGAGTTCTTCAAATTTATCAGTTATATTAGTAAACATCTCTATTTAAAAATTGATGAACCTAAATATTCAAATTGCCCTAACTCTCTTTCAATATTTAAAAGACGATTATATTTAGCAATTCTATCACTTCTAGCAGTTGAACCTGTTTTAATCTGACCTGTATTTAAGGCTACGGCTAAATCTGCAATAAATGTATCTTCAGTCTCTCCTGAACGGTGACTAATAACACAACTGTATCCACTTCTTTGAGCAAGTCTTACAGTCTGCATAGTCTCAGATACTGAACCTATCTGATTTGGTTTAATAAGAATAGAGTTTGCAATACCTTCTTCAATACCTTTAGATAAGATAGATACATTAGTTACAAATATATCATCTCCAACTAACTGAATTTTATCTCCTAATCTTTTACTCATTATTTTCCAACCATCCCAATCATCTTCACTAAGTCCATCTTCTATAGATATAATTGGATATTTACTACATAGAGTCTCATAATAATCAACTAACTCTTCACTACTTAATTCTCTATTTTCAGATTTTAAAACATATTTTCCATCATCATTAATAAGCTCAGATGCAGCAACATCTAAAGCTATTGCAATCTGCTCACCTACTCTGTATCCAGCTTTTTTGATAGCCTCTATAATCACTTGAATTGGCTCTTCATTACTCTTTAGATTTGGTGCAAATCCACCCTCATCTCCAACGGCTGTACTCTCTCCCATCTCATCTATAATCTTTTTTAGATTTTGATAAGTCTCTGAAACTGCTCTTAGACCCTCTGAAAAACTATCAAATCCAATAGGCATAACCATATATTCTTGAAAATCAACAGAGTTATTTGCATGTTCCCCACCATTTATAATATTAAACATTGGAACAGGTAGAGTTATGCTATTTGCTCCACCTAAATATCTATATAGTGGCATATCAAGACTTTTTGAAGCAACTCTAGCTACTGCCATAGATACACCAAGAACTGCATTTGCTCCAAGATTTGAGTAGTTATCTGTTCCATCAAGCTCTTTCATAGTTAAATCTATATCTGCTTGATTAAAAGGAGACATTCCAATTAAGCTATCAGCAATTTTACTATTAACATTTTCACAAGCAGTAAGTACACCTTTACCCATATATCTACTACCACCATCTCGAAGCTCTAATGCCTCTCTCTTACCTGTACTAGCTCCACTAGGAACCATAGCAGAAGCTGTTGTTCCATCACTAAGAGTTACTGTAGCTTGAACAGTTGGATTACCTCTACTATCTATAACCTCAATAGCTGTTATATCATCAATAAAAATCATTTTACTATCCTTAGATATTTTAGATGTGAAATCTTATCATATTAGATATAAAATGGAACTCTTAATGGCTAATTAGATTAGATAATAGTATATAAAGATACCAAATCTCTACAACTATTATAGAGTAACCTAATAGATATAATAGATTATGAGCATATATATTTTTCTTTTTTTTTAAACTCTCCTCTTTATGCTGGTGACCCGGCATAGCTCCAATTCTCTCTAATGCTTGATGTATCATCATCTCTTCACCTATCTCTTTATCCTCTTTTTGACTCAAAGCTCTAGTCTCAATAGCAACTCTACTACTCTTTTGTAAAACTTTTATGGTTATTAAAAATGGTATTATAAATATAATAATAAAAATATACATAATAAATCTTTTTTGTTAATATTTTAACATATTTCTTTTAGTTTTTAGATGTTTTAGATAGACTTTCAGTATGATAACGATAGAAAATTATTTTAATAGACAAATTCAACTTTGGGGAGAAGATACTCAAAAGTTACTAGAGAATAAAAAAATAGCAATAATCGGCTCTGGAGGACTCGGTTGCTCTTTAGCTTATGCCTTAGGAACTTCTGGAATAGGAGAGATTAATATAGTAGATTTTGATAGAGTCTCGTTACATAATATTCATAGACAGATAGCATTTAATCTAAAAGATGAAGGAAGATATAAATCTGAAGTTGTAGCAGATATTTTAAAATCTAAAAACCCTTTTTTAAAGGTTTATGCTTATACTATGGAATTTAAGGAGTTTAAAAAGATAGATAAAGAGTATGACCTAATTTTAGATGCTACAGATAATCTATATGTAAGAGAAGAGATAGATAGATTTGCTAAAAGTGAAAATATCCCATGGGTATATGGGAGTGTAGAGGCATTTAATGGACAGGTATGCTTTTTTAATAAGGCTTCATTTCAAGTTTTTAATATAAGTGAGCATAAAGTAGCAGGAATTACTGCTCCAATTGTTATGCATATAGCCTCACTTCAAGCAAATTTAGCACTTAGATATTTAGCTAAGCTACCTATAGTAAAAGATAAACTATACTATCTATATTTTAATAATGATGGAGAGTTGATAACAAAAAAATTTAATATGCCAACTCAAAATTAATGTGTTAAAATATTACATTTATTTAAAAAGGATTAATTTATGAAACTAAATCACCTATTTTTAACTGCTACATTGATACTATTTGTTGGTTGTACTCAAGAAACTCAAAATAAACTGAGTCGTTCTATTCAAAATTGGACTGGTACTGATGGTATTTTAGAGATTTATGCAGGAGATAAATTAGTAAAAAGATTTCTTGATATAGATAAACTTACAACTGCTAGTGGTACAGACAATGGAAAAGATAGACCATATAGATATGGATATGGATATAATGATAAAAATCTAAATGGTAAAATAGATAAAGATGAACATCGTGTATATTTTGAGTTTTCTGACTATTCAACAAATTATATCTTTTATGAAGATAAATAGAAATATAGAAGGAAAATAAAATATGAAAATCGTCGAGACTAAAGAAGCACCAACTGCTATTGGACCATATTCACAAGCCGTAGTAGCAAATGGTATGATATATACATCTGGACAAATTCCAATGGATGAGAAGGGAGTAATTGTAGCTGATGATATTGTAAATCAGACTCATCAAGTTATGAAAAATCTTTTTTATGTATTGGAGGCTAGTGGCGCTCACTTTAATGATGTTGTTAAAACTACTGTATATTTAGCAAATATGGATGATTTTCTAAAGATGAATAAGGTATATTCTCACTATTTTGGTCACCATAAACCAGCTAGAAGTACCGTTGCTGTTAAAACCCTTCCTAAAAATGTATTGGTTGAGATTGATTGTGTTGCATTAGCAAATGTTGATTTTTACATTTAGAATTAGGAGTAATTTTATCTTAATTAAATTTTTTTCTGATATAATTTGATTATAAAATATAATAAAAGGAAATAATATGCCAAAGATTAATAAATATCAAGATATATCTGAGATAGATAGAGAAGCTAAAAAAGACCTTATAGACAGACACTCTCCATTTATACACTGTGCTAGTGAAGCAAAAGCAGGAGAGCCGTTTGAGGTAACAGTTAAAATGGGTAATGAATATACTCACCCTGATGATTTTGACCACTATATTGAATCAGTTACTCTATATAATGGAGACACACTATTAGCAAGAGCTACTTATGTACCGGGAACTTTAGGAAATACAAAAGCTCACAATACAACTACATTTACAATTATTCCAAAAGGGAAAAAACTTAAATTAGTGGCTCATGGATACTGTACAAAACATGGTATTTGGGAAGGTACACCTGTTGAGGTATCTGTAAACTAATAGTATATCTTATTTACTCTTTTTTACACCTCTTTATAAAATGGGGTGTAACTACTCTCTCTTATATTTAAATATAATTATTAATTTTGTTATTGAAATTAGTTTTATAGTAATTCCCGAGTGGCCGTTCTGTTAATCACAGGCCCTAAAAAGCCAAAAAAGGTAGGAGAGAGTGACTCTTTGGGGACAATTTCTCGTAGGTATTAGCTACTCAGACGAAACCGTCCACTCCCAAGTCAACTACATGTCCCACAACTGTTAATGTTGGACCACATATTACAGTCATCGAACCACTCAGGTTAGATAAGGTCTAAAACCTTAATGTAATTATACAATATTTATCATCAAAAGTCACTATTTTTAGAGATTTTAATCTAATTTTTTATATAAAAATTAGCAAAAAAGTAAAATTTAAGAGATAAAAAAGATTTTTAATTTTTATTACTTATATTCTTGAGTTTTATAACCATTTCTAATAAGATTTAAAATACCGCCTCTAAGATTTACAACATGATAGTTTAACTTATTTCCCAAAAAGTTAGATACCATACCTGTTCTACTTCCTGTTCTACATATTAGAGCAAACTTCTCATCTTTTTTAACTATCTTATTTAAAGCTTTTAAAAATCTCTCAATATCATAATTTCCTCTCTCATCAAAAAATGTAAGAGTATATGAGCCTTTAACAACTCCTGTCTCTCTCCACTCATGAGGAGTCCTAATATCAATTATCTTCATCTTTGTACTATTTATAAATTCTGGAGTAGCCTCTATATTAATTACCTCTGCAAATGTAGCATAAGTAAATAGAAATAGAAGTGTGAATATTTTTCTCATTAAACATATCCTTTTTTATTTTAATTTAAATTAAATGAAAAGGATATTATCTAATAATTGTGTAAATTTAGTTTAAACTCTAATGTAAAAAGTGTCTTACTGTTGTAAAATATAGAGATATGCCATGCTCATTAGATGCCTCTATCACCTCATCATCTCTAATACTTCCACCCGGTTCTATAATAGCTTTAACTCCTGCTTTAGCTGCTGTATCTATGCTATCTCTAAATGGGAAAAAGGCTTCACTAGCCATAGCAGAACCAGTTACATCTAACCCAACCTCTTTAGCCTTTTTTATTGCACACTGTGCAGCATCGACTCTACTTGTCATGCCCATTCCAACAGCAACCATTGCACTATCTTTAACATATACAACGCAGTTTGATTTTGTAAGACCTGCTATCTTCCATGCTATCTCTAAATCTTTTTTCTCTTGTGCAGATGCTTCAACTTTAGATTTAAGATGAGCATTTTTTACCTCATTATCACATATACAGTCACTATTTTGATATACAAATCCACCATCTATATGTTTAAAATCATAACTATCTTTTGCCATTAATAACTTGTTAGAGCCTTGAGAGAAGAGTTTTATTCTCTTTTTCTTACTAAATACCTCAACAGCTTCAGGCTCAAAGTCTCCTGCAATAATAACCTCTAAGAAAATCTTATTCATCTCTAAAGCTAACTCTTTAGTTACAACCCCATTAATAGCAACAACTCCACCAAATGCTGATATTGGATCACACTTTAGAGCCTCTTTATATGAGTTTAAGAGAGTATCCTTTATTGCAAATCCACATGGATTACCATGCTTTACGATAGATACAGCATTCTCATCTCCAAAACTAGTAGCAATCTTTAAAGCACCATTTACATCTGTTAGGTTATTAAAACTAGCTTCACCCTTTATCTGCTTAAAGTTTTTACTAAAGTGGTCTTTAAACTGATATAATGCTCCATCTTGATGTGGGTTCTCTCCATATCTTGTCTGAAATACCTTTTTACCTGATATAAACTGATACTCTCCAAATCCACTATTAAATCTTCTGTTCATATAGTTTGCTATCATAATATCATAGTTAGCTGTATGTTCAAATGCCTTAATCATAAGCTCTCTTCTGAACTCTAATGTATCTTTTCTATTCTCTATAGCATCTAATACCAACTTATAATCATTAGGAGTAGTAACAATTAGAACATCTTGAAAATTTTTAGCTGAAGAGCGAACCATAGTAGGTCCTCCTATATCTATATTTTCTATAATTTCACTAAAATCATCAGTTCTCTCTATTGTCTCTCTAAATGGGTATAGATTAACACATACTAAATCAATTCCATCTACTCCAAGCTCTTGAGCCTCTTTTTTATGTAATTCACTATATCTCTTATATAAAATTCCACCATGAATATAGGGATTTAGTGTTTTTACTCTACCTTCAAAACACTCTGGAAATTTAGTTACCTCATCAATCTCAATAACAGATACGCCAGCTTCAGTTAACTTCTTGTAAGTTCCACCTGTTGAGATTATCTCCCAACCTAAACTCTCTAAACCCTTTGCAAACTCAACAATTCCACTCTTATCGCTTACACTAAGTAATGCTCTCATTTACCACCTTTTAAATAAATTAATCTCGTTTTGAGGCTCTTTTACACTCACTTACAAAATGTTTTGCATTCTCCACAGGAACATCTGGAAGTATCCCATGACCTAAATTAAATATATGTCGTCCATCTCTCATTGTATTCGCTAATGACTCAACACACTCTGTTATTGCATCTTTAGAGTAGAGTCTGCATGGCTCCATATTTCCTTGAAGAACATATCTATTGCCCAACTTCTCTTTAGCTAATGCCATTGGAGTACTCCAATCAACACCAAATACATCAAAATTACCATAGACTTGGTCTAAAAATGCAGGAACACCTTTTGGAAATAGAATAATAGGAGTAGTTGGATATTTAGATTTTAGATAATCCACTATCTCTATTATATATCTCCAGCTAAACTCATTATATTTAGCAGGTTCAATAGCACTAGCCCAACTATCAAATATCTGAACAACATCTACACCTGCTTTAATTTGAGACTCCATATAATATTTTACAACCTCTGTAACCTCTGCTAATATATTATGGAGAAGTTTAGGATTAGAGTAGATCATCTTTTTACAAATATTATATGTTTTTGTCCCTTGCCCCTCAATCATATAGGTAGCTAGAGTCCATGGAGCTCCTGTAAATCCAATTAGAGCCTTATCATCTCCTCTTCTATCTAACTCTTCTCTTAAAATCTTAATAGTCTCATATACATAGGTTAATCTATCTGATGCCTCTTTTCCACCAATTAATCTATCTAAATCCTCTTGAGTTCTAATAGGTTCATGAAATTTAGGTCCAACTCCCTTAATAAACTCCAACTCCATACCCATCTCATTAGGAACTACTAATATATCTGAAAAGAGAATAGCTGCATCGACTCCAACAATATCAAGAGGTTGAAGAGTCACCTCTGATGCCATTTTAGGATTATGACATAGGTTTAAAAAGTTACCAGCCTTAGCTCTTACTCTCATATATTCAGGTAGGTATCTACCTGCTTGTCTCATCATCCATACAGGTGTATATGGGGTATCTTTACCTAAACAGGCATCTACGAAAATTTTACCCATTAATGAGTCCCTCCTTTATGTAAAAAATAGAGTCCAACTGCTAAAGCTAAAATAGAAAAAGAGAAAAATAGCATCTCTGATGCCCCATGGTATTGTGTATGTAGAACCTGTTTAAAAAAGTTTACAATAAGTACCATAATAATAACTTTTCCTAACTTATCTTTTAGTTGGTCTAATGAGTCTATCTCTAAAATTCTTGAAGCTCCAGCTTTCTCTGCTACATCTATCTTAGATATAAACAGCTCATATAATCCAAAACTAAAAATAAGCATAACAACAGCCATAAGATATAAATCAACAGCACCTATAAGTCCACCCACTATCTCTTCATGAAAATTTTCAGGGTGTAGATGATTTATATATGTGTTAAAGACAGTAGCTACAACATTCCAAATATCAACACTTGCTACAACTAGAAGGGCAATTCCTCCTATCATAGAAAATATAACAGCTAATAGTACAAAAAATCTACTATTCCATAAGAAACCTTCAAAAAAAATCTCTATAAATTTCATTTTAATCCTCTAACTCTATCCACTTTTGTGCAATTCTAACAGCATTTGTAGCAGCACCCACTCTAATCTGGTCAGCTACCCCCCATATATGTAGAATATTTGGTGAGAAGAGGTCTTTTCTAACTCTTCCAACATAGGTAAAATCACTATCTGTTGCAGTTATTGGCATTGGATATTTATGATTTTCTAAATCATCAATAACTTTTACATTTTCAAAATTTTCTAACACCTCTCTAGCTCTCTCTACACTTACATCTACACCCTCATTAAAGGTAATAGTAATAGACTCACTATGACTTCTTAATACAGGAACTCTAACACATGTAGCACTTATAGCAAAATTTGAGTGCATAATTTTATTTGTCTCATTTACCATCTTCATCTCCTCTTTTGTATATCCATTTGGTTGAGGAGTATCAATATGTGGAATGACATTTAGTGCTATCTGATGAGCAAATGCTTTAACCTCACTCTCATCAAGTTTAAATGCAAAAAAATCTTTCATCTGCATAACAAGCTCCTCCATTCCCGATTTTCCAGCTCCTGAAGTGGCTTGATATGTGCTAACATCAACTCTCTTTATACCATATAAATCATCAAGAGGTTTTAGAAGTTGTACCATCTGAATAGTAGAGCAGTTTGGATTTGCAATAATACCTGTATCTTCCCAAAGCTCTATATCTTCAGGATTAACCTCTGGTACTACTAATGGAACTCTATCTATCATTCTAAAATGGCTAGTATTATCAATTACGACAGCTCCAGCTTCAACAGCATATTTTGCATATTTAGCTGAAATTGAACCACCTGCACTAAAGAATGCAATATCAATATCTCTATCTATAAATACATCAGTTGTAAGCTCCTCTATCTTATACTCTTTTTCCCTAAACTCTATGATTTTTCCTACAGAGTTTATACTTGCTAGTAGTAAAATCTCTCCTACTGGAAAATTCTGCTCCTCCAAGACTCTAAAAATCTCTTCTCCAACTGCTCCCGTAGCCCCAACCACGGCTATATTATATTGTCTCAAATCTATCCTTTTTTATTAAAATATATCAATATTATCTATTGATGATATTCTAACTAAAGAGGTGTGAGGATTGGCTTTTTAGGATATATTTTGGATAATTCAGATTAGATATGTCTTATTTTGAGCCAAAATTAAATATAATGATATAAAAAAGAGATAGTTTATGTTAATTGTAAATTCGGTAGAAGAGTTAAAAGATAAGACAAAAGAGCTAAAGGGTAGTATAGGATTTGTTCCAACAATGGGTGCTTTACATGAGGGGCATTTAAGTTTAATAAGAAGAGCTAGAGAAGAGAATGATATAGTTATAGTCTCAATATTTGTAAATCCTACACAGTTTTTAGAGGGTGAGGATTTAGATAA
>WGAM01000027.1 GCA_015494795.1 Campylobacterota bacterium
GAGAGCTATACTTCTAAGTGCTCGTACCTTGACAATGAACCAATAGAAAAACACGAAGTCTATATGGGCTCACGCATAAAGCGTGGACTATTTAGAACCTCAAAAGGATATTTGATTAATGCCGATGTAAATGGTGCTGCAAATATCCTATTTAAGTTCTTAAAAAGTAACTCTCAGCCCCTACCAAAAGTAGTAGCCAAGAGATATGGGTGCGTCAATCATCCGCCAAGATTAAAATTAAACGACTTAGTCGCTTAAAAATCTTCAAGCCTCACCCTTTAGGGTGGGGTAATTGACATGGACTATTTTCTATTTGATATATAGGAGAGTTATTAAAATTTAGAGCTTTTAATAGGTCAGAATATTGAGTTGTAAAGGTTTTATAAAATTCACTATCTACTACTGATAGATGGTATAAAAAACGCTTAATTGTTTTAGGATGAGTTTTAAAAATATTTTCAAAAGAGTGAGGAGTTAAAAGAGAATAGCTATCTCTTTTTTTAATAAGTTGCTCTCCAAAATAATCTCTTAAATCAGTAAAATCATTTTGTATTGTTCTTGTAGTAGTGCCACACTTTAAAGCTAAATCTTTTACACTTACTTTTGAGTTTTTTAATAAACTTTCCAATATTAAGAGTAATCTACTATTTTTAACCATAAAATAGTATATCTAAAAAAATTGAAAATTATATTTATAATCAAATCTAATTGATTTCAATATATTAAGAGAAAAGAATTTAAAATGTTAAAAAAAATGATACTTTTAATAGAATAGAGATTGATTTAGAGAGATATTTGGAGAGTGGCGAGGAAAAGCAGGTGGTTATATGGTAGAGTGGTTTTGTAAAAAATATATATAATTAGTAAGATTTAATTAAGTAACAGTGATAAGTTAAAAATCATTGAAAGTAAAATTTATCTATCTTTTAAACTAAATTTATGATAAAATTCAACTAAAAAGGTTTTATCGTGTTGAAAAGGTATTTTTTTATTTTAATAACCACTATAATATATGTAAACTCGGCAACTATTCAAACTGTACCATTAGATGAGCCATTTAATATAAATAGTAAAATTTCTTCATTTAATATAGATACTCTATATACTCATAAAAAACTTCTGAAGTGTAACCCTGAATTGAATGCTGTCTATAAGATTATAGATAGCCATAAGTTAAAAGTTATTCCAAAAAAGCCTCTACAGAGTAGCACAACATATAGCTGTAGATATAAAAAAGAGACTATTAAATTTAGAAGTAGTAGTTTTGATATTAAAGATGTCCACTTCTTTAAGAGAGAGAAGTTAATAAGAGTTGAGTTTAATGATAAGATTGAGCCTAAGAGTCTAAAAAGACATATCTCTATTATAAAGAGAGATAGACTTAGCAGAACTAAATTAGCATATAGTATTACTCAAAATAACAGAACAACTATAATTTTAAAAATAGATGAGCCAATATCAAATTATCCAATAGAGTTAATATTAGATAAAAATCTAACAAATATTAATGGGAAGAGTTTAGATAGTGAGTTTAGTAGAACATTTAATATTAAGAGTTCATTTAATATTAAATTAGATGATAAAAAAGAGGCTATGGAGATTATTGATACTCCACAATTTGTATCTTTAGATAGTGGAGAGTTAGCAATTAGACTATTTTTAAATGATACTATAGATAATAGTAATATAGAAGATTTTATAGAGATTAATGGAATTGATAATTTTAGGGTAGAAGCAAATAGATATCTTGGATATAGAGAGAGAAAGAGACTTAAAGTATCCGATAATGCCTATTATTATACAGATATAATATCTTCAGAGTTTAAACCAAATCATACATATAATTTAACTCTAAAAAAGGGTTTACAAAGTTATAGAGAGCTAAAAAAAGATATAAAATTTACTCTAAAGAGTGGAGATTTAGATAAAAATATTATATTTAATAGGGATAAAACATATATATCAAATGTTGGAGAGTTTGGATTTTCATCTATAAATCTCAATAGTGTTACATTAGTGGTAGAGAGACTATTAGATGATAATCTAAGATATTTTATAAATTTTAAAGATGGAAATCGAGATGAGGTAGATGGATATTTAAAAGAGGTTTTTACTAAAGAGATAAAACTTAATAATATAAAAAATAGAGTTGTAAAACAGAAGTTTAAACTATCAAATCTAAGTGAGCAACTCCCTTATGGTATATATAAGATAACAATGAGATATAAGAGTCATAATGAGGAGAGGGCTAAGAGTCAAATATTATTTATATCAAATATTGGAATAAGTGCAAATATATCTAAAAATCAAGCATTTATATTTGTAAATAGATTAGATAGAGCAGAGCCATTAGTTAGTGCTATGGTATATCTATATGGTCAAAATAATGAGTTAATAGCTTCTGCTAAAACAGATAAGTATGGAGTAGTTGATATAGAATTTGATGGACTATTATCTAAAAATCCAAAAGCTATTATTGTTGAGACAAAAAATGATAAAAACTTTTTAGCTCTAAATAGAACTATATCTTCACCATCTCCAGAGGATATTTTAGAAAAATCTCAAAGATTTAGTGCCAATATATATCTCCAAAGCAGAATTGTAAGACCTGCATCTAAAATTAATGCTCTAATTACTGTTAAAGATAGAGAGTTTATATCTGCAAAAAAGATACCTATTAAAATAGTTTTTAAAAGAAAATATGGAAAGGTATTGAGTAGTAGAATTTACCATACCGACAGTTATGGTCTAATTGATTATAGTTATCAACTAGATAGTATAAATAGAACTGGAGATTATAAGATAATAGCATATATAGATAAAAAAGAGATTGGCTCTACATCTATAAAAGTAGAAGCTTTTAGACCTCCAAAGATTGAAAACCGTATAAGAGTGACTAAAGATAACTACCTAAATGGGGAGTTAATTGAGGCTAATATTAGCTCTAACTATCTATTTGGAACTCCATCATCAGGACTTAGTGGAAAAGTTACTCTAAATGCAACTCCTATAGATTTTACTCTTACTCAATATAGTGGATACTCATTTACAAATAGAAGTTTAGAAGATAAGGATACTATAAACTATATAGATTATAGTGAAGATATTAGATTAGATAGTAGAGGAGAGTTAAATATTGCTATTCCAATTAATATCAAAAGAAAAATTCCATCAATACTTAAAGGTACTCTTGGAGTAACTATTATGGACGATAATCAACCGGTATCTACATATAAAACAGTAAAGATATTTCCATATAAAGATATGGTTGGAGTTAGATTAGATAATAGTCATCTTAAAAAGGGGCAGATGGTAGATGGAAGTATAATTGTTATTAATCCATTAACAGGAGAGCCTATTAGTAATAGAGATTTATATGTTAATATTAAAAAGATAGATTGGCACTATAGTTATAGTGATGGAAATAGCCATTGGGAGAAAGAGAGTCGAGTAGTAGATAGTTTTACTATAAAATCAAATAGCTCCTTTTCAAGATTAATAGACCAAAATGGTGATTTTACTATTGAGGTAACCGACCCACTAAGTGGACATAGTAGTAGTAGCTCATTTGATATATGGTGGGATAACTATAGTAATATATCTCCAAAAGATAATCTAAAATCTGTAGAGATAGAGTTTGAAGATAAGCTATATAGAAAGGAAGATATAATTCATACTAAAATTAAATCTCCAATTTTAAATGGAGAGTTACTTTTAAGTTTAGAAGATGATAGAGTAGAGGGGTATAAATTAATCCATATAGATAAGGGTGTAGCAGAGGTTGATATGCCAATACTTTTTGATATGCAAAAGGGTGCATATCTACACGCAACTGTATATAGAGCAAGTGATACCTCATCTAAGCTTATCCCATTTAGAGCTATTGGATATAGATATATAAAACCTGATAACTCATCTCATAAGATAGATGTAAAAATTAAAGCTCCAAAAGAGAGTAAATCAAAACGAGTAGTTAGATTAGATATAGTAACCAATAAAAGAGCTAAAATCTTAGTAAGTGTAGTAGATAAAGGGATACTTCAATTAGTAAATCAGAAAGAGCCTAAAATATTTGACTTTTTTAATAAACGCTCAGATAAAAAGATAGCATATTATGACCTATATGACCAACTTATGGCATATTTAACAGAGGGTAAACTTATTGATTTTGGAGCTGGAGATATGCTTTTAGCAAATCGGAAAAAACATCTAGCACCAAATTTAGCAAATAGAATTAAACCTTTTATGGTCTGGAGTGGAGTTATTGAAGCTAATAGTAATAGGACTACTATTGGTATTAAGATACCTGAATTTAATGGAAAAGCATCTATTGTAGCTATTGCTATAAATGAGGATAGTATTGGAGTAGCCTCTAAGGATATAGTTATTAAAGATGATATTATGATAAAACCATCATATCCTCTATATCTTTTAAATGGAGATAGTATAAAAGTTCCTATAAGACTCTTTAATACTACGAAGATAGATAAAAATATAACTCTAAACTATACTACAACCAATAATATAGATTTTAATATTAAAGATAAGAATATAACTATTCCATCAAATAGCTCAACCCTAATATATGCTACTCTAAAAGCTAAAGAGGAGGGTAAATCTAAAGTAACTATTAAAGCAGAGTTCAATGGTAATGAGATTTCAAAAAGTCTGGAGCTACCAATATATAACCCTTATGCAATTAGCACAAAGACATTTAAAGGAATTACCAATAAAAAGGTAACTTTTACTATTCCAAAAGAGTATATGGGTGCAGAGGCATATATATATCTATCTGATAATCTAATTGGAGTATTGGCAAATGATTTAAAATATCTAATTAGTTACCCTTATGGGTGTGCAGAACAGATTTCATCTAAGATTTTAGCAATGCACTATGCTAGAGCCTTTTTAAAAGATAATGCTCTTATATCTAATAGTAGAAACTTTATACGACAGGGTGTTAAGAGATTAATCAGTATGCAAAATAGTTATGGTGAGTTTAACTACTGGCAGGGTGAAAATAGTGTTAATCCTTATGCCTCACTATATGCCTCTGAGACTCTTTTAGATTTACATAGAGATGGTATATGGGTTGATAAGGGTAGTTTGGAAAAAACTATTAAAGCACTTAAATCTATTGTTTTAAAAAATGATGACTATTTAGGAGCTTATACCAATTTTCATAGAGTCTATGCTGGATATATTTTAGCTAAAAATGGAGAGTTAAATGAGGGGATAGCAAATATGCTATATGAGAAGGGCTTTTATAGTGACCATTTTCTATCTAAATACTATATGTCTGCTATTTTAAAGATGCAAGGAAAAAAAGAGGAGGCAGAGAAGTTATATAGTAGTGTTGGTTATAAATTATCATCATATCTAAAGAGTAGATACTCAAACTATAGTGGTAATTTTGAATCTAATATAAGAGATATGTTTATTCAGTTTATTATCAAAACTAAATATTTCAAAAAAGATATAAAAGATTTAGCCACTGTTCAAAAATCATTTGATGAGTTATACTCAACTCAAGAGAGAGCCTTAGCTCTAAAGGCTATAAGTATATATCTTGGAAAACCTAAGAGTAGTAAAATTAATGTAACTCTAAATCTTAATGGAAGAGATGAGAACTATACTAAACCTACTCTAATAGATATTAATAGTATAAAATCTGATAGGGTAACTCTAACTCCAAACTCTAATCCATTTGCATATACTATTGAATTAGTTAAACATCTACCTAAGAGAATTAAAAATAGGATAGATAAAAGAGATAAATTGGGAATAAAAAGAGAGTTTATTAATGAGAATAATAGAAGTATCAATCTAAAAAATATCTCTATAGGAGATAAGATATACTCAAAAGTTACTATATCAAATTATGGAAAAATAGATAGTGTTGTGGTAAATCAGAGAGTACCAGCATGTTTAACTATTGTAAATAGTAGAGTTTCAAATGACTCTTCTAATAATAGTAGATTTAAAGATATAAATATTAATAGAGAGTATAGAGATATTAGAGATGATAGAGTATTAGATTTTATAGATTTACCTAAAAAGCAAATATATAATAAAAAGAGTAGAAGATATATATTAAAAGAGAATAGAGGGGTAATCTTTACACCTCTTCTTGCTACAACAGTAGGAGAGTGCAAACTTCCTGCCATAATAGCAGAGTCTATGTATGATAGTAGAGTTAACAACTATGCAAAAGCGTCTAATAGTATTATTGTAAAAGATAAAAAGGATAAAAAGATAGATAGTTTAGAGGATAGAGCAAAAGCATTAGTTAAAAAACTATACTATAGAGAGATGCAGAGTAGTAATCCATCAGACTTTATAGAGCTATTCTCATATCCAATTAAGAGCTATTTTAATAAAAAGAGTTTTACTAGAGCAGATTTATTAAAAGATAAAGCTAAATATATAATAGAGTGGAGAGTAAGAGAGTACTCAAATATTAAATTAAAAACTATAAGTTTAGATAAAAACTCTAAAGAGGTAAAAATTAAAATTACCTTTAACTATAAATTAAAAAATGGAAAAAAAGAGTTAAAAGGAGTTAGCAGACATCTACTAACTATAAAAGAGATAGATGGAGAGGTTTTAATCACTAAAATAGAAGTAGCTAAATGATATAATAAAAAATTATATTAATATAAAGGGATAATTTATGAGAGAAGAGACACTTGCCGTTCATGCAGGTTATATTAAAGATGAAAATTCCACAATGGCAGTTCCAATATATCAGACAACAGCTTATGAGTTTAGAGATACAACTCATGCAGCTAATCTATTTGAGTTAAAAGAGATTGGAAATATCTATACTAGACTTATGAACCCAACTACAGATATATTTGAAAAGAGGTTTGCCTCTTTAGAGGGTGGAGTCGCTAGTGTAGCAACTGCTTCTGGAATGTCTGCTATATTTTATGCTATTGCAAATGTGGCAGAGGCTGGAGATAATATTATTGTAGCAAAACAGGTCTATGGGGGAACAACTACTCTAACGGCACATACTATTAAGAGATTTGGAATTGAGAGTAGATATTTTGATATAAATAATCCATTAGAGTTAGAAGATTTAATAGATGATAGAACAAAACTTATTCTATTTGAGAGTATCTCAAATCCTAGTATTGACATAGCAGATTTTGATAAGATTACTAAGATTGCTAATAGATATAATATCTTAACCTGTGTAGATAATACTGTAGCCACTCCTATATTATGTAAACCTTTAGATTTAAATTGTGATATTGTAGTCCATAGTGCTAGTAAATATACAACAGGGCAAGGTTTAGCAATTGGTGGAATTATTGTAGAGAGATATAATTTAGAAGATAAGATAAGAGATAACCCTAGATACTACCACTTTAACGAGCCAGATGAGAGTTATCATGGATTGATATATACAGATATGCCTCTTCCTCCATTTACTCTAAGAGTTAGATTAGCACTACTTAGAGATTTAGGTGCAACCCCTAGCCCATTTAACTCATGGCTATATATTCAAGGTTTAGAGACTCTACCCCTTAGAATGAGACAACACTCAGACTCTACTCTAAAGATTGCTAAATTCTTAGAAAAACACCCAAAAGTAAAGAGTGTAAACTATGCAGGATTGAAATCAAATAGAAACTACTCATTAGCTAAAAAATATTTTCCAAAAGGGCAGAGTGGACTATTATCATTTGAGGTTAACTCACTAGAGGAGGCTAAAAAGATTGCAGACAGCACAAAAATCTTTAAATTAGTTGTAAATATTGGAGATAGTAAATCTATTATTACACACCCAGCAAGTACAACACATCAACAGTTATCAAGCCAAGAGTTAATTGATGCAGGAGTTCCAGAGGGGCTTATTAGACTTAGTGTTGGATTAGAAAATAGTGATGATTTAATAGATGATTTAAAAGAGGCATTAGATAAAATCTAATTTTTTACAAAAAAAATATCTACTTTAAAGTTATTTTAAGTTTAAGTGGCTATAATTTCAGTCACTTCAAACAAGAAGTATCTTTTTAAGGCTCCATAGCTCAGTCGGTAGAGCAAAGGACTGAAAATCCTTGTGTCGGCGGTTCGATTCCGTCTGGCGCCACCACTTCAATTTTTATTCAAACCTCTAACTTTACAATCTTAAACTTAAATAAATATTAAAATCAAACTATAATTTAAACTATATGTAAATAAAATTACATTAATATATTAATTATGAAAAATAAGCTAAATAAAAGATTTAAAAATGGTATTGCTATGATAGAGTTAATATTTGCTCTGGTTATTATTGGCATTGTACTTCTATCTGCACCTATGTTAATCCAACAATCTATAAATAGTGGATATGTTACCTTGCAACAAGAGGCAATTGCAGCAGCTTCATCTCACGCAGGAATACTTGTTAGTAAGCATTGGGACGAGGGGGATGCAAATAATACAACAGGGGTTGCACCCATTATTACACTAAACACTCAACAATCTAACTCTCCTTTTAATTTTGGTGGAATTATAGATGTAAACACATCAAGTAGAACTTCGGCTATTGCTGATAATAATATATCAGCATCCCCCATAGGTACCGATGGAAATGAGACAAGCCCTGATTTATATGATGATATTGATGATTATAATAATAAAGATTTAAATCTTACCATATTTAATGGTGAAACTACTACTGCTGATATTGGAGAGTATGTTGACCAAAATATTACTATTAAGACTATAGTAACATTTGCTAATGATAGAACTAAAACTAATAGTGATTTTAATAACTCAATAGTAGCAATTAATAATATATATCTAAATAGAGATTTAGGTGGAGTAGAGAGTAATATAAAATTTATACAGATAAACTTAACAACTAAAAACTCAATCATTCCTGAGTTAGAAAAGAATATTACACTAAATGCATTTTCATGTAATCTAGGTACATATACACTAGGTGAGGGACAGTTTTAATGAAAAGAAGAGGATTTTCACTTATAGAGGTTGTTTTTGTATTGGTTATTTTAGGTATCGTAGCATCTATATCATCACAGATTATTGTGCAAGTTTATGAGAACTATATTTTACAAAGAGCTATATATAGTGTGAGTAGAAAAACTGAACTTATAGCAACTCAGATAGTAAATCGTTTAACATATAGAATAGAGGGTACAACTATATCTAAAGACCATCAAGCATTTTTAAGTGGAGCTATAACTAATAGTGATTGGTTACCAATTGAAGATGTGCCTACTGGAGGAGATAAATATACTACTATTGAGTGGGTAGGGTATGATAATGATAGTTTTGCTTCCGATATAAATCCAAATTGGAGTGGGATTGCTAATTATGAATATGATGTAAATAGAAGTAGATTTGTAACTCCCGGGTCTAATCTGTCTAAAACTGCTACTATTATGTCAAATCTATCTAATGGGAGAGTAGATTTAACAGCAAATAGACCAGCAGGTTTACTATTTATTGAAAATAATAACTACTATACAGATAGTAAAGAGTATAGTCCACTATGTATGGGTATGATACCAGAGTTATCAACATCTACAAGAGATTGTATATTTCCTGTATATAATGACACAAATAATTCACTAACTTTTACTAGAAGTAGAGATACAAATCATACTATTAGACCTAAAATTATTACAGAGAGATATAAATTAGCATGGAGTGCTTATGCTATTGCTCCAGAGCAACAACCAAATGGACTATTTAAATTGGTATTATATTCAAACTATCAACCATGGAATGGAGATAGTTATCTTGATGCAAATACAACAAAACACACTCTTATGACTAATCTATCTGTATTTAAATTCTCTGAAAGTGGTGGAATAATTCACTTTAAATTGTGTGCCACAGAGGAGTTAGGAGATAATAATATTAGTACATGTAAAGAGAAGGTAATAATGAGATGATTAATAGTAGAAAATTTAAAAGAGCTTTCTCTATGGTTACAGCTATATTTGTTATATTTATTATGAGTTCTCTAACTGTACTTATTATGAATGTTACGGGAAAGAGTGTTAAATCAACAACTACTCAATATCAAAAGGAACAAGCTATACTTTTAGCTAGGTCATATACAGAACTTACAATCTTATATCTAATCCATCATAATAGAGTCTCTAATAATAACTGTTTAGAGCAGATAAATGGAGTTTTTGGTGAGCCTAATAATCTATATAATATTAGAGTAGATATTAAATATATTGGCAATAGTCAACTCCTTCCAAACTGTTCTAAAAATATTACTCCTACATGGAGTGTAACAAATCCTACAGGTTTTGACTCAGCTATATCACTAGTAATAGACACTTATATAAGTTATAAGGATTTTGACGATTTAACTAGTGATAGAAATATTACATTATATAGGAGAACTGTTCAAAAATTATAGCTATTTACCTTCTATTTACATATATTGGGTATAATTAAAAACTTAAAAAAATAGTGAAAAAGAGTTATTAATTAGTAGTAACTATTTGATTTAAGCAAAAACAACAAAAAGGATTTATCATGAGTAAAAATATAGTGGGAAGACATTTTAATCTATCGGATTCTATTAAAAATCATATTTCAGATAGTATAGATAGTTTAGATAAATACAATTTAACGATTATTTCAACTAGCACTATTATTTCAGGTGATAATAAAAACAAAGATGGTGTTTTAATTGAGCTTGTTATCAACTTAAAAGATAAAAATACAATAGTTATTACACAACGAGATAGAGATGTATATAATGCTGTAGATATAGCGATTGATAGAGCTCAAAAAGCTTTAAGAAGATATGCTGATAAGGTTAAAGACCATAAAGTAATGTCATTTAAAGATATGGGTGTTGATGCAGAAGCAGTATTAGATTTAGACCCTGAAGATGATGAGGTAGAGATAGTTCCTATGGATTTAGAACTTCATAAACCATTAGATTTTGATGAAGCTATTGAGGCACTTAAGGCTGAGAAAAAACGACAATTTATCGTATTTAATGACTATGATGGACTTATGAGAGTTATGTATAAAAGAGCAGATGGAAAATTTGGACTCTACTAATTTATAAGCAAAAAGGTTAATATCTTTTTGCACAAATATTCACCAATTAAACACTCTATTTAATATTAATCCCCCAAAAATCACGCTTATATCACATTTTTCTGTCACTATATAAAGCTATATTTCTTATAGCAAATATCTATTTAGGGAGAGTATTTGAAAATATTAGAAAAATTAATAATTTTATATGTAGAGAAAGAGAGGGATGTAATAGAGAGATATTTACCAATTTTAAAATCTAATTGTGATAGAGTATATATAGCAGATAGTGGCAAAGAGGCACTTAATCTATATAGGAGAATTAAACCTCATATTATTATAATGGATTTATATGTTTGTCAAATTAAAGGTGAAACCATTGCAAAAAAGATTAGAGAGTATGATGATAGTGTAGCATTTATAGCACTAACAGATTATGCTACTAGAGATATTTTATTGGAGATAGTAAATTTAAATTTCTCTAGCTATCTTGTAAAACCTGTTGATGAATTTAAGCTTAAAAAAGCACTTTTAAAAGTATCTAAAAAAATCCATAATGGAAAAATAGTATATTTAAGATATAACTGCTCTTGGAATAGCTCAACTAAGACTTTTTTCCATAACAATGAACCCATATTCTTAACAAAAAAAGAACAGAAACTTTTAAAACTACTTATAGATAAAAATGGTTCACCCTGTAGTGATGATGAGATATACTTTGCTGTGTGGGCAGATGATTTTGATAAAACAGTTACAAATGCTTCAATTAGAACACTTATAAAAAATTTGCGTAAAAAAATTCCAAGAGGACTAATTGAAAATCAATATGGTGTAGGGTATAAGATAAAAATATGATTTCCACAATTATTATACTTTTAACACACATTTACTATACTTTTTTTTGAGATTATTAACTTTTTTAATTTAAAAAAGGGAAAAAGTATGGAAAGAGTAAAACAGTTAAAAATATATATAGATATATACAATAAAGTTGAGGGAAAATAGGATGAAAAATTTAAAAAATTTAACTCTATTATATATAGATTTCGATGATTTAGAGAGAAAAAAATATCTATCTCTATTTAAAAAATATTTTAAAGAAGTCTCTGTGACAGAAAAAAATCCTTTAGAATTTTACTATAATTATAAACCAGATGTTGTTATAATTGAACTCCTTGTCCCAACTGCTATTGAGTTTGCAAAAAAAATTAGAGAGATAGATGATAAGCTATTATTAATAGCTATTACTAGAGACTCTACTGTTAAGACACTTATGAGCGTTATTGAACTCTCTTTTTCAAGTTATATTATAAAACCAATAGATAAAAATATATTGGAAGATGAGTTAATAAAACTCTCTGAAAAGATACAAGATAGAGATAAAATCTATCTTCCATATTTTTGTCAATGGGATATAAAGAGTAAAACTCTTTTTCATAAAAATAGTGTTATTTTCTTAACTAAGAAAGAGTCAAAACTATTTGAACTTCTTATTAGAAAAAAGGGTAAATTTTGTAGTGATGATGATATTCTATTTTTTGTATGGGGAGATGATTTTAATAAATCAATAACAAAATCATCTGTAAGAACACTTATAAAAAATTTACGCAAAAAACTACCCAATGGATTAATTGAAAATCAATACGGTGTAGGCTATAAAATTATAGCTTAAGTAGATATTTTGCTACACCATCTTCATTATTACTATGAGGTAAAATAATATTTGCCTCCCTTTTAACCTCATCTAAAGCATTACTAACAGCTACTGAAGTTCCTGCTATTTTAAACATTTTAATATCATTTAGACTATCTCCAAATACAGTTGTATTTATTAGGGGTATATTTAAATAACTACTAACTATTTTAAGAGCATTAGCCTTATCTCCTAATGGGTGTAGTAGAGTTAAAAAATAGCAACCCATATATTTTTCAGGTGATAATTTAACCTCTATCTCATCTTTTAAAATCTCTTTTATCTTTAGTGATAGAGGTCTTAATATACTCTCTTCTCCCATATATACTATTTTGAGAGTATTATCTTCTCCTTCTATTTTCTTTTTATATATTAGTCTTGTATCTTTTGAATAACTACTCTTAATAAGTCTGTCTTGATAATAATTCATAATAGGAGGCATAATAAACGATTCTTTTAACTCTTTATAGTTCTCTAGTGCTATTATAAATGGTTCTATTTTAAACTCTCTACCTATATTAATAACTATATCAACAACCATCTTATCTAAAGTCTTTATATCAATTATCTCTTTTTGAGGAGTTACAACCATTGCACCATCTAATAGAATAAGAGGTGCATTAAGCTCCAATCCTTTAAAAAAGTATTCTGTTTTAGTAAAACTTCTAGCAGTAGCTATTGATAGTTTAACCTCTTTAGCTTTTCTATTCCAAACTTCTCTACTAAATGGTGTAACTGTTTGATTACTGTTTAAAAATGTATGGTCAAGGTCAGTTATAAATAGTTTTCTCATATTACTTCTTTTTAAATATAATTATAGTAAAATTTTGAATAAATTATGATGATAATGAGAAATTAACTAAAAAGTGATTATAATAACAAAACTACAAAAGAAAACTACAAAAAACTCCATATAGCTTTCAAGAGGATTTATGAGCGAACAACAACAAAAACGACATCACAATAAGAAAAAAACTAACAATCGGACACATATTCCTGTTGAGGGGTATAAAGTTGAAGATTTACAATCCAAAACATTGGAAGAGTTAGTAGAGATAGCTTTAAAGGTTAAAGTTGAAAACCCTAATGAGTTTAAAAGAAAAGATTTAATATTTGAGATTTTAAAGTCACAAGTTAAACAGGGTGGATTTATCCTATTTACAGGTATTTTAGAGGTTATGAATGATGGTTATGGTTTCTTAAGAAGTGAAGATGGAAATTTTGCTAACTCTAGTAATGATACCTATGTGAGTAGTACACAGATTAAGAGATTTGCATTAAGAAATGGCGATGTAGTAACTGGTCAAGTAAGACAACCAAAAGACCAAGAGAAGTATTATGCTCTCTTAAAGATAGAAGCAATAAACTATCTACCTCCAGAGGAGTCTAAAAAGAGACCACTATTTGATAATCTAACTCCACTATATGCAAAAGAGAGATTAAAATTGGAGTATAATCCATTAAAACTTACCGGTAGAGTTCTTGACCTATTTACCCCAATTGGAAAAGGGCAGAGAGCTTTAATTGTAGCTCCTCCTAGAACAGGAAAAACAGAACTTCTAAAAGAGTTAGCTCACGGTATATCATATAACTCTCCAGATGTATCTTTAATGGTTCTATTAGTAGATGAGAGACCAGAAGAGGTAACAGATATGCAACGCTCTGTAAAGGGAGAGGTATATAGCTCAACATTTGATTTACCTGCACAAAATCATGTCCGAACTGCTGAGATGGTAATAGAGAAGGCAAAGAGAAGAGTTGAGAGTGGTAAAGATGTTGTAATTTTATTAGACTCTATTACAAGATTGGCAAGAGCATATAATACTGTAACTCCAAGTTCTGGAAAAGTTCTATCTGGTGGGGTTGATGCAAATGCCCTACATAAACCAAAAAGATTTTTTGGTGCAGCTAGAAATATTGAAGAGGGTGGAAGTTTAACTATTGTGGCTACTGCATTAATTGAGACTGGTAGTAGAATGGATGAGGTTATCTTTGAGGAGTTTAAAGGAACGGGTAACTCTGAAGTTGTTCTAAATAGATATATTGCAGATAGAAGGATTTATCCTGCTATTGATGTTACTAAATCAGGAACTAGAAAAGAGGAGTTAATGATATCTGCAGAGACTCTCCAAAAGGTATGGGCGCTTAGAAATGCTATGCAGAATATGGAAGATGTAGAGGCTCTTAAATTTCTATTCTCAAAAATGACAAAGACTAAAAACAATGAAGAGTTTTTAGCTATTATGAACAATAGTTAAAAGATGAGAATAGGAGTTTTTGATTCTGGTGCTGGTGGACTTAGTGTTGTTAAATCTCTAATTAAATCTGAATATTTCAGTGAGATAATATATTATGGAGATACTGCAAGAGTTCCTTATGGAATAAAAGATAAAAATACAATTATTAGATACTCTCTTGAGGCGTTAGAGTTTTTTAATAATTTTGATATAAATTTACTAATTACAGCTTGTAATACAGTTAGTGCTTATGCCCTAGAAGATATGAACCAGCAGAGCAAATATCCAGTAGTTGGTGTTATAAAATCAGGTGTTATGGCATTAGAGAGACACAATATTAAAAAAGATGACTCTATCTTAATTATTGCAACTCGTGCTACAATTTCATCAAATAAATATCAAGATGCTCTAAAAAATTTAGGTTATAATAATATAACAGCCATACAAACAGGTCTATTTGTTCCAATGGTAGAAGAGGGTATATTTAATGGAGAAGTCTTAGAAGCTACAATGAACTACTACTTTAAAAATATATCTACTCCATCAGCTCTAATTTTAGGTTGTACTCATTTTCCACTAATTAGTGACTCTCTAAGTAGATACTTTAAAAACTCTCCAACTCTAATACATTCAGGTGAAGCAATAGTTAATTATCTTGAAGAGAATTACTCTCTAAGAAAACAAAGATATGAGACAAAACTAAAAATTTTTGCCTCTGATAATGTATTAGGACTTAGAGAGATTGCTAAAAAATGGTTGTCACTCTAATCTATAAAGGATAAAATCATAATGAAAAAAATTCTTATATTAACAATATTTACAACAGCTCTATTTTCAGAATTTAATTCAAATATAACTAAAATTACACCAGCTATTAAAGCAAGAATGATAGATGGAGGCTCATGGCATAGAGGTTGCCCTGTTCCTTTAAAAAATCTCCGTTATATAAATGTAAAATACCACAATTTTAGTGGAAAAGATAAAATGGGGGAGTTAATTGTTAATAAAAATATAGCAAATAGTATAGTTTGGGTTATGGAGGAGCTATATAATATCGGTTATCCTATACGACAGATGAGGTTGGTTAGTGATTTTAATGGAGATGATTGGAAATCAATAGAGGCAGATAACACATCGGCTTTTAACTGTAGAAAGGCAACAGGCTCAAATAAGTGGTCAAGACACTCTTTTGGAAGAGCTATAGATATAAATCCTATTGAAAATCCATATATTTCACGAAAAGGGCATATATCACATAGAAAATCTCTCAAATATAGAAAAAGAGTACCTAGCCATAGAGCAGTACTTTTAAAAGATAGTGTTGCTACTAAAATATTTAAAAAATATGGCTTTAAATGGGGTGGAGATTGGAGATATACCAAAGATTATCAACACTTTTTTAAGTGAAATAGTTTAATTATTTATATTAAAGATTTATTTAGCTAAAATAGAATTATGAAAAAATTAATAAATCTACTCCTTTTAACTGTTATGTTCTTTTCCATAGCACATGGAGTGGTTTTAGAGAATGATTTTAGTGACCACTGCTCAGTAAAAGAGTATGTTAGTGAGTTTGACCATGCCATTAAACATCATGATAAACATAAGAGTGAGTGTTGTGAGATACACTTTATGTTTCATCTCTCTTTTTTACTTCCTGATACTCTCTCTTGGTTTGAGCAAATTGCTCTTGATAGAACCATAGAGTATAATTTACATCTTAACAATACCCTTTATTTTAATAATACCTTTCGACCTCCTATAGCCTAAATATTTTTTTAAACCCACAAAAAAATTAATATATTTAGGAATAACCATGAAAAAAAATATAATCGGTCTATTCTATGTAGCCATGCTTCATGCCCAAAATTATGATGCACTACTTGAACTTGCCATACAAAACAATGCACAATTACAGATAGCCCAAAGCCAAGGAGAACAAGCTAAACTACAAGGTCAAATGACGACGAGATTAGAGAACCCAAATGTAGAGTTTGAATTCTCAGACTTCTCAAATAGACGACTCCTTAGAGAGAACCAAATAGGAGCTAGAGTTGGAGCAAGTCAGTCACTATTGCTTCCTTGGGTTAAAGAGAATAAAAAGAGACTTACACAAACGCAAGTAGAGGAGCAAGAGCAGAGTTTTAAATTCTTTAAGGCTCAATTTATCTATCGCTTTAATAGGCTATATATCCTCTATAAAGAGTCAGTTAAACAGAGAGAACTGCAACAAGAGGCATTAGAGATTTCTCAAAGGATAGTTTCTATTGCAAAGGGGCGTTTTGAGGGTGGAACAGTAGCTAAGAGTGAGCTATTTCAAGCTCAAATTGAAGAACAAGAGATTTTAGGTGAGTTAAAGTCGCTAGAGTTAGAGATTTTAAAAAGGAAAAATGAGCTTTTGCGTTTTGCCAATCTTAAAACATCACTTAATATAGAGGCAGAACATCAATTTTTTGAGACCTCTAGTAGTTCAACTCACCCACTCTTAAGACTTAGAGAGAAAAAAGAGGAAGTAGCTAAAGCTAAGTTAGCAGTTGCTTCTAATTCTATAGAGAGACTAGAGGTGTTTTCAGAGATGGAGGCAGAGCCTGACCAAGATGTTTTTCGTATTGGGGTCTCTCTACCTTTGCCTATTTTTAATGATAAGTCACAAGAGAAACAACTAGCAAAGATTGAGCTTAACAATCAAAAGTTAGCACGAGAGAGTGAACAGAGAGCTTTAAACTTAGAGTTAGAGCAGTTATATCAAGAGATTGAAAGAGAGGAGCGTTTAAAAGCTCAATATAAGGCATTAGAAGAGGAGCAAAATAGACTTTTAGAACTCTATCAAAGAGGCTACTCAATTGCTAAGATTAATATCTTAAAATTGAGTAATATTAAAAAAGAGTTACTTATTACAAAAAAGAAGCTTTTATCAACTAAACTCTCTATAGAGAAAAATATTATAAAAATTAACTATATTAAAGGAGCATATAATGAGTAGAAAATTAGCAGTAGTATTACTACTTTTACTACAGACTCTTTGGGGGTTAGATGTTCCCATTGATAAGGTAGAGAAAAAAAATTTTCAAGATGCCATTACGGTTAATAGTAAAATAGTTCAACTAAGTTCAGCTAAAGAGTCAATAATGGCTAGAGTTGGTGGAAGAGTAGTTAAATATTTAGTAAAGCAAGGGCAGAGTGTTAAGCGAGGTCAAGCTATTGCCATTATAGAGTCTTTGGAGCTTTCTAAACTCTCTTCAGAGCTAAAACTTCTTAGAAAGCAGTTGTCTATTCACAATAAAAATTACAAAATTTTAAAAAAGCTTTATAATCAAGGTTTAGAGTCACTAGAGAGAGTTAATAGGGAGCAGAGAGAGCGAGATGAGGTATTATCTCAAATTGATACTATTAAAACTCAACTAAAGATTTTAGGAGTCTCAACTAAGGGGCATATTAAAAGTAGATACACTATTCATGCCCAAGGTTCAGGAAAGGTAGCTGAAATTTTAGTGCCTCTTAACTCTGTTGTTGATGCCAACAAGGCATTGGTCTCTATTGTAAAAGGTGGGAAAAGTTTTTTAGTGAACTCTTATATCCCTTTAAACTATGTCAATGAAGTAAAAGTAGGAAACAAGGGGCAACTTCTTTATGGTGGAAAACACTATAAGATGCATATTTCACAGATTTTACCTCAGTTAGATGAGCAGACACAACAGATGCAGGTTTTATCTACTTTAGATGAGC
>WGAM01000028.1 GCA_015494795.1 Campylobacterota bacterium
TTACTAAACCCTCTAATGGTGTAAATCCCATTGATGTATCTATACTTTTACCATTTTTAATTGCTGTTGCACTTGCTCCATTACCTAAATGAAGTGTAATAAGATTACATCTATTTAGAGGTTTGTTTAGTAGTTTTGATGCCTCTTTAGCGAGATATTGATGTGATATTCCATGAAAACCATATCTTCTAATATTAGAAAAATTCTCTCCTATAGCATATCTATATGACTCAATTGGCATAGTTTGATGAAATGCTGTATCAAAAAATGCAATTTGAGTAGTATTAACTTTAGATAGAGCCTTAATTCCCTCTAAATTGGCAGGATTATGAATTGGTGCTAGATATGAGACTTTTTCAATTTTATCAATTACATCTTGGTTTATAATAGTTGCTTTTGTAAAATATGAGCCACCATGAACTACTCTATGGGCAATTATATCAAAACTATTAAAATCTTCATCTATTAACTCTAATGCCTCTTTATGATTTTTTGGATACTCTTTGCCCTCTCCAATATGCTCTATAAGACCACTATTTATAATTTTAAACTCTCTATCTCTATATAGAAATAGTTTATATTTTATAGATGAACTTCCAGAATTTAAGACAAAAATTTTCATTTTAATCCTTTAAAAATTTTGCTTGAATTGCAGTAATTGCAATAGTATGAACTATATCATCAACCAAGCAACCACGACTTAAATCATTAAATGGTCTATTTAGCCCTTGTAGAATTGGACCTATTGCAACTCCATTAGTGCTTCTCTGAACTGCTTTATATGTATTGTTTCCTGTATTTAAATCTGGAAAAATAAAAACAGTAGCTCTTCCTGCTACTCTACTATTTGGCATCTTCTTTTTAGCAACCTCTATATCTATGGCTGTATCATATTGGATTGGTCCCTCTATTAGAAGATTTGGAGTTAACTCTTTAGCTATTTTGGTTGCCTCTCTTACCTTCTCTACCTCTCTGCCAACTCCTGAATTTCCACTAGAGTATGACAACATAGCAACGATAGGCTCTATACCGAATGTTTTTGCTGTTTGGGCTGAACTAATTGCAATTTGGGCTAACTCTTTAGCTGTTGGATTTGGATTTATAGCACAATCTCCATATACTAAAACTCTACTATTGACTAACATAAAAAAGATACTAGATACAATATCTATCCCTTTTTTTGTTTTAATAATCTGAAATGCTGGTTTAATTGTCTCTTTTGTAGTGTGTGTCGCACCACTAACTAACCCATCTACTAATCCAAAATATACCATCATAGTCCCAAAATAGTTAACTCTACTTATCATCTCTCTTGCCATAGGATAGATAACTCCCTTATCTTTTCGTAACTCATAGAATTTATCTATAAAATCATCTATATATGGGTTATCTTGTGGGTCAATTATTGTAGCTTTTGATAAATCTAATCCAAGAGTACTAGCTTTTTGATATATTTGCTCCTTTTTACCAAGAAGTGTAATTTTACATAATCCTCTACGAAGAACTATATCAGTAGCCCTTAATACTCTCTCATCGCCACTCTCTAATAGTAGAATATTGCTATTAGACTCTTTTGCTTTTTCATATATACTATATGTAAATCTAATAGGTGACATAGAGTCTGGTTGATTTAAAGAGAGATATTTTTTTAGACTTTTTAGATTTATATATCTACTAAAAATACCCTCTGCTAAGGCTAATTTTTTCCTATTATAAGTTGTAATTTGAGCTGAGACTCTCTCTACCTTCTCTACAGCCTCTATGGTATGGCTTTTAATAGATATTATTGGAATACGAGGTATATCTATCCCATCTATTAATCTATATATAGATTTTGGTGGAGTTATCCCACCTGTTAATAGGATACCTGCAATTGATGGATAGTTTTTTGAGTAGTTAGCTATTAGTGTTCCAACTAAAATATCACATCTATCTCCAGATACTATTATTAAATCACCCTCTTCTAAATAGTCTAAATAGTTAGGTAACATCATAGTGGCTACTTTACTCTGATAGATTGTTCTATCTAACATAGAGCTATCTAAAATAATACCTTTACCATTTAACTCTTTTATTATATCTAACATAGTAGGAGAGATTAACTCTTTTATCTCTGGTATAGCAAATATATTAACCTCTTTTTTTAACTCTCTTATATTATCTAAAATCTCTTCTGATACTCTATTAATAAATAGTCCGAGTAGTCTTACTTTTTCTTTTTTTGATTGATGGATAATATAATCTATACTCTCAACTATCTCATCTATACTCATATCTTTAGCATTAATAATTTCAACTGTTGGAATTTGAAGATTTTTAGCAATCTCAAAATTAATATCAAAATCTACTAACTCCTCTAACTCTATATTTATCATTCCATTACATATTACAAAATCATACTTTTTTATTAAAAATTCGTAATGTTCTAATATTTTCTCATAAATTAAATCATCTCTATCTTGTGATAATAATCTCTTTACATTCTCAAAATCTAGTAAATATGCACTATCTCTACTCTGCTTTAATCTGAAATAGTCTCTATAGAAGTGCATATCATTATCATCTTTGAGACTATCTACAATAGGTTTAAAAAATGCTAAGTGTTGTATTTTTCTCTTAAGCATAGCCATAATCCCCATAGTGATAAATCTCATACCACTTTGAGGAGTTCTGCTAATAACCATTAAAGATTTTGTTTTCATTTAAAAATTGACCCCAACATACCCTTAATTGAACTCTGAATATCAGCAGGATATACAATAATTTTAGAGTTAGTTGAGTTTGACATCTTCTCCAAGCTATTAATATATCTATCACCAAGTAGAAACATTGCAGGTAACTCTTTACCTTTCACGGCATCACTTATCATCTCAATAGCAGTAGCAGAGGCATTAGCTAGTGCAATTTGAGCTTCAGCTTCTAGCTTAGATGCTTCAAGTTTACCTTTTGCTTCTAATATAGCTGCATTTTTATTTCCCTCTGCTGTTGTCTCTATTGCTCTTCTCTCTCTCTCTGCTGCTGCTTGTCTCTCCATAGACTCCTGCATAGAGCCACTTGGATTAATATCTTGAATTTCAACAGATTTAATAGTAACTCCCCAATCTGCAACATCATCAATTATAGCATCTTTTAATTTTGCTTTTATAATCTCTCTGTTTGATAGTGCCTCATCTAGTTTCATCTCTCCAATAATAGAACGGAGTGTTGTCATTATAAGATTAGCAATAGCTAATTTAAAATCCTCTACACCATATAGTGCATCTTTAGGGTTAGTAACTCTAACAAATGCTATTGCATTTGTTCTAATGACTGCATTATCTTTTGTAATAACCTCCTGTTGTGGAATATCCATAATAATATCTCTTGTAGAGATTTTTGCTCTAACTGTATCTATAAATGGTATAATTAAATTTAATCCCGGTTGTAGTGTTTTATTAAACCTACCAAGTTTCTCTATTACCCACTCCTCTCCTTGAGGAACTATCTTTATACCTTTATATAGAGTAATAATAATACCCATAATAAGAACAACTAATATATTAAATCCTATCTCCATTTTAAATCCTTTTTTTATATTTTTTAACTTCAATAAGGTTTCCCTTAACGTCAACAACTCTAACATTTGAAAGAATTGGAATATCCTCTTTTGCTGTAGCGTGCCATATCGTATTTCCAAGTATTGGTTGATTAAATTTTACCTTACCTCTACCATAGGCATCAATAGGCTCTTCAACCACACCTTTAACCCCTATAGCATAATTTGATTGACCACTACTATCTTGTTTTGTTTTTTTTAAAAATTTAAATAGTATGGTTATAAATATTAAACTAAATATAATCCACAATAAAAGTTTACTATTTAAAGATAAAATCAAGATTATATCTATAACTCCTACTATAATAGCACCTAATCCTAAACCTAATATTATAAATGTACCTGTAAAAATCTCTAAAATTAGTAAAATAAATCCAAAAATAATCCAATGCCACCATAATAGTTCATTTGTTAAAAACTGTAACATATTAAATCCTTAAATTAAATAGAATTAGTTAAATTATATTATAGCATTATAGATTTAAGTATGTAAGTAATCTTTAGCTATAATCGCGAAATTTTAAACCCCATAAGGAAAAATTAATGAAACATTTAAATGTATATTACGATAAAGATTGTAATTTAGATATTATCAAATCAAAAACAGTAGCAATGATTGGTTTTGGTAGTCAAGGACATGCACATGCTGAAAACTTAAGAGATAGTGGCGTAAGTGTAGTTGTAGGTCTTAGAAAAGGTGGAGGCTCTTGGGCAAAAGCAGAGGCAAAAGGTTTTGAGGTATTAAGTGTTGAAGAGGCATCTGCTAAGGGTGATGTTGTAATGATTCTACTTCCAGATGAGAAGCAGAAAGAGATTTATGATAATCAAATTGCTCCAAATCTAAAAGAGGGTGCAACAATCGCATTTGGACATGGTTTTTCAATCCACTATGGAAGAATTAATCCTGCTCCATCTATTAATGTTATGATGGTAGCACCAAAAGCACCGGGACATACTGTAAGAAGTGAGTTTTTAAGAGGTGGAGGAATACCAGATTTGGTAGCAGTAGATAGAGACCCATCAGGAGAGACTCTTGAACTAGCTAAATCTTATGCATCTGCTATTGGTGGTGGTAGAACTGGAATTATTGAGACTACATTTAAAGATGAGACAGAGACTGACCTATTTGGAGAACAGGCAGTACTGTGTGGTGGTATTACAGCACTTATTCAAGCAGGATTTGAGACTCTAACAGAGGCAGGTTATCCAGCAGAGATGGCATATTTTGAGTGTCTTCATGAGACAAAACTTATTGTTGACCTTATTTTTGAGGGTGGAATTGCAGATATGAGATACTCTATCTCAAATACAGCAGAGTATGGAGATATGATAAGTGGACCTAGAGTTATTAATGAGCAGTCTAAAAAGGCTATGAGAGAGATTTTAAAAGAGATACAGAATGGTAAATTTGCAAAAGATTTTATATTAGAGGGACAAGCAGGTTATCCTCGAATGAATGCAGAGAGAAGAAATCTAAAAGCTAGTGAGCTAGAGAAGACTGGAGAGAGACTTAGAGCTATGATGCCTTGGATTAAAGCTAATAAGATAGTTGACCAAGAGACTAATTAAATTTTAAGATTATATTGATAATATTTCGTTGTTAATAAAAATTTTTATTAAAAAAAAGGTATAAAATGATTGTAACAAATAAAGCTCCAGATTTTACAGCAACAGCTGTATTAGGAAATAACCAAATAGTAGATGACTTTAATTTAATGGAAAATTTAGGGAAAAATGGTGCAGTGCTATTTTTCTACCCATTAGATTTTACATTTGTATGTCCATCAGAGATTATTGCATTTGACCATAGATTAGATGAGTTTACAAAAAGAGGTATTAATGTTATAGGTGTATCTGTTGATAGTCAATTCTCTCACTTTGCATGGAAAGAGACTCCTGTAAATAAGGGTGGTATTGGACAAGTTAGATTTCCACTTGTATCAGACCTTACAAAACAGATTTCAAGAGATTATGATGTTCTTTTAGATGATGCAGTAGCACTTAGAGGCTCATTTCTTATTGATGCAGATGGAACTGTAAGACATGCAGTAATTAATGACCTTCCACTTGGTAGAAATATTGATGAGATGATTAGAATGGTTGATGCTATGATTTTCACAAATGAGCATGGTGAAGTTTGTCCTGCTGGTTGGGCAGATGGAGACGAAGGTATGAAGCCTGATGCTGATGGTGTTGCAGATTATCTTGCAAAGCATGAGAGTGAACTATAGGTTCTACTATTAGTATGAGTAATTTTAGCTCATACTATTTTTTAAAGGGCAAAAAATCATGATAGATTACATCTCTCTACTAAAGCAGAATGATTTAAAAGCCACTATTCAGAGAACAAATATATTAAAGTCCATAAATAGAGCAGGGCATATTAATATAGATGATATTTATGATGATTTAAAAAAGAGCTATCCTACCCTCTCTCTTGCTACAATATATAAAAATATTATTTTAATGTTAGAGCAGAATGTAATTATTGAAGTTCCTATAAATGGTAAAAAGTCAAAATATGAACTTAAAAAAGATGAGCATATTCATCTAATATGTAAATCTTGTGGTAATATAGAGGATAGAGAACTAGATAGTTATTGTAATATAGATATTGAGAATTTTAAAATAGTCTCTAAACAGATAAATCTATATGGATTATGTAAAAATTGTCAATAGAGATAGAAGATGGAGCTATCTTTATAGCTGATGCACACTACCCAGATTATGGAGATGAGTTTTTAGATATTTTAAAAGAGATAGAGAGTAATAAGTTAAGTACAAAACAACTCTTTTTAATGGGAGATATATTTAATCTTCTATTTGGATATAGTCAATATATTAAGAGTTTTGTTCAAGATGCAATAGATTTAATTAATATTTTATCTAATAAAATAGATATATACTATATTGAGGGTAATCATGATTTTTGTCTAAAAGAGATTTTTCCAAATATTAAAATATATCCTATAGAAGAGCAACCTGTTAAATTTAGATTAAATAGTCAAGATATATATCTATCTCATGGAGATAGATATAAAACTACACTAATATATAAAATATATACTAAACTTTTACGAAATAGAAATAGTATAAAGCTACTTCTTCCATTTGAAAAGATTATTATAGACCATAGAGTTAAAAAACTTAAAGATAAATATATATGTGGTAAGATTAAAAATTTTGAAAATATAATAGAGTCTATAATAGAAAAATATCCCCCAAATGCCATAATAGTCGAGGGGCATTTTCATCAAAATAGAGTGTTTAAAAACTATATATCTCTACCATCTCTAGCTTGTCAAAAAAAGATTGCCGTAGTGAGAGATGGTAAAATTTTAATCTCTAATCTCTAAAATATGTTTTGTACTAATATCACTCCAAGGTCTATTTAATTTTACAAACTCATTATAGTTTTTTAATACCCTTTTAAAATCACTACTCTTTTTAGACTCAATTTCTAAAACCTCATCTAATGCCTTTTTTGCTAATCTCATCATATCATTAGGAAATTTTCTAATTTTTACTCCTCTTCTATATAGCTCTTGCAGGGCTTTTGCATTTTTATATCTAAACTCCTCTATCATATTAGCAGTCATAGCTTCAGATGCTCTTGTAATTATGGCTTGATGTTCACTGCTTAGTTTCTCCCATCTATTTTTATTAAAAGTCATCTCTAATATAGAACCTGGTTCATGCCAACCTTGATAGTAATACTCTGTAGCCTTATCAAACCCCATCATCATATCTAGTGCAGGGCCTACCCACTCTGTAGCATCTATAGTTCCTCTCTCTAATGATGTAAAAATCTCTCCAGCAGGTAGAAGTACAGGATTTACTCCAAGTCTTTTCATAACCTCTCCACCAAGTCCGGGTATTCTCATCTTAAGCCCTTTTAGGTCAGATATAGATTTTATCTCCTTTTTAAACCAGCCTCCCATCTGTGGTCCCGTGCTTCCTCCAATTAATGGATATAGATTAAATCTACCATAAAGCTCTCTCCATAGCTCCATTCCTCCACCAAACTTTAACCATGTTATCATCTCTTCACTCAAAAGCCCTAAAGGCATACCTCCAAATATGGAAAAAGCTGAATTTTTACCCTTCCAGTAATAGACACCAGAGTGAAAAGCATCAATCTGATTAGCAGAACAGCTATCAAATACTTGAAGTGCAGGAACTAATATATTTTTAGGATATACCTTTATCTCTAAACTTCCACCACTAAGCTCCCCACACATCTTTGCAAAACTATCAACTCCTGTTCCCATAATTGGAAAGTGTGCAGGCCACGAAGTGGCAAGTTTTAATTTAACCTTTTTACCTCTTACTACATTTATACTCTTTTTACTCTCTTGATAACAGCCATTAATTGTAACTGCTCCTGTTATTAGAGCTGTTGTTGTTATAAAATCTCTTCTTTTCATCAATTTTTCCTTATTTCGGAGACATCGCCATTGATGGCGGTGAGGAGAAATAATCAGCTCTGCTGAAAATTCTCACTTGACATCATATCATATTTTGTATATAATTGCTATATGAAGACTATGATAATAACTCAAAAGAACCGATTAAAACTCAGTTCCACCAAACTTGAAATTGTTAAACAGTTATCTTATTACTCTGCGAGACTTTATAATGTAGGTCTTTATAGTGTTAGACAATATTATTTTAATAATAATGCTTATTTGAACTATGCAAAGAA
>WGAM01000029.1 GCA_015494795.1 Campylobacterota bacterium
AATGATATAGGAGTTTTACCATACTACACATTTAGCGTTAAAGGATTTAGAGAGAATAGTGCAAATTTTACAAATAATGCACGAACAGTACAAGAGATAAGAGAGGAGAAGATATTAGGAAGTTATAGTGATGAAATTGATAAAGAGCTTACTAAATTACCAAAAGAGAGTCATAATCTTATTAAAAGACTTAAAAATATTAGAGATGAGCTTGGTATTCCCTTTCTAAGTAGTGACCGAAATGTAATGAACCTACCTGCTGTTGGGAAGAGTATGACATTTAGAACAGTTGGTATTACAGATGATGGGCGTAGAGTTTTAGAGTTTGACCATGATTTTCATAGAAAACATAGCCCAATTATAAATAGTCTTGGAAAGATATATATTATAGAGTCTAAATCAATTAAAAGCTATCTAAAACAGATAGAGAAGTATCGAGAGGATATTAATCAATATAGCTCTATATGGGGATACTCAATGTTTGAGACAGAGAAACGGAGTCTGCTATATGAATATCCCCCATTTAGATTTAAAGTTACAGATAAAATAACAAATTTTAAAGAGATAAAAAAGAGTTAATAGATTAAATAACTCTTTTAAAGAATTATTCATTCCTTAAAACAGTAAGTGGGTCTGTTGATGATGCTTTAAATGATGGATATAGAGATGATAAGATTACAATAATAATTGTCCCTATAATAATAGATATAAAATCTGTCGTTGTTAAGTCAACAGGAAGTTTTGAAAAACCATATACATCTACAGATAGTGAAACTATATCAAAAGTCTTTAATACCCATATTCCAATAAATCCTAAAATAGTCCCTGCAATAATCCCACTAGCACCAATAATAATACCCAATTTAAAAAATATCCTCTTAACTTCCCATTTTGAAGCACCTAAAGTTCTTAATAGAGCTATCTCACTTCTTCTACTCATAACAGTCATTAATAGAGATGAGATAATATTTAGTGATGCTACCAATATAATAAGAAGTAGAACTAAAAATAGAGCCTTCTTCTCCATCTCCATAGCAGAAAAGAAGCTTTTATTCTGCCCCCACCACCCCTCAACTATAATAGATGAGAGATGATTTTTTCGTAAAAACTCTTTTAGTTTTTTAGCATTTCTTATTGCATGTTTAGTATATATATGGATACCATCATAATATCCTGCTCGTCTTCTTAAAATTTTTTCAAAAGCCTCTAATGAACTATATATTATTGCCTTATCATAAGCTTTAAGTCCTGAATCGAACTCTCCTATAATAGTAAATCTCTTCTGAAGTGGCATTGTTCCAAATCCTATAGCCTGTTGTTCAGAGAAATATAGAGTTAATTTATTACCATTATATACTCCTAAGCTCTCAGCTAAAGTTTTTCCTACAACCATTTTATATTTATTATTTAGAGATATAGAGTTATCTAATGCTTTTTTAAATACCTCATTTATATTAGCCTCTTTTTTAAAGTCAACTCCATATAATATAGAACCATTTACATTAGAGCCACTTTTTGTAATAACTTGTGTTGTATAGTATGGACTAAACTTCATATATGGAAACTCTTTTGATAGTTTTGAGATTAAAGTATCATTTAAACTATTAGCATTTGTAGGGATTAGAGTTATGGGATAGTTCATTACAAATAGTCTCTTTTTAAACTCCTTCTCTGTTCCATTCATAATACCCATTGCAATCATAAGTACCATTACACCTGTAGTAATCCCTAAAAAGGCAAGTAACATAGAGACAAAGATAAAAGGGTTATCTCTATCATATTTTAAATAGTGTCTTATTATCTTATGGATGAACTTTCTATTTATATTCATATTACTAAGCTAAAATTCCCTTTTTAGGTCCACTCTTACCACAACAGTGTTTATATTTTTTACCACTTCCACATGGACAAGGCTCATTTCTTTTTGGTTTCTTTACTGCTCTTATTGGCTTTCTCTCTTTACTCTCTTCAACCTCTGCTTCAAATATCTCATCTTCATTTGTTTTAGCCTTTTCAAGGTCACTCTCTAGCTCATCTAAGATAGCCTCCATCCGTTTTCTCTCTGCTTCAGGGTCTTCAAAATTAAACTGAACAAGATGTAGAGTCTCTATTGCTTCTCGTTTTATTCTATCAATTAGTTGAATAAATAGATTATAACTATCTTTTTTATACTCTGTAAGTGGGTCTTTTTGATTATATCCTCTAAGTCCAATACCAGTTTTTAAAACATCCATCTCATATAGATGGTCTCTCCATTGTGGGTCTAAAACTTGTAGATATAGAACTCTTTGAACTTCACTTCTCTGCTCTTTAGAGAGAGGCTTCATCTTCTCTTCATAACTCTCTTCTAAAACATCATGAAGTATCTTTTTAATCTCATCATACTCTTTATCTTTAAATAGCTCTTTATCAAAATCTATTGCCAATTTACTATTTAATAGCTCTTTTAATCTATCTAAATTGAAATCCTCTTTAGGTGTCCCTTCATAAATATCAGACTCAACTAAAAGATAGTTTATATACTCTTCTCTATTCTCTCTGATTTTACTATCTATATCAAAATTAGGGTCAAGAAGTTGATTTCTAAAGTTATATATAGCTTTTCTCTGCTCATTTGCTATATCATCATACTCTAATATATGTTTTCTTGACTCATAATGCATATTCTCAACTTTCTTTTGAGCCTTTTCAACTGAACGAGTAACTATTTTAGAGTCAATATACTCTCCCTCTTTAACTCCAAGCTTATTCATAATAGTTCTAATCTTCTCACCACCAAAAATTCTTAGAAGATTATCATCTAAACTTAGATAGAATTGTGATACTCCCGGGTCACCTTGTCTTCCCGAACGACCTCTTAACTGATTATCAATTCTTCTACTCTCATGTCTCTCTGTTCCTAAGATATAGAGACCACCAAGCTCTTTTATCTCATCACTAATTTTAATATCAACTCCACGACCTGCCATATTAGTAGCTACCGTTACAGCACCTTTTTTACCAGCTTGAGCAATAATTTCTGCTTCATGTTCATGATTTTTAGCATTTAATACATTGTGTGGAATTTTTATCTTTTTTAATCTCTCATGTATAAGTTCAGACTTCTCAATAGAGGCAGTACCTATTAAAACAGGTTGTCCTTTTTTATATAACTCTTTTATCTTTTTTGCTACAGCATCTAATTTTTCTCTCTCTGTATTATAGATAAGGTCATTTAAATCTTTTCTCTTAACAGGAACATTGGTTGGAATTGAGATTACCTCTAAATTATATATCTCTGCAAACTCAGTAGCTTCTGTTTGAGCAGTTCCGGTCATACCTGCTAATTTCTCATATCCTCTAAAGTAGTTCTGATAGGTAATCTCTGCTAGAGTTTGAGACTCCTCTTTTATCTCAACTCCCTCTTTAGCCTCTAATGCTTGGTGTAACCCTTCACTAAATCTTCTACCCTCACTAAGTCGTCCTGTAAACTCATCAACAATAATAATCTCACCATTTTGAACAACATAATCAATATCTTTTACAAATATATAGTGTGCTTTCATGGCTTGGTCAAGATGGTGAGCCATAGATGCATGTTCTAAATCATAAAGATTTTCAACCTCAAATAGCTCTTGTGCCTTTTGAAGTCCATCTTCAGTCATAATAACTTGACGATTTTTCTCATCAACATAGAAATCACCTGTAGTCTCTTCTGGCTCACCCGGTTTAGTCTCTTTTTTTTCACCCTTTATCATCTTTTTAGCTATCTCATTAGCTTTAGCATAATAGTTAACATCTCTCTGTACTGGACCTGATATAATAAGTGGTGTTCTCGCCTCATCAATTAAGATAGAGTCAACCTCATCAATAATAGCATAGTAGTGACCCCTTTGAACCTTCTCTTCAGCTCGTGTCTTCATATTATCTCTTAGATAGTCAAATCCATACTCATTGTTTGTTCCATAGGTGATATCTGCATCATATTGAGCCTTTTTAACAGACTCATCATATATATCATCTGTTAAACAGCCTACAGAGTATCCTAAGAAGTTATATAGTTTTCCCATATCTCTTGAGTCTCTCTTTGCAAGATAGTCATTTACAGTTACAACATGTACCCCCTTACCTAACATTGCATTGAGAGCCACTGCTAGAGTTGCCACAAGTGTTTTCCCCTCACCTGTCTTCATCTCTGCAATAGAGTTTTCATGTAAAACCATTCCCCCTACAAGTTGAACATCGAAGTGACGAAGTTCTAAAACTCTCTTACTAGCCTCTCTAGTAATAGCAAATGAGTCATTTAAAACTTCATCTAAACTCTTTTCTCCTTTTTTAACAGACTCTTTTAGTTTATTAAAAGCCTCTTTTAACTCACTATCAGAGAGTTTTTCATACTTATCTTCTAATTTATTAATCTCTTTTGCTCTCTTTAAATAGCGTTTTACAATTCTACTATTTCTTGAACCAAAAATTCTTGTTAACATATATCTATAACCTAATATTAAAATTAGGGTGATTTTATCTAAAATTTGTGTAAAAGCTAATTAGTTTAAAATAGTGTTACTTTTTTGTATTGCAACTATCATGACTAACTTTAAGATAATATGAGAGACCCACAAGTAATGCTGTTACACCAAACATTATATATACAGCATATAGAAGTTGACTAGGGTCATTAAGTGCAAATTTAAAGACTAACATTAGAGCCTCAATAGATAGTGCAATAATAATAGAGCCTAAAAATCTAACCATTGTTTGATGAGTATCACCATCACTATATCTCTTCTCTTTTCCTAAAACCTCCTCTTCAAATATAGCTTTTACCAAATCAACTATTGCTAAAGATAGAGTAAGTAGAATAGTTGATTTAAACATATCATTAATCTCTACCTTATGAAAATCTAAACCATAACCGACAAAACTTGTTACACCTTTGGTAAAGAGAAGCATAGCTACAAAAAATAGTGCTAAAGAGAATATTGTATATACAACTTTACCAGCACTTCCAAAAAGAGAATCTATAGAGCTTGGGTGTATTATTCGTAGCATATTTTTTAGACTAATCTCAACACAGATAATATATAAAAGATTATCAGCAGTATCATATATTGGAAAACTAGCTGTTACTATTAAGTGTTTACTAGCTATTGATGGATATGGGTCAGAGATTTCACATCTATGGTGTAGTTTTGTATTATAATAGTATGAACGGTTACTTCTATCTTTTCCTATATTTATTCCATTCAGATTTGATAAATCAGAGATATTGTCTGTAATCTGGATACCATTAGCATCTAAAGCATATAAAACTTCACTTTTAGGAATTGCTTTTTTCAATATATTTAGAGTCTCATTGATACTCTCTATGCTATCTATATTAGCTCCATAAGATATATTACTACTTATAATGTAACATAGATAGTTTCTTGCCTTCTCTTTTATGGCTCTATACTCTTTTATCTCTCTATTTAACATAAGATTACCTCTATTTTTTATATATAAAATATATCTATTTCACTTAAAATATTCTTAATATTCTATTTTATAACATTTAATCTACCATGGCTAGAAGAGGCTTTAATATCTCCTTTAATATGGTGGTTATGATTTCTATTATTAGAATTTTTATCTGAAAAACGATGATATATTATATGTCCTCTATCTCTTACCCTATTTCTTATATAATCTCTATCCCTTATATAACCTCTTCTATCACCTCTTATATCATCAGCATCAATGAAAAAACCATCATAGATATAAACTCTATCTATTGGATAGTACTCATCTCTATAATAGTTGTGATAACCTCTTATATAGTCTCTATCCTCTATATAATCCTCTCTTATATACCCTATTCTATCTATAGGTCTATATCTCTCCTCATAGTAGTATCCATAAACAATCTCATTAGGCTCTCTATATCTATGTACTCTATTCCAATCATTATCACTATAGTATATATATCTTCTATAGTGGTGAGAGTGTGGCGAAAAGAGGTCTCTTCTATATAATCTATCTTGATATGGATATCTTGAGTTATACTCAAAGTAGATATTATTAAAAAAGTAGCCATGACGGTCAAAATAACCAAAATATAGCCCATCATCATTATAATATCCATAACGGTTATAATCAAAGTTTCTATATCTTCTATCATAACGATGGTCATCTTTTCTAAATCCTCTATAGTTATGATTTTTAATATCTTTTTTAATTCCTCTACTATTAATAGTAGTTATACTCTCCTCTCCATTACTAACAATAGCTCCTAAATGGTTATCTGCTATAATATTAACTGAGAATAAAATAAATCCTATTAATATAACTCTTAACATAAAATATCCTTTTAATCTTTTATATATTATATTATTTATTGTTTAAGATATAATTATAAAAAAAAATTAAAAAGAGTAGTTAAAATGATATTAGCAGATATTGGAAATACACGAATTCACATATATGAGAATGGGAGAGTTATACATCTATCCCATATAGAAGCTATTCAATTATATGGAGATAAAAAGGTATATTATATTACAGTAAAAAAAGAGTTAGAAGAGACTCTTAAGGAGTTAAAAAATTGGATAGACATATCTTCTAAGATTAATCTAAATGGGGCATACTCAACTATGGGAGTTGATAGAAAAGCTCTATCTCTATCTCATAATAGTGGTCTATTTATAAGTGCAGGAACAGCAATTACAGTTGATATTGTAGAAGATAGTATATATAAGGGTGGTTTTATACTTTTAGGATTAAGAGAGTATCTAAGAGGGTATGCTAATATCTCACCTGCTCTAAAAACTGATTTAAATAGGGATATAGATTTAGATAGACTACCTAAATCAACAAAAGATGGGATAAGCTATGGGATAATCTCTTCTATCAAAAGGGTTATAGAGCAATATCAAAATGATAAAAAGATATATATCTCTGGAGGAGATGGTAAATTTATATCTTCTCTATTTAATAATGCTATTTTTGATGAGAGTTTAATTTTTAAAGGTATGAAAAGAGCTCTAAAAGATTTAGTTAATAAAAATAGTCAATGATAATAGTTTTTTTTATATATAAAAATCTTTATTATTAACCTCATTTTAGATAGAATATCTATAATAAAAAAATGGGATTATAAATATGGATTTTCGACAACAATTTTTAGACTTTTTTCAAAGTAAAGGGCATAAGATTGTCCCTAGCTCTCCTTTAGTGCCAGATGATGCTACTCTTATGTTTACAAACGCTGGTATGGTACAATTTAAAAATATATTTACAGGATATGCTCCTATCCCTAATCCTCCTCGTGCTACATCTTCTCAACTCTGTGTAAGAGCAGGAGGAAAACATAATGACCTTGATAATGTAGGATATACAGCAAGACACCATACTCTATTTGAGATGCTGGGAAACTTCTCTTTTGCTGACTATTTTAAAGAGGATGCTATTGCCTATGCGTGGGAGTTTATCACCTCATCAAAATATCTAAATCTACCAATTGAAAAACTATGGGTAACGGTTCATAATAGTGATGATGAGGCATTTGCTATATGGGAGAAGTATATATCAAAAGATAGAATTATGCGTTTTGGAGATAAAGATAACTTTTGGCAAATGGGAGATACTGGACCATGTGGACCATGTAGTGAAATCTTTTATGACCAAGGAGAGGAGAATTTCAACTCACCTCAAGATGTAATGGGTGGAGATGGAGATAGATTTTTAGAGATTTGGAATTTAGTATTTATGCAGTATGAGAGAGATATAAATGGAGTCCTAACTCCACTTCCAAAACCTAGCATAGATACAGGTATGGGTTTAGAGAGAGTTGTAGCTATTAAAGAGGGGGTTTTAAATAACTACCACTCTTCTCTATTTATGCCTATTTTAAATAGAATTGGAGAGCTTATTAATATACCATATAACTATGAGGGTAAAAATAGTGCCTCTTATAGAGTTATAGCTGACCATCTTCGCTCTGTATCTTTTCTATTAGCTCAAGGGGTTAATTTTGATAAAGAGGGTAGAGGATATGTTCTAAGAAGGATTATGAGAAGAGCTATCCGTCACGGTTATCTTTTAGGGTTTAGAGAGCCATTTATATATAGATTAGTAGATACCCTTATAGATATTATGGGAGAAAACTATAAATATCTACAGGATAGAGCCAATGGTATTAAGAGTGCTATGAAGATAGAAGAGGAGAGATTTTTTAATACGATTGAGGCTGGAATTAAACTATTTAATGAAGAGTTAAAAGATACAAAAGATATATTTAATGGTGAAGTGGCATTTAGACTATATGATACTTATGGTTTTCCATTAGACTTAACTCAGGATATGTTAAGAGAGAGAGGTATAGAGCTAGATATTAAATCATTCAATAGAAAAATGGAGGCTCAAAAGGCACAATCTAAAGCAAATTGGAAAGGGACAGGAGATGAGTTAACTTCTGGTGACTTTAAAAAACTAAAAGAGAAGTTTGGAGAGAATGAGTTTGTAGGATATGAGGTAAAACAGACAACAGCTACAATTTTAGCTCTTTTAGATGAGAAGTTTAGAGAGGTTGACTCTATTGATGGTACTGGTTGGGTTCTATTAGATAAGACTCCATTCTATGCAGAGTCAGGTGGGCAGATTGGAGATAGAGGGGAACTCTTAGGAGAGGCTAAAGTATTAGATACAAAAAAGTTCTTAGATATGAACCTATCTAAAGTAGAAGGAAAAGTTAGTGTAGGAGATAGAGTTGAAGCTTTAGTTGATAGCTCAAGAGCAGAGATAGAGAAGCACCACTCAGCAACACATCTACTACATGTAGGACTTAGAGAGATTTTAGGAGAGCATGTAACTCAAGCAGGTTCGCTTAATGATGAGCATAGACTCCGTTTTGACTTCTCACACCCAAAAGCTATGAGTGAAGATGAGATAAGAAGAGTAGAGAATTGGGTAAATGATAAGATTAAAAGAGCAATTCCTAGAGTAACTAAAGTTATGAGTATAGATGAGGCTAGAGCTACAAGAGCTATGGCTCTATTTGGTGAGAAGTATGGCGATAGTGTAAGAGTTGTTGCTATGGGTGATAGTTCAGTAGAACTTTGTGGTGGGACTCATGTGGATAATACATCTCAAATTGGACTATTTATGATTACTAAAGAGAGTGGAGTAAGTGCTGGAGTTAGAAGAGTAGAGGCTATATGTGGTGAGAGTGCATTAAGAGCTGTTAATAGTCTAAGAGATGAGTTAAAAGAGATAAAGAGTGAGCTAAAAAATCAAAACCCAATAGCTGGAATTAATAGACTAAAAGATGAGATTAAAAGATTAAAGAGTGAACTAAAAGATGCTCTAAAATCAAATAAAAAGGAGTTAAAACCTCAAAATATATCAGGTGTTAATGTTATAGTTGATGAGGTAGATAGTGGAGATATTAAAGAGTTTATAGATGAAGCTAAAAACAGATATGAGACTATCTCTATTATGCTATTTCAAAAAAAGGGTAATAGAGTGCTAATAGCAAGTGGCTCTAAAAATAGTCCAATTAAAGCAGGAGATTGGATAAAAGAGATAGCTCCAATATTAGGTGGTGGAGGTGGTGGAAGAGCCGACTTCGCACAGGCTGGAGGAAAAGATATATCAAAAATAGATGAAGCTAAAAAGAGAGCTTTAGAGTATATTAAGGAGAGAATTTGAAAGAGATATTTGGAACTTATGGACATGAGATTATATTTTTACATGTAATCTCAGCAATTATTTGGGTTGGTGGTATGATAGCAATTCGTTTAGCAGTTCATCCAAACTTACAACTTATAGAAGATAATAAACTTAGATTAGGTAAGACACTAGATATAATGGGTAGATTTTTCAATATAGTGATACCATTTATTATATTAATAATCATTACAGCTACTATTATGGCAGTTGGAGTAGATTTTGGAGCAAATAAATTTATAGTACATATTAAAGAGGCTATATGGACAATTATGACTATAAACTTTATATATATGTATATTAAGAGAAGAAGAGCCAAAAAACTCTTTAATTTGGGAGATTTAAAAGGGGCGAAAGATAGTGTAGCTATTATTCCAAATACTCTTCTTCCTCTAAACATATTTTTAGGAGTTATAGCTCTATGGTTAGGTGTCACTCTAAGAGGTTTTTAGATGATACACCTAGCCTCTAACTCTAAATCTCGTGCTTTACTTCTAAAAAGAGCCAATATAGAGTTTATACAGAAAGCTCCTAAATATAATGAAGAGCAGATAAAAACCAATATAGCTAAAGATTTTGTATATTTAGCAAGTAGAGGAAAGTTAGAGTCGGCTATAAAAGAGTTTGGATTAGAGTTACCTCTACTTACAGCAGACTCTGTTATATCAACTTCAGATGGCAAGATACTTAGAAAACCAAAAGATATTAATGAGGCAAGAGAGATTTTAAATCTTCAAAGTAACTCAAATATATCCATAATTTCAGCTATGCATCTTAAGAGTAAAAAGTTCTATCTAGTAGATATTTCAGCTACCTACTATAAATTTTCTACTTTTAATAGAGATGATTTAGAGGCATATTTGGAGAGTGGAGAGTGGAGAGGAAAAGCAGGTGGTTGTATGGTAGAGGGGTTTTGTAAAAAATATATAGAGTCTGTGAGAGGATATGAAACTACTGCTATGGGACTTCAGATTGAAAAACTTGGTGGGTGGTTGGAATTAATTTAATTCTAAAATTTATATATATAATTCAATAAAATAATCACTAAAAATCCTAATAAAATACCACCTATTAATATACTTCTAACCAAATAATATAAACGATAAATTGGTAAGCGTTTTTTATTCATAATAGATTCTATTTTTTCTAAATCAGCTTCAACAAGTCTCAAAGTTATTAGAGTATCTCCTTTTTTTTCTTTCTTTATCTCTTCTAATTTATTTTCAAACCCTTTAATTTGCCTAGAGATTCGTCTAAGTCGTTTTTCATTTTTTGGATTATGTTTAATTTTTTTGAATCTCTTTTCTATTTGTTCAACCTCTTTTTTGTAAGTTTTTTCGAGTTCAAGCAAATTAGAAGCTGTTTCAGAAGATAATTCAATACTCTTTTTTAATTCATCAATCTGTTTATTTTCAATTTCTAACTGCTTGATTAGCTTTTTTAAGCTCTCAACTTCATTTTTATACTTCATGAATTTAACATAATCAATAGTATTACTATTTGACTTAGAAATACTATCTACTAATTGCTTATTCTCTCTCTTTAATTTAAGTAATTCTTGCTCAAATTTATTTGAATTTATTTCTAAAGTCTCATATTTTCTATTTATCTCATCTAACCATTTATCCGACTCTTTTAACTGAATCTTTAAACCTATAATTTCTTGATTTTTACTTTTCAATGATTTTTTCAATGATAAGACATGTTCCCCATATCTTTTTTGAATCAATCTAATAATTTTATCTTTTTCATCTATTATTTCTTTGCTATTATCAGTTTTAACATAAAATCTTTCTATTTCATCTGCTACAATTTTTTTTAATTTCTCATCTAAGTTAGAAAAGTTTGCTGTATCATCTACTATTTCAATAGTATTTAATCCTCTTTCTATTCGTCTTAATAATTGATTTAACATTAACCTTGTATCTATAGAGTTTTGATGTGAAATCTTTTTAATACTCTCTTCTAAATCTTTATTACCTTTTTTC
>WGAM01000030.1 GCA_015494795.1 Campylobacterota bacterium
CTATAACTTCATCTGAAATAGTATTATTGAGTTTTACTATAAATCTATTAAATTTAGTGTTATAATATTTATATCTTACTCCATCAACAATAATAGATTGACTATCTTTATCATCAATAAAGAGTGAAATCAGGTTATTTAATCCTATATCAATTCCAGCATTATTTGAACTTATAGAGCCTAAATCATGGGCTTTATTGAGTAATAGTTCATTATCTACTATTTGCTCTTCATTGACATAAGAGAATGAGAGATAAATCTCTCTATTTCTCATTTTAATAGATACTGATTGAATTTTTTTATCCAATACTTTACCCTCTTTTATTATTTTCCCGATATAGAAATATCTCATTTTACTATCTAAATTTATACCAATTAAATTTCTTTTTGTACTCCAACTGTTTGAATTATCTAGTGGAATAGAGTAGTTTGTTAATTCAGAGAGTTTTCTTGCTTTTGGCATTTGAGGCATACCTGTATATCTGTTTGGATTTACTTTCCAATCTTTTAAAGATTTAAAGTAGTTACTGAAATCTTTTTTAAATCGTCTTAAAACCATTACTAAATTGTGATTTTTTAACTCTTTTCCAACTTCTATTAGTTGTTTATAGAGTTCATTATCTCTATATTTGCTTTTAATATAAAAAATCTTCCCTTGCTTTTTTATACTTCCTGCTGTTCCACTAATACAAGCTCTTACTATCTCATAATCTAAAAAGTATCTATAGTCAGAATTATCTTTTTTAAATAAATCAGTGACTAAAAGAGTAATAATATTTTGCCAATGTTTATATTTATAAATGTAGTTGTAGAGATATATTTTGTCGGCATTATTATTTATTCTTATTTCAAATGTCCCACCAATTTCGACTTTTTTAGATGATATTTCATTTATCATTTTTTAGTTTTTCCATTATCTTTTTATTGATATGACTTCTTTTTACATTCATTCTACAGCTAAAAACATGAATTATATTTAAAATATCATCTATCATCTCTTGCTCATCTGTTTTCACTTCGCTTTGATTTATAATTTCAATTTTTACATTATGAATTGCACATATTTTTTCTATTAATTCGTATCCAAATCTAATCAATCTATCTTTATGAACAATATATAGTGTTTCAACCTGATTGGTAGATATTAGAGTCAATAATTCGTTTAAACCTTTTTTATTATAATTAATACCACTTCCAATATCTGAAATTATTTTAAAACTTTTACCTTTTTGTGCTAAAAATAGCTCCATTATTTGATACTGTCTCTCTAAATCATCTTTTTGATGTTTTGCAGAGACTCTAACATATCCAATATTTATTCTATTCTCTTTCTTCTTCTCTAATTTGGGTATCAGCTCTTTTAATTGCTCTTCACTATAATATCTATGTCCACCATTGCTAACATATTCTGGTTTTAACTTATTCTCTTTATCCCAAACTCTTAATGTATGTACTGTTATTCCTAGCTTTTTTGCAAATTTACCTATTGTATACATCTTATCTTTTTTTAGATGTATTATATATCTTTAAAATAGATTTGTCAATAGTTATATTTATATTTATATAGTTTTTTGATTAACTGTTTGTTGCCCCTTTTATGCAGGAGCTATTATATATATATTGATGAATTTTCTACATGAATTTGAATATTTAGATAATCTATTTTCTAACCATCAACTTAGAAGAAGGCAATTAGCTTTTGTTATTAGGCAATTTAATATTGGAGAAGATTAAAATTGACGACTACTAAGGATCTTAACCTTTAAGCCTTCAAAACTATAAAATTAGAAAGCCTATAGCTCTTTATTTAGTGGTAGTTTATAAAGTTTTAATATCTATTAACTCTTTAAGTAACTCTTTAGCTTCATCTTCATCTATCTCACTATTATCTATCTCTTTTACAATATCTTTACACTCTTTGTGCATCTCTTGAAGCTCTTTTAACTCTTCTCTATCTTTAATAGATGCCATTTTTGCTTTTTCAATTTTTGAAAAGAGTTCATCTATTGCATCTTCTAAATCTGGAATTATCTCTGATATTAAGAGATTTTTTAATTTTTGGGTAGTTTTCAACTTGTTCCTTATTGAGTAGAGAGGTATTAATCCTCTCTAATTTTACATGCTACAGGCACTAACACCAGGAGGTGTTGTAGGTTGAATAGCTTGATTATCAGCTCCCCCCTCTTCAATCACTTTATCTATAAATGCTATTAACTCACTACCTGCCTTTTGGTATCTCTTTGCAGTCTCTGAATCTGGCTTATGATAAACTATAGGCATTCCACTATCTCCACCAACTCTAATAGCAGGTTCTATTGGTATTCTAGCAATTACATTAGTATCATACTCTTTTGCAACTGGCTCTGTTGTCCCCATTCCAAAAATATCAGACTCAGCACTACACTCTGGACATATAAATCCACTCATATTCTCTATAATTCCAGCAGTTGGAATATGAAGTTTTTTAAACATATCTAAACTTCTTCTACTATCATCAAGACTCACCTCTTGAGGTGTTGTAACTGTGATACCTGCTGTAACAGGAACAGATTGAGCTAGAGTTAACTGTGCGTCACCAGTTCCCGGAGGCATATCAATTACAAGTACATCAAGCTCACTCCATAAAATATCTCTTAAAAACTGCTCAATAGCTTTCATAATCATAGAACCACGCCAGATAAGAGATTGCCCCTCTTCCATAAGTGAACCCATAGACATAATCTCTACACCATAAGCTTTTAGAGGTAGAACTTTATTACCTTGAATTTCAGGCTTTTGGTCAGCTACACCCATCATTCTAGGTATATTAGGTCCATAGATATCTGCATCAAGTAGTCCAACTTTTTTACCCTGCATAGCCATTGCAACAGCTAAGTTTACAGATGTAGTCGATTTTCCAACTCCACCTTTACCAGAACTTATCATTACAAAACTCTTTACATGAGGAGCAATATTTTTTCCACTTACAGAGTTACTCATCTGTTTTGGTGGTTTGGGTGCTTTAATCTCTAAATTTATAGTATTAAAGCCCAATTTTTTAAGCTCTTTTGTAGCCTCATCTCTTATTTGTGCCTTAACCTCATCTGCTGAAGATGTAATATCTATAAGTAAATCTATACTATTACCATTAATATTTATATCTTTTACAAATCCAAAACTTACAATATCTTTTGTAAATCCAGGATATGTTACACTCTTTAGTGCATCTAAAATATTTTCTTTTGTCATTAATACTCCTATATTAATTTTTATACTTTTATAATTTATTATCTAAGAGTAAGCTTATCTGATTAAAAAATCACTTATTTTTTTCTAAAATAATAATCTCATGGGCATGATTAGTTCGTTTATCTACTGGTGGTAACTCCATATAGTTAAATGAATAAATATTTTCTAAATAGTGATGTGGGTCATTTGGAGCTAAAAACTCTAACCCTTCAAACTCTATCTTTTTTAGAGGATATATAGCACTATATTTAAAAGCTCCTGCTACATCTGGCATCTTTCCACTATATATAACTGAAGTTCCCTCTTTTTTATCCCAACCAAGATGTAATCTCTCAAGAGACTTTTTTAATAATTTTCGTATTTTAATAAAGTTAAACTTTTTTGCAGAGAAAAATCTAATCATAGCAAAAGCATACTCATAGAATAGATGGTTTAATTTAGTCTCTTTTATTACAAACATTGGAAATATATCTACAAAAACACCTTGATGATAATTAACCTTTTTATCTTTCTCATGAAACTCTATAATTTTAGCTTTAGATGAGCGAATTTTCATATAGTCAAATGGAAATGATGGGTCTGTAGTTCTATTTTGTAGAAACATATCTTTTGGTAACTCTTTTTGTGCCACTTTTGCAAATGCTCGATAATCCTCTACTGGCATAGATATATCTATATCATCGTCCCATGGGATAAACCCTTTATGTCTTACAGCACCAAGTAGAGTTCCACTATCTAGCCAATAATCAAAATTATACTTTTTACAAATCCTATCAAACTCAATAAGAGACTCCAACATAATAAGTTGAGCCTCTCTTAATATCTTAGGCTCTATATTCACCTATCTTCTCTCTATTTTATAAAAATCATACATTGCATCTATCAATACATCAACATAGGCTTTTGTCATCTCTCCCATATGAGAAACTCTAAATATAATATCTCTCTTATCTCCACCATTGGGACAGACCATAACCTTATATCTCTTCTCTAATCCATCTACTATCTCCATTGCACTCTTACCATCTGTTGGAGTTAGTGTAGTCATAGCATTTGGCATATATGGGGTATAGAATTTCAGAGGTAAATCTTTAATAGAAGCTCTAAAATATTCTGATATATCTTTAGCTCTTCTAATAGACTGCTCAACTCCACCTCTTCTTTTAATTTGAGCTAATCTAGCCTCTAGTTGTAACATAATAGTTACAGCAGGTGTATATGGAGTCTGTCCTCTCTCTCCATTTTTTAGATAATCTTTAAAATTAAAGTAGAGATTATCTATATCTTGAACTCTATTAATTGCTTTTGGAGATAAGATTACCATAGTTAATCCAGGTGGTAGTGCTAAGCCTTTTTGACTACTAGCAATAATTACATCAATATTTTGAGATGACATATCAATTGGGTCAGTTACTAACATACTAATAGCATCAACAATAAAAAATAGATTATGCTTCTTAGCATAAGTACCCATTGTATTAATATCATATAGATGTCCAACACTTGTCTCATGAGCATTAACAATAAGAGATGTATAACTATCTTTTGGTGCTAACTCCTCTATATTATTTAAATTTGTATCTTCTACCATAAAATTGGTATGAGGAATTGAATGAGTTTTACATATATCTACAAATCTTCCTCCAAATCCACCACCATTAACTACTAAAGCTTTATCCTCTTTAGTTAAAAGATTTATAACAGCAGACTCCATACCAGCAGTTCCAGATGCTGTTAAGAAGATTACTCTACTCCCCTCTGGAGCATTTACCATCTCCAAAAGTCCCTTTTCGCAATTAAAAGTAACCTCTGAAAATTTTTTATTTCTAAAATATGGTGTCTGTTTAGCACCAATTGCTAAAATCTCATCTGACATTTTAACTGGACCAGGTGTAAAGATATAATAATCTTCATATATCATACTACTTCTCCCTCTTTTTTGTTTTTTTACTATTTTCCTTAAACTCATTGTAATCTAATACAACTCTACTAATAGATACCATATCAGATGGAGTTAACATTTTTGATTTTCTTTTATCTCTTTGAATAAGTGAAGCAAACTCTGCAATCATATATCTAAGTCCACACCCCTCGAACTCATAATTAAACTTATAACTTTTGTGTGTATCTTCAAATCTAAAATAGAACTCTTTTGTAAGCCACCATGGAGCAGGAATATATACATACCCTTTTGTTCCAGATATAACAGCATCTCCTTCAGACTTAATACCTGTTGCAACTCTTGCAATTCCTACTGTATTATCTTTATGAGTTGTAATAATTAGATTGCTAATATCATAATTTTTCTCTATTTGGTCAAAAAATTTGATAGATTTTCGCTTACCTAAAACTTTATGAATTAATAGAGATGGATAACCAGAGAGTATATTTGTAGCACCCTGCTCCATAAAACTATCTGGATAGTTCTTCTCTCTATATAGAGATGTTCTTGTAGCTCTAACCTCTTTTATCTCTCCAATATCACCCTTTTTTAGCTCTTTTAATAGCTGATTAAATGCAGGTAAAAAGGCTGTTTTTAGTGCTGTAAGAAGTATTAACTTTTTAGATTTTGCTAATGATAATAGCTCTTTTAACTCACTTTTATTAAGTGCAATAGGATTTTCACATAGTACATGTTTACCTGCTTGTAGAGCTTTTTTTATTAGTATATAGTGTCTTTTTAGAGATGTATCTATATATACTGCTTGAACTGGTGTATCTAAAAACTCATCATAATTATCATGTCCAAACTTAATAATAGAACTATTTTTAGTAAACTTTTTAATAGCTAAAAAATCATCTCCATAAATTCTATTTATTTTAATATTTGATACAAATTGAGCCTCATTAATAAATGATTGAGTATCTCTTCCAAGTCCAACTATACCCATTTTAATTAAATTAAAATTCTCTCTTCTTAATTTTGTACTTGAAATTCCCTCTGTTCGTGGGAGATACTTAACATCTACAAACTCTTTTAAATAATCAAATGCACCAATCCAATCGTCTCCTATAGCAAAAATATCAACATCATACTTAACCATATCTTGAGCTTTCTGCTTTTTATGCTTTTCGACTATAACCTTATCTACAAAGTCAAGCTTTTCTATCGCTTTTACTCTCTGTTTTGTACTCTGAATAACATTTAATTTACCCCTTGAACGGTCATAGTTCTCATCTGTTACACCAACGATAAGATAATCGCCAAGTGCCTTAGCTCGTTTGAGCAAATTCATATGCCCCTCATGGAGCATATCATAAGTTCCATAGGTGATTACTGTTTTTTTATTTTTCATATTTATATAATAACAATTTTTATAACTATATTTATTATTACTTATAGTCAAAAAAAAGTTAAGAGATATATTGACACTATCAGTAACAAAAACTTTATAAACAAATTATATTTTTTCTATAAAATTTTCTAATCCACTATCTAAAAACCACCATTTTTCATTAAAGTAACTATCATAAAATGGCTGTGTTACTTTTCTAAACTCTTCTCTATCCTCATATAGATTTATACACCAATCAAAATCTATATTTCTGTTTTTTAGAGCTTCAATACTAAGCAGTGTATCATTAATACACCCTAATTTTGAGGGGGTTACTAAAAGCACCTTTGCATTTAACTCTTGGGCTAAATCTATCATCATATAATTTTTTGTAATCGGAACAAATAGTCCTCCAGCCCCCTCAATAATTAATATATCTGATAGTTTTGATAACTCTCTGATTTTATCTTTAATTTTATCTATCTTTATCTCTCTTTTTATATCTGCACAAAATGGTGCTGAAGGCAACTCAAATGTATATGCTGTTATATCTTTTGGTCTCATAGATTTAAACTTTTTATTATAAATCTGTACTTGTTCTAAGAGTTTTTTAGCATCTATTGGTTCATAGATAACCCCAGTTTCTATAGGTTTACAAACACCTACTTCTATTTTATGTTTTGCTATGTTTTCAATTAGTTTTAATGATGCAAAAGTTTTACCAATATTAGTATTTGTTGCAGTAACAAAGAGGAATTTCACAATTAATCTCCAATCTTTATATAAATTTTTATGTGGCTAATTAAATAAGATTGTAACATAAAATAGGCTATACTCATTTATATATTATTTATAATTGAGGATTAAAGATTGCCAAAGATAGAAGAAGAGATAAAATCAATGTTAAGATTAGATGAGCCTACTAAATATAAGGTTCTATTACATAATGATGACTACACAACAATGGATTTTGTAGTAGAGATTTTAATGACTATCTTCCATAAAAATATACTTGAAGCTGAAAAAATTATGTTAACAATTCATAAACAGGGTAAAGCAGTTTGTGGTATTTATACTTATGATATAGCCCAAACAAAAGTTTATCAAGTTAAAGAGTTAGCTAAAAGCAATGGATTTCCACTCCTTGCAACAGTTGAAGAGGCATAATTAAATAAAAGGATAAAAAATGATAAGTATAGAGCTTAATAATGTATTTAGAGAGTCAGTTCGGTATGCTAAAGATAATCGACATGAGTATCTCACACTTGAACATATCTTTTTATCTATATTAAATAGTAAAGAGGGGAGAGAAATATTATCAACAATAGGGGCTAATATTGAGCATATGAAAGAGTTAACTAAAAAATATCTTGAGAATAATATACCTGTTTTAGAGTTAAATGAAGATGGAAAAATTGATGACCCCTATGAGACAGTAGCACTATCACATGTTATGAATGATATGATGATGCATATAAATAGTGCTGGAAAAAATGAAGCAACTATTGGAGATATGTTGGCCTCTATGTTTACTCAAGAGAAGAGTTATGCATATCAGATAATGAATGCAGAGGGTATTGAGAGAATAGATATTTTAGAGGTGATTTCTCACCTTGATTTAATTGAAGATAGGGGTATTGAGAGTAAGATAGAGTTTAAAGAGGAGGAGTATCCTAATTTAGATGCATATACAGTAGAGTTAGTATCATTTGCAAAAAAGGGTAAAATTGACCCTATAATTGGTAGGGCTAATGAGATAGATAGAGTAATGCAGACTCTATGTAGAAGAAAGAAAAATAATCCTCTATTAGTTGGAGAACCGGGAGTTGGTAAAACAGCTATTGCAGAGGGATTAGCACTAAAAATATCTGAAGATAATGTTCCTGATATATTAAAAGGTAGTAAGATATTTGCATTAGATTTAGGCTCTATGATTTCAGGTACTAAATATAGAGGTGATTTTGAAAAGAGATTAAAAGGTGTCTTAACAGAACTTCAGAGTATAGATAAATCTATACTATTTATAGATGAGATACATACTCTAGTTGGTGCAGGAGCTACAAGTGGTGGTAGTATGGATGCTGCTAACCTACTAAAACCAGCACTTGCTAGAGGAGAGTTAAAGTGTATTGGGGCTACAACCTATAGTGAATTTAGAAACCATTTAGATAAAGATAAGGCTCTATCAAGAAGATTTTCTAAAATTGATATAGAAGAGCCAAGTTTTGATGATACTATGAAGATACTTCAAGGTATTAAACATAAATATGAGCAGTATCATAATATACACTTTTCAGATGAGGCTCTAAATAGTGCGATTACTCTTAGTGTAAAGTATCTTCATGATAGATTTCTACCAGATAAGGCGATGGATATTATTGATGAGGTTGGTGCTCACTTTATGTTAAGAGATAAAAGAGATATAACTATTACTAGCCTAGATATAGAGCAGAGTGTTGCTAGAATGTTAAAGTTACCATCTAATGTTGTATCTAGTGATATTACAGTTAAATTAAAAGAGTTAGATAAGAAGATAAAAAGAAAAATTATAGGTCAAGATAGAGCCATAGATACTATAGTTCAAGCTATTAAACGCTCCTATGCAGGATTAAATAAAGAGAACCAACCAATAGGCTCATTTCTATTTGTAGGACCTACTGGAGTTGGTAAAACAGCACTAAGTCAAGAGTTAGCAACTAGTATGGATATTCACTTTGAGAGAATTGATATGAGTGAGTATATGGAGAAACATGCACTAAGCAGATTAATTGGAGCACCTCCGGGGTATGTTGGATATGAGCAGGGTGGACTATTAACAGAGATGATAAAAAAGAACCCTCATACTGTTTTACTACTTGATGAGGTTGAAAAAGCTCACCCTGATATTATGAATATACTACTTCAAGTAATGGACGGAGCAAAACTTACAGACAACAATGGAGTTGTAAGTGATTTCAAAAATGTTATTTTGATTTTAACATCAAATATAGGCACAAAAGAGGCTAATATTATGGGCTTTGCTAAAAATAGCAGTAGTAAAACAGATAATGCTCTAAAAGATTTCTTCTCACCAGAGTTTAGAAATAGATTAAGTGCAGTAGTTGAATTTAACCATCTTAATTTTGAGGTTATTGTAAAAATAGTCTCTACAGAGATAGAGAAACTTAATGAGCAGATGAAGAGTAAAAATATAACTATTAAGTTAAGTAAAAAAGCATCAGAGTATATTGCAAAAGAGGGATATAGTGATAGCTATGGAGCAAGAGAGATAGCAAGAGTTATTGATAAAGAGATAAAAGAGCCTTTAACAGATGAGATTTTATTTGGAAAACTAAAAGATGGTGGAGTTGTAAAAGTAGGATATAAAAAGGAGAAGTTAGATTTTGTCTTCAATATATGATGATGATTACTATATAGCAGAGATAAGAAAAGCACATATATTTCCAAATCCGAGATATGCGGCTGATGAGGGGCTACTAGCCTATGGAGGAGATTTAAATCCAAATAGATTATTAACGGCATATAGAAGAGGAATATTTCCATGGTTTAATGAGGGAGACCCTATATTATGGTGGTCTCCTAATCCTAGATTGGTTCTATATCCAAATGAGTTTAAAGAGAGTAAATCACTTAGACGAGTAATTAGAAATAGAGGATATGTAGTAAAATTTGATACCAATTTTAAAGCCGTTATTGAGCATTGTAGCAGAGTTTCAAGAAAGGGGCAAGAGGGTACATGGTTAACAGATGAGATGAAAAGTTCCTATATTGAGTTACATAAGATGGGATTTGCACACTCCATTGAGACATACTATGAAGATAGATTAGTTGGTGGATTTTATGGTATATCTATGGGAAAAGCATTTTTTGGAGAATCAATGTTTGCACTTATGCCAGATGCTTCAAAGGTGGCACTTAGAATATTTTGCAATATATTAGTCAAAAAAGATTATGATTTTATTGATTGTCAAGTAGAGACACCTCATCTTATTAGCCTTGGAGCTAGAACTATTAGTAGAGATAGTTTTTTAGACCAATTAGAAGATACATTAAATAGACCTAGTGATATAGGTTCATGGATAGAGTGGAAAGTTTAAAGTGAACTACCACCACCTAAATTGGGATAACTTATAACTCTATCTGATAGTTTTAAATTTTCTTTAATATACCCACAGTTATTGCACATTTTTTCTCTATCCATATAAATTTTACTACTCTTCTTCTTGCATCTGTTGAAATTTAAATTTTAACTCCTCTACACTCTCTACACTATCAGGGTCAGAGATAATACAGTCAACAGGACATACAGCAATACATTGAGGCTCATCATAGTGTCCCACACACTCTGTACATCTATCTGAATCTATTATATATATTGGGTCATTCTCTTCAATTGCCTCATTTGGACACTCTTCTCTACACGCATCACATGCTATACACTCATCAGTAATTTTTAAAGCCATATTATTTACTCTCTTTTTATTAAATTAGTACCTTTGAACTTATAAGTACTTAAATGATTTTATATCTTATCAAAGCTTATAAATAATTTAAATAGCATAATCTATACTTTTATAGCATCTAAAACTGCATTAATAAATTTAGGTGATTTATCATCAGCTAAAGCCTTTGCTAACTCTATTGCCTCATTAATGATAATTCTCTTATCAACTTTTTCTATCATTATCTCATAAGCACCTAAACGAAGAATTGCTTTTTCTACCTTACCTATAGAGTCATAGTTCCAATCTTTTACAAGATATTTTTTTATCTCACTATCAATAGCATCTAAGTTTTTAATAGTTCCATCAAAAAGATTTTTTGAAAAGAGTCTCTGTCTATTTCTAATCTTATCACTCTCTAAAATCTCATCTGAAAATTTAGATATATTAGTATTTCCCAAATCATAAGCATAGAGTAGTCCAACAACGGCAGTTCTCGCTTGATGTCTAGTTGCCATTTTCTATTCTCTCATATAGATTTATTATCTCAATAAGACTAACCATAGCCTCACCACCCTTATTACCTGCCTTTGTTCCTGCTCTCTCAATTGCCTGTTCTATGCTATCAACTGTTAAAATTCCAAAAGTTACAGGTTTCCCATATTTTAGAGCCATATTAGCCACACCCTTAGTTGCCTCTGCCGATACATAATCAAAATGTGGAGTAGCACCTCTAATTACAGCACCAACACAACATATAGCATCATATTTCCCACTAGCTAAGGCTCTATCTAAAGCAAATGGTATCTCAAATGCACCGGGGACTAAGATTAAATCTAAATCTTTATCATCTCCACCATGTCTAATATAGGCATCTTTTGCACCCTCTACCAATCTATCTGTAATAAAATGGTTAAATCTAGCACTAATTACTGCTACCCTTTTACTTCTATCAACAGTTAAATTACCCTCTACAATATTCATTAAAGCTCCTACTTTTACTTTTTTAACTGTAGTCTATCTAAGAGAGGCTTTAATCTCTCTTCACTCTATTAATGAATTGAATAAATAGAAGCAGACCTGCTAACTCTATAAAGCTCTCTCGTATCTCATACTGCATATTATAGAAGCTATAGATAGTGTGACACCCCATAGATATAAATGCCGTAGCCACTACTATAAAAAAGTGTATCTTAACTAACCTATCTCTCTCTTTTAATATTAAAAATATTCCAAATAGAATTAGAGCTAAAAATAGAGTTATCATATCTATAATAACACCCATATCATTATAGAAATATAGTTGAAATGTTGAGCCAAATAGAACTACCAATATAATATTAGGCTCTATATCAAAATATCTCATAAATTTAAATCTATCTAATTTAGGAAATATCTTATATATAAGTGGAATAAATACTAGAAATGTATATACTGATGAATAGACTATAGAGCTAAATAGATTTCCATCTATTAGATTATGAAGATTTGTCTCATCTTGAATATTATGTTTTGCAAAATATTCAGATGTTGGAAAGTGAAATATCTGCTGTCCCCAGCTTATCTCCTCCATACCGGCTAAAAAACTTAGAATAGAAAATATAACTATGCCAATCTTCTCATATCTATTAAATCTATATCTCTTTAGAGCATATATACCGTAAAAAAATATTAAAAATAGAGCTATAGTTCCAACAGACTCAAAAAAGCTATTCTCATGACTCATCTGTTTTAATAGAAATTCATAATCAGGTATATATTTAGTAGCTATTATTGTAAAAATTGAAATAGTATATAGAGTTAATATTATAATATTTGACATGATAAATTTTAACATATTTTTATTAAACTAACTATATTTAAAACAAATCATCTAATTATTTCATACTCTTTATATAACCTCATGACAACCACTTCTCTCCAAATATAAAATTTTAATCACATAATAATCATTTTTTTTCTAATATTTTTTCCTATTTTCTATTTTCTTGTCTAAAGTGTAATTATTATAAATTTAATCAAATTTATATATATAAAATATATATTATTATTTTTTTTTAAGTTAATGAAAGATATTTTTATATAAAATAAAAAAGACAACAAACAGTTAATTAAAAAACTATATAAATATAAATATAACTATTGACAAATCTATTTTAAAGATGTATACAATAGGTAAATTTGCAAAAAAGCTAGGAATAACAGTACATACATTAAGAGTTTGGGATAAAGAGAATAAGTTAAAACCAGAATATGTTAGTAATGGTGGACATAGATATTATAG
>WGAM01000031.1 GCA_015494795.1 Campylobacterota bacterium
CGATGTAAATGGTGCTGCAAATATCCTATCTAAGTTCTTAAAAAGTAACTCTCAGCCCCTACCAAAAGTAGTAGCCAAGAGATATGGGTGCGTCAATCATCCGCCAAGATTAAAATTAAACGACTTAGTCGCTTAAAAATCTTCAAGCCTTACCCTTTAGGGTGGGGTAATTGACAATAAAATTATACAATATTGTATTAAAAAAAGTATAATATATTCTATTAAATTTAATCGAAAACTACTTAGCTGGTGGTTGTTCCTCCTTAAAATACCCCTTTTTATACATCCATCTATATATAGCTGCTGCAATTGGAGCAGAGGTACTTCCACCATGCCCTCCATGCTCTACTAATACAGTAACTACATATTTAGGATTATGAAAAGGTGCATAAGTTGTTAACCATGCATGAGAACGGCTATAGTACTCCATTTGAGACTCTTTCATTCTTCTCTTTTCTCGTTGTGGAATAGATATAACTTGTGAAGTTCCTGTTTTACCTGCTACCACTATTGGAAGATGTGACATAAATTTTCTAGCAGTTCCTCTTGGAGAGTTACATACATCATACATACCTTTACGAATTAAATCTAAATAACGCCAATTTACATCTATCATTTTATATTCAGGCTTAACAGTATTACCTGCTACAATATGTGCTAAGTGTGGAGTGGGTAGTTTTTTAGTGGCTAAAAATGCTGTATATCTTGCAACTTGTATAGGTGTAACTAAATCGTACCCTTGACCAATAGAGGCGATTATAGTCTCACCTAAATACCAAGGCTGTTTATATGTTCTCATTTTCCACTCTTTATTTGGGATAACTCCTGACCTCTCTCTTGGTAAATCTATACCTGTTTTAACTCCTAATCCAAACTCATTTAGATATTTTGACATATCATTTATACCAACTTGAAGACTTTTATTATAGAAATAGACATCACAACTCTCTCTAATTGCTTTTCTTAGATTTACTGTTCCATGTCCCCATTTTGACCAACATCTAAATTTATGCTTATTTTTACCTATTTTAATATATCCTTTACAGTACTCTGCCTTATCTAGTGTACCTTTTCCTGATTTTGAATAGGCTAGTGCCATTCCCATCTTAATACTAGAACCGGGTGGATATAATCCTGCTACAATCTTATTTGTAAATGGGTGATTTAGGTCATCTATAAGAGCTTTCCAATCTTTTGAAGATATGCCTCCAACAAATAGATTTGGGTCATAAGATGGGTAACTAACAGCAGCCAATACATCTCCATTTACATTCATAACAATAGCCACACCTGCTTGTCCCTTAAATAGTTCATTTATCTTCTTTTGTAAATCTAAATCTATATTTAATATTAAATTTTGGTCTTCAATTGGTCTCTTTTTCTCAAGTTCAGCAACGACTCTATTTGTTGCACTAACCTTTACAGTTCTATAACCTAACTCTCCCTCAAGAACTTTATTATACTCTCTCTCTAAACCAGTTTTACCTACTACACCTACTTTATCAACTACATTATCTCTGCTATTATCTCTCTTATTTGACCTACCAACATATCCAACTATATGTGTAGCCATACTTCCAGCAGGATAGTATCTCTCTGTTTCAGAATCTATTTTTATTAGTTTATTAATAGTTAATTTAGGATAGGCTCCAATCATATCCTCATAAGAGATAAAATCTATTATTTTAATAAATCTATGGTTATAGTATGAGTCCTTTTTTTTATATCTCTTTAATAGTTTAGTTCTATTATAATCTGGAAACTCCTCTATAATACTATCTATAGTCTGATTAAGCTCTTTACTATCCATCTTTAGATGTGGAGCAATTTTAATAGAAAAACCTATCTTATTAACAGCTAAGAGTTTTCTATTTCTATCTAATATTTCGCCTCTAACAGGTTTTATAAAATATTTTCTCTCTATATTATTTTTAGCCAATCCCTCATAATATAGATTGGATTTAATACTAATTTGATAAATCCTAGAGATTAACATAATCCAAAATAGTACAAAAACTGTAATAACTATTCCAAATCTCACCATAGTATCATTCCTATAATAATATCAATAAATATATAAAATGATAACATTGAGTCAACTATAATAGTAGAAGCATCTAAAACTAAGTCATATATAATAAGATTAATATAATAGAATAAATCTATTATTATAATTAATAGTACTGATAAACAGACCTTACATCTTATTATTAATTTTAAAGATGGATATATAAAAGTATTAATTGTTAATATAGAAAATATAGATAACATAAAAGGTAGTCCTAGATTTAAATCTAAATGGATTAGATAAAACATTGTAGATAGAGTATAGATTAAATTTTTATTTATATTATATATAATAATTAATCCAGCAATACCAAATAGAGGAGGTAATAAGGGATACATAGATGTTAACATTGGATATACTATTACAAAAAATAGTATAGATATCCACTCTAAAAGTTTCTGATTTTCAATATCCATATAATTTATCATAACTTAACACCTATTTTATATACTAAAGAGATTTCATTACATATTGGAAAATGGATACACTTAATACAATCAGCCCAAATTTTATGCTCTGGAATTGTCCCTTTAGGTATCTCTATGAAACCTAATTTTTTAAAAAAATCAGTTAAATATGTTAAAACTAAAACCTCCTCTTCTACTCCTATCTCTTTAGCCTCTTTTAGAGCAAACTCTACTAATCTTTTTCCAATATTCTGACCTCTATATTGACTACTTACTATTAAACTTCTAATCTCTGCTAAACGACTTGAGTGAATATGTAGTGCTGTATAGCCAACTACTCTATCTCTATCTTTTGCTAAAATATAAGAGCGAATATTAGTAGCAACTTCATCACTACTTCTTGCTAAAATAGTTCCATTTTCAATCTCTTTAGCTACTAATTTTTGCATATCATCTATATCTAATAGTCTTGCTTTAACTAATCTCATCATTACTCTTATACCCCAAATATATGTTTAAAAATCTGCTTATGTACTCTATCATATCCACTCCGTTTTAAGTTACTAATAACAATAGAGTTAGGAAAAGCCTTTTTAAGTAGAGTTCTCTCTTTCTGATTTAGTTTATCTATTTTAGTAAAGATATTTAGATATAATTGGTCACCTCTAATAAATTTAGATATATACTCTTCTACATCTCTATCTATTTTAGCATTTGGATGTCTTGCATCTCTTAGGTGAATAAAAACTCGAATAGATACACGATGTTTAATAAATTCTACTAAATTTTTCTGCCATATATTTTTTAACTCTTTAGAGACTTTAGCATATCCAAATCCGGGTAAATCAACAAAACGAATACTCCAATCTTTATCATCATATCTATATTTAATATTAAAAAAGTTAATAAGTTGAGTCTTTCCCGGAGTTGCTGAACTCTTTGCTAGATTTTTTCGAGATGTTAAACCATTTATAGTTGAACTTTTACCTACATTTGAACGCCCTAAAAATACAACTTCACTTACTGTATCATCTATACTATCTCTTAATGATTGTGCAGATTTTATAAAATCTGAATTTATAACTCTTGGTATCACTACTTTCTATCCTCTATCTCAAATATAAAATGAACAGGTTTTTTATTTCCACCCTTAATATCAGCTAAACCTGTTTTTAAATCTAATGATATTGAGTTAGCCTCTATCTTTCTATTATTAGTTAAATCCCTTAATACAACACCTCCATAGAAGTAGTATTTTGAACTATTTGGTGAGTATGTTATCTTTTCTGCTTTTCCAACATAGTGAACTCCATGCTCAACTAAATCAAATGTTACATGACCAATAGCCTCATACTTAGTAGCTTTTTTTTTCTTATTAAAATAGACTACTATTTTATTTGCATTAAATCTATTTACTCCCTCTTTTATTCTAGCATTTCCCTCAAAATATGCAACTTTTAATATATTATTTGCATGAAAATAGTTAGCCTTAATATCAACCATACCACCATAAACAAGAGTAGATAGAAATATAAAAATAGATATATATATTCTTTTCATAAAAAAACCCTATTTTTTTTGTTATTATACCTATTTTAACACAAATCCTTTATATCAATTAGAAATATTTTAAACTAATATATATAGCATTATTAAATTTTAGATATAATCAGCAACAAAAAAACTAAATTACTGTTAAGTTTTAATTTTTTCTATTAAAGGATAAATAATGAATGCAGATACTCTACTTATGGAACATATGATGAACCCCCAAAATTATGGGGAGATGAAAAATAGTGATGCTACGGGAATGGGTAAAAATCCACAAAATGGTGAAAAGGTTGCTATATATATTAAGGTAAAAGAGGAAGATGAGCCTATTATAGATGATATTAAGTTTCAAGCAATTGGTTGTACTACAACAATAGTAGCTGGGTCTATTATTACAAGTGAGGCTAAAGGTTTATCATTTTCAAGAGCTAGAGAGCTTATATCTGTTACTTTAGGAATGTTAGATAATCAATCTCCTGAAGATGCAGCTTGTACTGAGATGGTAGCACTTGCACTTCAAGCCTCAATGGATACATATTTAGAGAGAAAAAAAGATAAGGATTTTCCAATGATAAGTTATTTAATTAAGACAGACTGTACACCAAAAGAGGAGAATATATAATGCAAGATTTATTTAGAGAGGTTCATGAGCTATTTTTAGCTACACAATTTACAGGATTTATGTCAAAAACAACTACTAGAGGTGATTTATATGAGTTTGCTAATATATTTTTTAAACACTTTACTTGGCTAGAGAATGATTTTATTAAAAGAGGAGAAGAGTATAACTATAGTGTAAATCAAGTTCCAATTAGAGTAGATAAGTTATCTATTATGATAAATAATATTATAAGCAGAATTGAGAGTATTGAGCAGAAATTAGATAGTTGCCAAGATAGAGATATAACCTTTAGAATGGAGAGTGATTTTAATTACATCAAATTAGCTCTAAAAAATATACCTGATGAGGTTGTATCTAGCTGTTTTGATACAAAAAGAGAGTATCCTAATGTTAAATTAACACCAGAAGCTAGAGATGCTTTAACTCTATTTCTATTTGAAGAGAGCTATAAGGAGTATGAGCTTATTATGGTATATAACTACTCAAAAGCAAATAATAGTGATGCCTTTTTAAATAGAATATTTCAGATATTAATTGATGAGTCATTTTTTCATCTTAGAAGTTTTGGACAGATGATGGCAGATATGGGGATTTTAGCTGTTCCTAGAAGTCTAATGGAAGAGATTTATAAATTTGATGATTTAAAAAAGTTTTTAAAAGATGGTATAGAAGAGGAGATAGGTGCTAAAGAGGAGTGTAAAAGATTAGCTGAGGCTGTTAGTAGTAGTTCAGAATATTTTGCATCATTTTTTACCTTTATCAATAATCAAGAGAACTATCATATAGCGTTGATGGAGGAGGCACTAGAGCATATATCATAATTTTTCTAGTTTATATTTAATATATATTAATCTATTTTATGGTAACATAAAAAGAAAAAAAAGGATTTAAAATGTTAAAAAATTTAATACTTTTATCAGTTGTTACTATAAGTTCTATATATGCTAAGGATTATGAAGTGGATAAAAATGGTAATACAAATATAAATATTATTGATAGAAAAGTTATTGTTAATGGTAAAGTTGTAAAGACAATTCCAAAGGGAGAGCCTATTAAAGCAAATGTTGGAAATATTGGTGCCTCTATTGATGATAGAGGTAGCAAAGATAATTTAAATGCACATGTTGGTAAGAATATTGGAGCTAGTATAAATGGTGATAGTATGAGTGCTAATGTGGGAGGAATTGGAGCTAAGATAGATGGAGATAATATGAGTGTAGATATAGGCTCTGTCTTAAAAACAGCTAAAAAGCTTAGAAATAGTAAAGATACCAAAGCAGAGAGAGATTTTTTTGAAGGTGATGATTTCTTTAAATAGTATTTAAGATATAATCCTTTTTAAAAAGGATTAAAATGTCGATTATACTCAACTCTCCATTAGATATGCACCTACATCTAAGAGATGGAGATATGTTAAAAGTAGTAGCACCTCTCAGTGCTACTAGCTTTAGTGGTGCAGTTATTATGCCAAATCTAATACCTCCAATTACTACCAAAGATGAGTTAATAGCCTATAGAAAAAGAGTTATAGATGCCTCTAAAGATAGTGCTTTTACTCCATATATGACTCTATTTTTTAAATCAACATATAGTAAGGAGTTTTTAACCCAAGTTAAAGATGAAATATCAGCTATTAAACTATACCCTGCTGGAATTACAACAAATTCAGATGGGGGAGTTAGTGGATTTAATATAGATGAGTTAAAAGATACTCTAAATAGTATGAGTGAGCTTAATATACCACTTGCTATTCATGGTGAGACAAATGGTTTTGTAATGGATAGAGAGGCTGAATTTATATCTATATATGAGATGTTAGCTTCAAACTTCCCAAATCTTAAGATTATTATGGAGCATATTACAACAAAAGAGAGTGTGGCACTATTAGATAGATATGATAATCTCTATGCAACTATTACACTTCACCACCTGTTAATTACACTTGATGATGTGGCAGGTGGTATGCTACAACCTCATCTATTCTGTAAACCTATTGCAAAAAGAGTAGAAGATAGAGAGGCACTAAGAGAGGTAGCATTTAAGGGACACCCTAAAGTTATGTTTGGTTCAGACTCTGCTCCACACCCACAACATGCTAAAGAGGCTAGTTTCTGTTCAGCAGGAGTATTTACAGCACCAATTGCACTACAGCTACTAACAGAGCTATTTATAGAGAACTCAAACTTAGATAATCTTCAAAAATTTATCTCAACAAATGGGCAAAATATATATAATATTAAAGTTCCTAAAAAGAGAGTTATTTTAGAAGAGAAGAGTTTTATAGTTCCTAAAAAGTATGGAGATGTTGTTCCTATATATGCAGGAGAAGAGATAAGATATACTATTAAGGAGATTAAATGATAGCATATAGTATAGATGAGTTAATTGGAAATACACCACTAATTAGATTAAATAGATTATCAGAGTTATCAGGTGCTACAATTTTAGCTAAGTGTGAGTTTATGAACCCTACCTCATCAGTTAAAGATAGAATTGCTCTAAATATGGTGAATAGAGCCTTAGAAGATGGAGCAATTACTAAAGATACAACTATAATTGAGCCAACAAGTGGAAATACAGGTATAGCATTAGCTAGTATATGTGCATCAAAAGGGTTAAAGCTAATATTAACTATGCCAGACTCTATGAGTATAGAGAGAAGAAAGCTATTAACTCATCTTGGAGCTAAGATTGTATTGACTCCTGCAAGTATAGCTATGCAAGGAGCAATTGATGAGGCAAATAGATTAGCTAAAGAGTTAAATGGATATGTTTTACAGCAGTTTGAAAATCCAAATAATCCAAATGCTCATAAAAATACAACAGCTATAGAGATATTAAATGATACTAATGGAGATATTGACTACTTTATAGCAGGAGTTGGAACAGGTGGTACATTGACAGGTGTATCAGAGCTATTAAAAGAGAAAATTCCTAATCTAAAATCTATTGCTATCGAGCCTACAAATTCAGCAGTTCTATCTGGGAAAGCCAAAGGTATTCATAAAATTCAAGGTATTGGAGGTGGATTAATTCCAAAAGTGTTAAATACCTCTATATATGATGAGGTAATGGAGATTGATGATAGTAGTGCTTTTAATATGGCTAGAAGATTAGCAAAAGAGGAGGGGCTATTAGTTGGGATATCAAGTGGTGCAAATGTTGAAGCCTCTTTTAGAGTGGCATTAAAAACTGAAAATAGAGGTAAAACTATAGTCACAATACTATGTGATACAGCAGAGAGGTATCTATCTACAGAGCTATTTGATTAATGGAGCTCTTAGAGACTATAAGAATTAAAGATGGAAAAGTATATAATATAGAGTATCACAATAGAAGAGTAGATAGAAGCCGATTTGAGCTATTTGGTATAGATAGCAAAATAGATTTAAGAGATTATATAGCTCCACCTAGAGATAATGGTATATTTAGATGTAGAGTTATATATAATAGAAGTGATATAGTATCAGTAGAGTATATCCCATATAAAAAGAGAGAGTTTAAGAGTTTTATAATTATAGATAGTAATATTGAGTATAAATATAAATATGCCAATAGAGATAAATTAAATAGATTAAAAGAGCAATATTCAAAATATAGTGATATAATTATAAAAAAGAGTGGATTTCTAACAGATACTTCTATTGCTAATATTGCTTTTTTTGATGGAAGTAGCTGGGTAACCCCTAAAAATCCACTATTAAGAGGAACTATAAGAGAGAGACTTATAGAAAAAAATATATTAATCAAAAAAGATATTAAAAGTGAGGATTTAAAGCACTTTTCATATTTTGCTTTAATGAATGCTATGATAGGATTTCAGATTACAAAAAATATCACTATTCACATAGATAAAAAAGAGAAGATATGTCTTTAGAAAAATTACAAAAATTACAATTCCAAAATATTATGCATGAGCATATATTAAATACTATTGAGTTTCTATTTGAAGAGGAACAGGAGTTTGGTGTAGCTTGTGAGATTGAATTTGTTAAGTTTGACCCACCACTACCAAAAGAGATAATAAAATCTCTTCCAACAATTACACTATTTATGTTAGCTAACTACTCATTTGAGAGTGCATCAGTAGATGAAGATTTTTTACAATTTGAGGCTGGATTTGGAGCTGATAATTTTGGCTCATTTGTTCAAATCCCTATACTTGCTATTAAACAGCTATTTGTAGAGGAGTATCCAATCTTAATTAATATTGCACTTCCACTAGAGGAGAGAGAGGAGGTTGACTCTATGAGTGCCTTACTTAATAATCCTGAAAATGCAAAACTACTTAAAAAGAGAAGATAATTATATAAATAAGATTAAATAAACAACCATATATATAATGCTATTAGCACCTACAAATATGGCTGTAACTTTTCCCCATCTCTTATGACTACTACTATATAGCCCTGGTAAGGCTCGTCTTAGACTATCTTCAAGTGCAAATTTTAAGGTACGATACCAAAAAATATTAGTTATTAAAAAGATAGTAATATATACATATATTACTGCTTTGGCATCTATAATAGTATCTTTTATATATAAATCTACATCTCCCATAGAGTATATATTATATATAAAGTATATAAGAGTTAAGAGAGATAGCGTAAATGAAGCTAATTGAATTTTATGATGTATATCGTAATACTCTTTTCTAGCTAACCAGACACTACCTCCAATTAATAAAGGTATTAAAATTAAAATAATTATAGTTATATCCATAAATAGAGGTGCTTTTGTTCCTAAAAAACCTCTAGTTAATATATACTCCATAAATTCCCCTGTAACTTAATTTTTGTCAATTACCCCACCCTAAAGGGTGAGGCTTGAAGATTTTTAAGCGACTAAGTCGTTTAATTTTAATCTTGGCGGATGATTGACGCGCCCATATCTCTTGGCTACTACTTTTGGTAGGGCTGAGAGTTACTTTTTAAGAACTTAGATAGAATATTTGCAGCACCATTTACATCGGCATTAATCAAATATCCTTTTGAGGTTCTAAATAGTCCACGCTTTATGCGTGAGCCCATATAGACTTCGTGTTTTTCTATTGGTTCATTATGAATATGAAGTATATCAGCAACTTTATTATAGTTAAATTAAACTATTTAACTTTAAATATAACCTCTCCACTATTAACTAAACCCAATTTAACATTAGTAATACTACTATCGTTAATAACAATAGGAGTTACTATATCTTTACCTTTTGATTTTAGATACTCTAAATCAACACTAATAATAGGAGTATTAACTTTTACTTTATCACCCTCTTGTTTTAAGGTTTTAAATCCCTCTCCTTTTAGCTCAACCGTATCTAATCCAATATGAACCATAACCTCTAAATTATCTTTAGTTGTTATTAAAAAGGCATGGTGTGTAGAAAATAGTCTAGTTATAACACCATCAATAGGAGCTACTATCTCTCCATTAGATGGAATAATAGCTACTCCATCACCTGCTAATTTTTGAGAAAAAACCTCATCTTTTACATTTTCTAATTTAATAACCTCTCCACAAACAGGAGCAACTACTAGAGTTGGCTTTTTTTTAAAAAATCCAAACATAATCTAATCCTTTAACTTATCTTCTAACCACTTCTCAATTTTATCTATTTGCTCAAGAGTCCGTTTTGTACTTGTTCCACCCTCTGAATCTCTTGCATTCATAGATACTATATTATCAAGAAGTTCTACAACCTTCGAGTCAATCCTACTATCTATACTCTTTAACTCATCTAAAGATAACTCTGAAATATCAACTCCTCTATCCTCTGCAAAGTTTACAACATTTCCTGTAATATGATAAGCATCTCTAAATGGGATACCTTTCTCTTTTACTAAATAGTCTGCTAAATCGGTAGCACTTAAGTGTCCTATCATACATGCTTTCTCCATATTTTTACTATTAATTTGCATCTCTGAAATCATCTCCTCTAAAACTCTTAGTGAGAGTTTAGCTGTTTTTACAGAGTCAAATACTCCCTCTTTATCCTCCTGCATATCCTTATTATAGGCTAATGGCAGACCTTTCATTACAGTTAATAGTGAAATTAAATTTCCATTAACTCTACCAGTTTTAGCTCTTAAAAGTTCTGGAATATCTGGATTTTTCTTTTGAGGCATAATAGATGAGCCAGTAGAGTGTCTATCACTTAAAGTTATAAACTTAAACTCACTAGATGACCATAATATAAGCTCTTCACTTAGTCTGCTTATATGAACAAACATATTTGATATATTAAATAAAATCTCTAAAGCAAAATCTCTATCGCTAACGGTATCAAGACAGTTTAGAGTTGGTTCAATAAAACCTAACTCTTTAGCTGTAATAGTTCTATCTATTGGGTGAGAAGTACCTGCTAAAGCAGCACAACCTATGGGTGAGTAGTTGTTTCTCTCATAAGAACTAATAAATCTCTCATAATCTCTCTTAAACATAGATATATAAGCCATTAGATGATAGCCAAAATTAATCGGCTGAGCATGTTGTAAGTGTGTCATACCGGGTAGTAGTATCTCACTACTCTCTTTTGCCACTTTTAGTAGAGTAGATATATTTTTAAGTAGTAGAGAAGCTATTAATCTTGTATTTTTTTGAACATATAGTCTAAAATCTAATGCAACTTGGTCATTTCTACTTCTTGCTGTATGAAGTCTTTTTCCTGCACTACCAATCTTCTCTGTTAATCTACTCTCAATAGCCATGTGAATATCTTCATCATCTCCATCTAATAGAAAAATTCCATCTTCTATCTCTTGATATATCTCTAAAAGTCCATCTTTAATCTTTATATAATCATTTTTTGAGATAACCCCCTGCTCTGCTAACATATAGGCATGAGCAATTGAGCCTTTAATATCCTCTTGATATAGTACTCTATCAAATGGTAGAGAGTTATTTAGCTCTTGAAGAAGAGTAGAACTCTCTTGAGTAATTCTTGCTGATGCAATTTTTTTTAACACATTAAATCCTATTACAAAAAGTTGTGTATTGTATCATATTTTGTGGTAGATTTTTCAAAAAAATATAATAAATTTTTAGGATAGTTTTTAAAAATTAGAAATCTTAGAGAGCCATACCTAAAAAAAAGGGGGAGGGAAAATAGATTATGGCTCTCCTAAATAAGTATAGCAAAAATATTGTGTAAAAAAGGTGTAATATATAAAAAATATAAAAAAAATATTTACTTTTAAGCTTTAACAAATAATTAATATAGTTATTGGTTAAAATATATTTTTAGCACCAAAGTTATGCTATTTTTTATTAGAAATTTTTGAATGTAAAAGTTTTAAAAGAACTCCATTTAATACAAACTGTCCAGCTGAACCAACCTCTAAAGCTTTTATACTATTAGAGAGAGTTTTTAAGAGAGAACTATCTATATTGTATGATTTTGATTTTATTACATCTATTCCAATCTTTTCTATTATCTCTTTACAATCTTTAGATGATATTCGTTTATATTTTTGGCTAAACTCATATATCTCTTTTAAATCTAAACTCTCTATATCTAATGAGAGCTTCTCTATCTTTTTACTATTACTCTCTTTTATGATTGGTAGTCTTGATTTTATTGTAGGTAGAATTGATGATTTGGATTTTGTAATAAGTATAAAATCTTTATTTTTAGGAGGCTCTTCTAATATCTTTAAAAGTCTATTTTGAGATATAGTTGAGAATCTAGGTGATATTAGAATAATAAACTCTCTAACCTCATCAGCTATATAGGCTTTAGAGATAGCCTCTGAAGCATGTTCTATAAGAAACTCTCTATCTTGGCTATCAATAATAGTAAATTTTTCATCTCTTTTTAACTCTTTTAGTCTATCTAAAACGCTATAAGGTTCTTGAGTAATAATTATACTTTGTTGTAACTCCACTACTTTAAACTCAACTCATTAAATAGTGATGCATCAATTGTTTTATTAAAGAGTTTAAATAGTTGAATAAGTTTAATATCTAAAGATATTCCACCATTTTTAAGATAAAAACTATTAGGTACATCACCATCAATAATCCATAAGAGATTATCGTTTTTACGAAATAGAAATTTAGTATATATAGCTTCAGCACTCCCTATATACCATATAAAATATCCTCTAGGATAGGAGATTTCTAGCATATCCTCTAGTAAATCTAGCTCTTCTCTATTATCCATCTTATCTAAATTGTGAAACATAGATTTTAAGGTATATATAGGTAGAAAAGGTCTCTCATTTTGTAGAGTATTAATCTTATCTGCAATATATTTAGCATACCAACTTCTTAAATCATCTGTTAATATAAGAACTGTATAACCATCTAATATTTTTTTTATGGCTCGTTGAATAATGGGAACCCACTCATATCGACACTCCTCCATCCAAGAGAAGCTTGAACCCTCCTCTCGAATAGTCTCTAGTGTCCACTCTAATATAGGAGTCATTTAACTCTATACATCTAGTTTATAGACAGAGTGAAGAGTTCTTACTGCAAGTTCAGCATATTTTTCATGTATAATCATAGATACTTTAATCTCAGATGTTGAAATCATCTCAATATTTATATTCTCTTTAGCTAAAGCAGAAAAAGCAGTAGCAGCAACTCCTGAGTGAGATTTCATACCGACTCCAACAATAGAGACCTTACATATATCACTATCAAAACTTTTACCACCAATATCATGGTCAAAACCTTCAATAATCTCTTTTGCCTTAGATAGTTCACTCTCTGGTACTGTAAATCCTAATGTTGTTAATCCATCACTACTAGCATTTTGAATAATCATATCAACATTTATCTGCTCATCTGCTAATTTTGTAAAAATCTCTGCTGCAATTCCAGGTCTATCAGATACATCTCTTAAAGATACTCTTGCTTGATTTTTATCTAATGCTATACCACTTACTAAAACTGCTTCCATATTTTTAATCTCCTCACCTATAACTGTTCCATCTCCATTAGAAAATGAACTCTTTGCTACTATTTTAACACCTAATTTTTTTGCCAACTCTACAGAACGGTTTTGAAGTACCTTAGCACCAAGAGATGATAACTCTAACATCTCCTCATAAGAGATAAAATCCATTTTTTTAGCTTTTGGCTCAATCCTAGGGTCTGTTGTATAAATCCCATCAACATCACTATATATCTCACAAGCATCAGCTTTTAACGCTCCAGCAATAGCAACAGCTGAGAGGTCAGAGCCACCTCTTCCTAGAGTTGTTACTGCTCCATCTTCATTTACTCCCTGAAAACCTGCTACAATAACTACTCTATTATTATCTAACTCTCTTAACATATTAGTTGGGTTAATAGTCTCTATTCTTGCATAAGTATGAAAATTATCAGTCTTAATTCCTGCTTGTTGTCCACTCATCGCAATTGCATCAATACCCATCTCTTGCAAAGCGATAGCCAAAAGAGAGGCTGTAACTATCTCTCCTGAGCTTAAAAGCATATCTAATTCTCTTTTAGATGGATTATCTGAGAAATATTTAGCAAAATCTGTTAATTTATTAGTTTCACCACTCATTGCAGATACAACTACAACTATATCATTACCATCTTGTTTAGCTTTAGCTACACGCAAAGCCACATTTTTTATGCGTTCTAAATCTCCAACGCTTGTTCCACCATACTTATGCACTATTAACATTATTTATATGTCCCTCTTTTACAAAATGTTCTATCACTCTTCTATATACTCTTCTCTTAAAATATGTTGCCTTTTTTAGCAACTGTTTATACTCTACATATCTATAATCTTCAAACTCAGGCTCATGATAACTATCAAGGTCTATTTTAGCATCATCTTTTAACTGCACTAAAAAATATTTCTGTCTCTGACCATCGAATGGATACATCTTTCTTGCATTGACACCATTTGGAAAATCATATTTTATCCAGTAGGGATATTCAGCAATAACTTCAACACTATTACATCCTATCTCCTCTTTTAATTCACGAAGTAGTGCCTCCTTCGGAGTCTCACCACTATCAATACCTCCTTGTGGAAATTGCCATGAATTCTTAACATCTGACCTTTTACCTAAAAAAAATTCACACTTTCGTGGATAGTCTGAAGAGAGTATAACAGCTGCGACATTTGGGCGATAACGCTTTTTTGTCTGCATTTTCCTACTCTACTTTCATTAAAAAAATTAAAATTTATTAATAATAATATTATATTAATCTGACAAGATTTTAGCTAAAATATCATTAAAAAATGGTGAAACATGCTACTCTATATTCATATACCATATTGTGACTCTAAGTGCTACTACTGTAGTTTTAATAGCTATACAGATAAATTTTATAGTAGAGAAAATTATATTTTAGCTCTAATTAAACAGCTTGAGTTTGAATTAAAAAGATTTAGAGTTAAAACTTGTAATATTGAGTCAATATTTATAGGTGGTGGAACACCATCTACTATTACTCCTAAACTATATGAGTATATATTTAAGACTCTTGAACCTTTTATAATGAGTGGAGCAGAGATAACTATTGAAGCTAATCCAAACTCTGCTACTCTATCTTGGTTGAGTGGAGTATATGAGTTAGGGGTAAATAGAGTCTCTTTTGGAGTACAAAGTTTTAATAATAGAAAACTCAGAGCTCTTAATCGTTCTCACTCTACCAATCAAGCAATTAATGCAGTAAAAAATGCTAAAAAGGTAGGTTTTAGTCATATCTCTTTAGATTTAATCTATAACTATATGAATGATACAAAAGAGATTTTAAAAAGAGATATAGATATAGCATTTAACCTTCCTATTGACCATATATCTGCCTATGAGCTGACTATAGAAGATGGAACAAAATTTAGCTTGACTCCAGAGGTAAAACAGGAAGATAATGATTTAGCTTTTTTTATAGCTGATGAGATTAAAAGAAGAGGGTTTGAGCATTATGAGATTTCAAATTTTGGGAAATATAAATCATATCACAATAGAGGATATTGGCAACTGAAAGATTATATTGGAGTTGGAGCAGGTGCTGTTGGATTTAAAAAAGATAGAAGATACTACCCTAGTATAAATATAGATAACTATATTAAAAATCCATTAGATATAAGAGAGGAGATATTAACTAAAGAGGATATATTAACAGAAAAAATTTTTCTTGGATTAAGAAGTAATATAGGTATAGATGAGACTATATTAAATAAGGATATAGTAAAAAAAGCAGATTTTTTAGTAGAAAAAGGCAAATTAATAAAAGATGGAAAAGTTTATAAAAATATAAACTTTTTTTTAAGTGATGAGATTGCACTATATCTTCTATAAAAGATATAGAAAAATAGAGAGCTTATTTTGTTTCGTAAATATCCTCTTTATTAAATTTCATAACCAATAGTGCATAGAAATGAACTCTTTTTTTAGCTCTATTTGATGTACCAAGTTGCTCACACACCTCTTTTATAGCACTATCTAACTCCTCATCACTATTTGTTAAACCCAATTTTTTCTTTAAGAAGTTATTTTTAATTGTCTCTAACTCTTTAGGTTGGCTACAAGATACCAACTCACTAGCCTTTTTATATATAGATGGTCCTAATCCAATAACTACTTTTGTGATTAAATCATCACTAATCTCTAATCCTAACTTTTTTGCTTCTGCAATCATAGCTTCGATTTTTTCTTCTCGTTTATTCATATATTATTCCTTTTTATTATTTAAAATCTTATTTTACTCTTTTATTGTTTTCATATCGATGATTAAATATAATTTTTCCATTTTTATGATATTTTCTGTATCTTCCATGTAACATATTATTATAATACTCTACTTCTATCTGTATCTGACCATTTCTGTAATAGACTCTCTCCCACCCATGCTTCATACCTTTTTTATAGTGTGTCTCTCTTCTAAGTTTTCCATCTGGATAGTATATAGTCTCTAATCCATCTTTTTTATCATTTTTATACTCACACTCCCACTCTAAGATATTATTACTATTATACCATCTCTGAATACCACTCTTTAGACCATTTTTATAGTTGCTCTGCCACTCAATAGCTCCATTTTCATAAAATTCATCTAAAGAGCCTTCTATTTTACCATTTACTATATGTGTTATTTTTTTAACTACACCATTATCATAATACTCCTTTTCTATTTTAACTTTTGGTAATTTTGACTTGGACTCCATTACCTCCATGGAGTTTTGATTTAAATCAAGCATAACCATAATAGCAAAGCTTATTGCAAAAACAATAGTTAGTTTTTTAACTAAATCTGGAGATATTTTTATCTGTTTTAGATTTATTATGTAATTCATACACTAAGTCTAACATAATAAAACTTAAATAAATATTAATAATCATCATTAAAATTATCTGGTTTTAAATAATTAAAATCAACCATTCTCTCAACAACTTTACGAAATATTGGCACTGCTGTTTGTGATGCAAAATAGAACTTTTGAGGTTTAATAACAAGTACACCTACTGTATATTTATGGTTAAATTTATCATTAACAAATCCTAAAAAACTACTATGATACTCATCTATATATTTCCCCTTATATGCTATATGTGCTGTTCCTGTCTTTCCACCTATCTCTAAACCATCATATTGTGCATCTCTACCAGTACCTTTTTTAACAACATCTATTAATATACTATGTATTAACTCTGCTGTTTTTGCTGAACAGCTCTTAAGAGATGATATATCTCTCTCTATCTCATATTCTCTATTTCTACTATCAGATAGATACTCTGCAATCTTAGGTGTAACTGCTACTCCACTATTATTAAATGCACTATAAGCCTTAACTAACTGCATAAAATTTACATACATTCCATACCCATAAGCACTATTTGCACTATATGTTGGATAGTCTAATAGATATGGAGCTTTAATCTTCCCTTTAAGCTCTTTAGATAAATCTATACCACTCTTTTGAGCTAATCCAAATGCTCTAAAACCATCATAAAGCTCTTTTCCAGATAACTGCCACGCTATCTTAGATATACCAATATTTGATGAGTGTATAATAATACCTCTTGGTGTTAAAGATTTAAAGTAACTATCATCTGTAATAGTATATTTACTATTAACTCTATATTTTCCACCTAATTTAATCTCTCTATTCAAATCAACTCTATTATGCTCCAATGCAATAGATAGAGTTAATGGCTTTATAACAGAGCCGGGTTCATATAGATACTCTGAAAAATTTGGATTTAATATCTTTACATCTTTTTGATATATATGTTCGGGATTAAATCTCTCTGAAGTGGCTAAAGATATAATTTGCCCTGTTTTTGAGTTCATGACTGCTACTAAAACCTCATCTGCTTTAATCTTTTTTTTCATATTATCAAGCATATCTTCAATACTCTTTTGAAAATCTAATGCTATATTAATATGCAAATCCATTCCATCAACTCTTGATATATTAATACTCTCTTTTGTTCTAATTACAGTTCCTAAAATATCTCTTTTCCCTTTAATTAAACCATCTCTAGTTGGTGCTAAGTATGAGTCATACCTTTTTTCTAAACCTTTAATTGCTATAGGTGACTTATACCCTTTTACTTCTCTATTTTGAACATAACCTACTGCTGGAGTTAGAACTCTCTTATATGGAAAAAATCTTTTTTCATTATCTGCTATAATATCTAATCCTAATACAAGATGGGGTTTACTTCTATCTAATGGTCTAAATACTCTCATACTATTCAATTTTCTACTTAGTGATTTCAAATCACTTGCTAATCTAATATCAATATCTCTACTTAAAATAACTCTTCCCTTTATTAATTTACCATTTTTATTATGAAACTTCTGCTCTATCTTATATTTATCTATTCCACTATAGATACTAAATAGATTTATAAAGAGATTTCTCTTTTTAGGCTCTATACTAAGGGTATTTACTTCTGCTCTATATAATTTTTGACTATAACTTAAAGAGTAACCATCAGCAGATATAATAGAACCTCTAATTGCTCTATCTCTGATGGTTGAAAATTTATTATTAGTATGTCTATTACTATTTATAGTAGATACAATTGTAATTAAAAATGCAATTAATAATAGAGTAATAACTATAAATATTCCTAAAAGAATACTACTCCTATACTCTATTATTCTATTATCACTATAACTATCTTCCATTCTTTTCCTAATTAATTAAATATTATAATTTATGATTTATATATATATCTGTGAATATACTATTTTACTATTTTTTTTAAAAACTTTGGATAAAATACCACAAAATAATACAAAAAGAGATAAAATATGATTGATAAACCACTATTTGGAGCTACCGTTATAATGCTTTTAATTGGTCTTATAATGAGCTACTCTCTCTCCTCATATACTATTATTCAACACCACTATACAGATACACATTTTTTTATAAGACAACTTATTGCTGTAGTAGTAGGTATATTTTTTATAGTTGTTTTATCTAAATTAGATGCTAATAGATGGTTTAAACCTATTGGAGTATTTATATTTTTAATCTTTTTAACAATACTTTTAATGATGCCTCTATTATCAGAGAGATTTGTAAGAAGTATAGGAGGGGCTAAAAGGTGGATAGATTTTGGAGTTATATCTATTACTCCAGTTGAATTTTATAAGATAGGCTTTATTATGTTTATATCTATGAGTCTAGTTAGAACACGACTTCCAAGAGGAACTATGGAGCTTAAAGATGAGATTAGGATTTTTATACCATATCTAGTAATATTAATTCTATCAACTCTATTAATAGCAGTATTCCAAAAAGATTTAGGACAGACTTTAGTAATTTCTGCAACTCTATTAGTGCTATTTCTATTAGTTGGTAGTAGTTTTAGATTTTTCTCTATACTATTTGCAATAGGTTTAATTGGTTTGAGTCTATTAATCATTACTCAACCACATAGAATAAAAAGAATAAAAGAGTGGTTTCTATCTTTTGATAACTCTGCAAATAGATTAGAGACATATCAGATTAGTAACTCACTAGATGCAATTAATCATGGTGGCTTTTTTGGTCAAGGACTTGGAAATGGACAGTATAAGTTAGGTTTCTTATCTGAAGTTCATACAGATTTTATTCTATCTGGAATAATAGAGGAGTTAGGATTTGTATCTATTCTTTTTATAGTATTAATTATGCTGTTTATTATATTTCGCATATTTAAGATAGCAGCAAGAGTAGATAACCCTATATATTATCTATTTTGTGTAGGAGCAGGACTACTTTTAATATTCTCGTTTCTAATTAATAGTTTTGGAATATCTGGAATTACTCCAATTAAGGGGATTGCTGTACCATTTTTAAGTTATGGTGGCTCACAAATTGTAGCTTCATCTATAACAATAGGTCTAATTTTAATGATTTCTAAAGAGATTAAACCAAGAAGATAGAGTAAAAAAAAATTATTTAAGTAATTTTTAGATATTCTATTTTATTAATATTTATTATAAAGGAAGATATATGTCTATAGCAATGACAGGGGGTGGCACTGGAGGTCACTTAGCTATTATAAAAGCTGTAAAAGAGGAGCTAAAGGAAGAAGATATTATATATATTGGTTCAACTAAGGGTCAAGATAGAGCTTGGTTTAAAGATGATAAAGATTTTAACTCTTCATACTTTTTAGATACACAAGGTGTTGTTAATCAAGGTATTTTAGGTAAATTTAAATCTCTATTTATGCTTTTAAGAGCTACTCTTAAAGCTAGAAAAATTTTAAAAGAGCATAATGTTAAAGTTGTCTTTTGTGTAGGTGGATTTTCAGCAGCTCCAACTGCTTTTGCTTCAAAACTTTTAAAAATTCCTTTAGTTATTCATGAACAGAATGCTCATATTGGCTCTCTAAACAGATTATTAAAACCATACTCTACATACTTTATATCATCTTATGATAAAGATAGTCCAATTAAAGCATATCCAATAAAAAAAGAGTTTTTTCAAAAGGCTAGAGTCAGAGATAAGGTAAAAACCATTATATTTTTAGGAGGCTCACAAGGAGCAGTTGCCATTAATGAGTTAGCTTTAAAACTTGCTAAAAGATTAGATGATATGAATATTAAAATTATACATCAAGCAGGAGAGAAAAATCTAGTTGAAGTTAGACAGTTATATAGAGATATAAATGTAAAAGCTAATGTATTTGGATTTACAGATAAATTAAGCTCATATATGCAAGAGGCAGATTTTGCAGTAGCAAGAGCAGGAGCTTCTACCCTATGGGAGCTTAGTGCTATTGGTTGTCCTACTGTTTTTATCCCATACCCCTATGCAGCTAGTGACCATCAATACTATAATTCTAAGTTTTTAGCAGATAAGGGAGTAGCTTGGATTATGAGAGAGGATAATATAAACTCTAGTAAAATTTTGAAAATTATAGAAAAAGAGGATATTCATTCAATTAGCAAAAAGCTTCAAAATATGATTGAACAAGATGGAGCTTCTAAAATAGCAAAAATATTAAAAGATTTTTAATGAAAAGTTTTATATTTGGCTTTATATCTGCTATATCTATTATATCTCTTGTACTATTTTACTTTTATAAAAAGAGAGATATATCTATTCAAAAAGATATATCTATTAAAAAGGTATCTCCTCTTCATAAAATAACAAAAGTAATTGAGCGAAATATTACCATTATAAGAGATAGAGAAGAAAATCTATCAAGTGAAAAAAAGATAAAGATAGCTTTAGCTAAAAGTGATTTTATACTCTATCCTACGGAGTTAACTCTTATTGGTTTAAAGTATGAGAAGATTTTAGAGGTTTGGGGAAGAGTAGAGAGAGGCAAATGGAGACATATAACCAATTATAAGTTTACAGCATTTTCAGGCAGACTAGGACCAAAACTAAAAGAGGGAGATAGACAAATTCCAGAGGGGATTTATCGTATATCTTATCTAAATCCAAATAGCAAATTTCACCTATCATTAAAAGTAAGCTATCCAAACTCTTTTGATAAGAAGATGGCAAAAAGAGATAATAGAATTAATCTTGGAGGAGATATTATGATACATGGAAGTAATAGAACTATAGGTTGTATTCCAATTGGAGATAGAAAGATAGAAGAGTTATATTTTTTAGCCGAAAAAGTTGGAATTAAAAATATAAAAGTTATCTTATCTCCTGTTGATTTTAGACATATAGAGGTAAAAATTAAAAATAAAAAACACCCATGGTTAAGAGAACTATAT
>WGAM01000032.1 GCA_015494795.1 Campylobacterota bacterium
TATAAAATATCACACTCTATATCTCTTATTAAGATATTGGCATCTCTATTATATATCTCATTATTTAGATTTTTTTCTATATCAATATCTAAAAATTTCATTTTAAACTTTTGCTTTGGTATCTCTTTTTTTATATAGGCATCATAATGCCCTACAGTATTTGCTATTTTATCAATAGAATAGTTAAGAGAGGTTAAAAGTATATTTTTCTCTTTTCTGTTTATTTTATCTTCTAAAAAAAGGTTTCTTATCTCTTGCCTAATAAAACCGATTTTTCTAGCATTATCAAGTGAAAAATATCTATTTCCAAAATTAATAGAAAAATAGTTATCTTCTTTTATTGATAAATTATTAAAATAGTCTATTATTTCTAATATTTTCCCTTTATTAAAATTCTCTGAATTTAAAAAGGCATTTAGTGATACAAAATTGTGATAAAGTAAATCATTTAAAATTATTTTATTATCTTTTTTATTAAAATAGTTACCCACTACCCCTGTTCCTGCAAAAATATCACACAATGAGTTAAAATCTCCAATTTCACTTTTAATTATATTTTCTATAAATGACAATAGACTATTTTTATTACCTAAATATCTTCTTTGTGATATTTTAAACAATTATATATCCTTATAAAATTTTAAAGATATAGTGTATCTAAATTACAGTTAATATTATGTAATTTAGTATGTTATTTTTTAATAATAAGAAAGATAAAATTATATTTTAAATGTAGCCTCTATAGAGTTTCCCTCTACATCTATCTTATCACTCATTAAGACGGCAAGTTTTAATCCTCTACCATGTTCAGCTAAATAGTCTAAATTCATTGCTTCCTCTTTTGATGGTAAATTTTTAATACCATCTCCCTCATCTTTGATTTTAACTCTAATCTCATTTGATGTAATATTTACAGTAAATGTGACTATTACAAGTTTTTTATCAAGAAGTCTATTTCCATGAATAATAGCATTAGTGGTTATCTCTTGACATACTAATATTATCTTTTGAGACATCTCCTCATCCACTAAACCTTTTAATGACTTATCTAACCATCTATAGACTCTGTCTATCTCATCAATATTACTATGGATAACCATTATCTCTTTTTTCATAGAAATACTCCTTAGATTTTATTATCTTATCTTACTACAGTTATCAATAATAGATAATATCTTATGCAGTTGTGTAATCTTTAAAAGACTAAGAGGTTGAGATTGTAATCCACACAATCTAAGAGTTCCTCTCATACTTTTTAACTTTTTAAAAGTTGCAATAATTACACTAAGTCCTGAACTATCAATAAATTTAACATGTGAAAAATCTAAAACTATATTATTAGCTCTATTGTTAATCTCTCTCTCTATTGCTTGTTTAATATCTTTCATATTACCAACATCAAATTTCTCAACATCTATTCTAATCTTTTTTGTACTACCTATATTAGCTATTGAAGTATGCATATATTTCCTTTTATTTTTTTAATATAATATGATATATAGAAAATATTAAATTTAACCTTTATTTTATAAATAATTTATTTTATTAATTTAATATTAAACATTATATATGTAATTGTGTTTTTAATAATTAAAAAAATATGTTAAAATATAAAAAAAAAGGTAGAGATGAATAAACTTAATAATATATTAATCGTTGATGATGAACCTGTTAATCTTACTATTTTAGAGCTATCTTTAGATGAGTTAGAAGATATAAATATTATATCTGCTTTAGATGGTAATAAAGCCTTAGAGTATGTTAAAGAGACATCAATTGATTTAATAATACTTGATTTATCTATGCCAGAACTTGGAGGATTAGAGGTTTTATCTATATTAAAAAAAGATAAACCTCTAAAATATATACCTGTTATTGTAGTAACTTCTAAAACAGAGGAGAGATATAAAGCTTTAGAGATGGGAGCTGAAGACTTTTTATCTAAACCTATTGATGTTATTGAGCTAAGATTTAAAGTTACTAATCTATTAAAACTGAAAAAATTTAATGATTTACAGAAATATTTTAATGAGAGATTAGAAGAAGAGATTAGTAAAAAAGAGGAACAGTTAAAGGAGTTTGCTCATATTGAGCAGGAGTTACTATTAGCAAGAGAGATACAGCAGAGATTAATTCCTAAAAGTTATCCAGAGAGTAATCAACTAGATATTTATGGTAGTTGTGTATCTGCTTCAGAGGTTGGAGGAGACTATTTAGATGTTTTTCAGACAGACTCAAAAGAATATACAGTATTTATTATTGCTGATGTATCGGGACATGGATTTGCTTCTGCTCTAATATCTATGCAGTTTCGCTCTCTTGCTAGAATTGAACTTATGAAAGGGAGTGATGATTTTGGTGCTGAAGTTGAGAGGATTAACACTGTATTTTCTAATGATAATCAAGATGGAAATATGTTTATTACAGCTCTGTTTTTAAGATTTCACCATAAAACATCTACAATAGAGTCTGTTAATGCAGGTCACTATGACCCACTAGGAGAGCCTCAATTAATCCATACAGAAGAGACAAAAGGTTTACCTATTGGTATAATGCCAGATATAACCTATGGTGTTGTATGGTCACCATTTAATAGTGGTGATGCTCTTTTCCTATATACTGATGGAATTATAGAGTGTGAAAATATTCATGGAGAGATGTATGGTAATAGAATAGTGGGACTATATGACTGTTTACAACCATTTAGTGCAAAAGACCAAATAGAGGTTATATTAGAGGCATTTCATGAGTTTATATATGAACAGAGTGATGATGTAACTATTTTAGCAATAAAAGCAATTTAATATTTTTAATAATCTTAAAATTATGTTAAAATATAAATAAAAAGGTAGAGATGAAGAAGATTAATAATATATTAATTGTTAATAATGAACCTATTAATCTAGCTCTTTTAGATTTATCATTAAAAGAGTTAAATAATATAAATATTATATCTGCTTTTGATAGTTATCAAGCTTTAGAATATCTTAAAAAGAAATCAATTGATTTAATAATAGTTGATTTATCTATGCCAGAACTTGGAGGATTAGATTTTTTATCTATATTAAAAAGAGATAAACCTATAAAATATATACCTGTTATTGTCATAACATCTGAAACAGAAGAGAGATATAAAGCTTTAGAGATAGGTGCTGAAGATTTTTTATCTAAACCCCTTGATGTTGTTGAGTTAAAATTTAAAGTTACCAATCTATTAAGATTAAAAAAATTTAATGATTTATTAAAATACTTTAATGAGAGATTAGAAGAGGAAGTTACTAATAAAGAGAAAGAGCTAAAAAAATTTGTACAGATAGAACAAGAACTACTTTTAGCAAGAGAGATACAGCAGAGATTAATCCCCAAAAGTTATCCAGAGAGTAATCAACTAGATATTTATGGTAGTTGTGTATCTGCTTCAGAGGTTGGAGGAGACTATTTAGATGTTTTTCAAACAGACTCAAAGGAATATACAGTATTTATTATTGCAGATGTATCTGGACATGGGTTTGCTTCTGCTCTAATATCTATGCAGTTTCGCTCTCTTGCAAGAATTGAGCTAATGAAAGGGAGTGATGATTTTGGTGCTGAAGTTGAGAGAGTTAATACAGTATTTTCTAATGATAATCGAGATGGAAATATGTTTATTACAGCTCTATTTTTAAGATTTCACCACAAAACATCTACAATAGAGTCTGTTAATGCTGGTCACTATGACCCATTAGGAGAGCCTCAATTAATCCATACAGAAGAGACAAAGGGTTTACCTATAGGTGTAATGCCAGATACACCCTATGGTGTTGTATGGTCACCATTTATTAGTGGTAATGCTCTTTTCCTATATACTGATGGTATTATAGAGTGTGAAAATATTCATGGAGAGATGTATGGTAATAAAATAGTAGGACTATATGAGTGCATACAACCATTTCGTGCAAAAAAACAGATAGAGTTTATATTGGAGGCATTTCATGAGTTTATATATGAACAGAATGATGATGTAACTATTTTAGCCATTAAAGCTATCTAGTCAATAAATCAGATACAGACTCTTTTGGCTCTTTCCCATTTAACATATTATATACCTCATTAGCTATAGGTAGATATATATCTTTCTCTTTAGCAATCTTAAATAGTGCTTTAGTTGTAGGGATACCCTCTGCCACCTCTCCAATCTCTTCTAAAATATCATCAATAGATTTTCTTTTAGCTAAACCTAATCCAACTCTATAGTTTCTTGATAGTGTAGAAGTTGCCGTTAAAAATAGGTCACCAGCACCACCAAGAGATAAAAAAGTATCTACTTTTGCACCAAAGTTTTTACCAAATCTACTCATCTCAACTAATCCTCTAGCAATAAGTGATGCTCTAGCATTATTTCCAAGCTTTAACCCATCACAAACACCACTAGCTATAGCAATAACATTTTTGTATGCTCCACCAATCTCTGTACCAATAACATCACTATCTATATATCCTCTTATATAATCAGGTAGAGCATTAGCATATATTTTTGCTAACTCCAAATTTAAAGAGCTAATCTTTAGTGCTGTTGGAAGAGACTCTTTTACCTCTTTAGCAAAAGATGGTCCTGATATATAGGCTAATCTATCTGTTGATATAAAACTACTATAAATCTCATTTAAAAATGCTCCTGTAGATGTCTCTATCCCTTTAGATGCTACTAATATACTCTGTCCTCTATCAATAAATTTTTCACTTAACCACTCTCTAACTATCTGTGCAGGAAGTGCCACTATAATATATCTATACTCTAATGCTCTATCTAAAGATACGAAATTATCTATATCTTTTTTATGTCTCGAAGTGATAACTACATCATTTTTTTGACTATAGGCGTGATAGAGTGCTTGTCCCCACTTTCCTGCTCCTATAATTGCTAATTTCATAAAATACCTTTCTTTATTAGTTCATCTTCACTTATAAGTTTAACTCCTAACTCTAAAGCCTTTTTATATTTACTACCTGTATTTTTACCATATATTAGATAGTCTGTACTCTTACTAACAGAACTACTAACTTTTGCTCCAAGTCTCTCTAATATGCTCTTAACTATATTTCGAGATAGTGACATAGTACCTGTTAATACAACTCTTTTATCTTTAAAAATATTCTCTTCTATCCTCTCTCTCTTCTCTATGGTTGGTTGAATTATATCAAAAAGTTTTAATACTAAATCTCTATTAACTCTCATAAACTCTAAAAATGAGTTAGCCATCTCTTCACCTATACCATCTATTGCTATCAGCTCATCATAAGATACATCTACTAAATCCAATCCAAACTCTAAAGCTATTTTTCTACTTGCAACCTCTCCGATATGCTCTATCCCTAAACCATTAATTAGATTTTTTAGCTCTTTATCTCTGCTATCTTCTATAACTTTAATTATCTTCTCTGCTCTTTTTTCTCCAAATCCATCTAAATCTTGCAAATCTTCTTTTTTTAATTTATATAAATCTAAAATATTTTTAATCTTTTTCTCTTTTATTAGAAGTTTAACAATATTTGAACCAAGCCCCTCAATTCCCATAGAGCCTTTTTTAGCAAAGTGTATAATAGAGTTCTCTACCCTTGCTAAACACTCTAAATTTTGACACTTAATAGTTTTGCCCTCATCTAAAAGTTCACTATTACAGATTGGGCAGTTTTTAGGTCTCTTTATCTCTTTTTGAGTTCCATCTCTTCTATCTTTTAAGACTTTAGTAATTTTTGGGATAACATCACCAGAGCGAATTAAGATAATACTATCCCCAACCATTAATCCCTTTTTCTCTATCTCATCAAAGTTATGAAGTGTAGCTCTCTTGACTACTGCTCCATCAATATCTATAGGAGTAAGATTAGCTACTGGTGTAATAACTCCTGTTCTTCCAACTTGAAGAGTTATATCTTCTACTTTTGTAACCTTCTCTATAGCAGGAAACTTATAGGCTACCATAGATTTAGGATATTTTATAGTATAACCTAATTGGTCTGCTTTAGTAATATTATCTACTTTTATTACCATACCGTCCATCTGAATCTCTATCTCATCTCTTTTTAATATTAAAAATCTATAAAACTCTTCAATATCATCTAAATTACTACATTTTCTACTGTAGGGTGGTTTTAAAAATCCTAAAGAGTAGATAAACTCCATCTTATTAGATAGAAACTCATAATCTAAACTATTCTCTCCAACTCCCCAAGGATAAAAGAGTAGATGTCGTTTTGCTGTAACTGAACTATCTAACTGTCTTAGACTTCCTGAAGCTGTATTTCTAGGATTAGCAAATGGTTCTTTTCCCTCTTTTAATCTCTCTATATTAATCTTTTCAAAATCATCTTTAGATATAACAACTTCACCTCTAATTTCAATTAGCTCTTTATGGTTAATGGTTAATGGAATAGAGTAAATAGTTTTTACATTCTCTGTTACATCTTCTCCAATCTCCCCATTACCTCTTGTAATAGCTTTTTTTAGTTTTCCATCTTGATAGATGAGGTTTAGACTTGCCCCATCAAATTTTGGCTCACAGAAAAAGGAAACCTCTCCAATATCTCTTTGAACTCTATCTATCCACTCTTTAACCTCATCTTTAATAAATATATCTTGCATACTCCACATTCTTAAGATATGTTTAGCTTTTTTAAATCCATCTTTAATAATTCCTCCAACCCTTTTTGTTGGAGAGTTATCTAATATATTATCTGGATTTTCTCTCTCATACTCTAATACTCTATGGTATAATCTATCATACTCTTCATCTGTAGCTATAGGATTATCCTCTACATAGTAGCTATAAGCCCATTTATTTAAAATCTCTATACTATTTTTATACTCTATGCTATTCATATATTTTTATAAACCTCCCCAACCATGCATCTTTTTAGCTATCATTAGCTCATAATCTCTAAATATATCAATAGTACTAATAGCTACAAATAGATTATCCTCTAAAGATTCTCTCCATAACTCTCTTATTTTAAAATTATCTTTAGGTAAAAATAGAATAATATTTCCACCATTTAGTATATGAGCATGTATCTTTTTTAAAAAATTATCTCTTATATCAATAGGGATAGAGGCTGTAATAAATATAAAGTTATACTGTTTTGCCATATTTACATATCTTCTCTGCTCTAATTTAATATTATGGACTATAGTGTTCTTATCTATAAAGTTATCTTTTATCTTATTAAAATAGTTAATATCTAATATATTTAGAAGATACTCAAAATCATACTTTTTAGCAAACTCTTTTAACTCAATAGATAAATCCTCTAAACTATCTGTTATCTCCATAATTCTTGTTGCTGGGTGATTTGGAATAATAGATAATAACTCCTCTATTCCACTCTTATATAATTTACTCATAAACCTTTAGCTCCTTATATAGGCTATCTCTCTCTACAGGTATAAATCCAGAGTTTTTAATAAGAGAGATAAAATCATCTAAACTCATACCATTTGCACTATTAGCTCCAGCTGATGATTGAATAGACTCTTTCTCTATTGTTCCATCAAGGTCATCTGCTCCAAACTCTTGAGCAATTAGTGCTAAATTTATAGTTGTTGTTGCCCAATATGCCTTAATATGAGGAATATTATCTAATAGTATTCTACTTATTGCATAGGTTTTTAGTATCTCTTGAGCTGATGGGAAATCTGTTACTTTTAGAAAATTATTCTCTCTCTGATATACTAAAGGGATAAAAGCATTAAATCCACCTGTTATATCTTGTAAATCTCTAAGCCTTAATATATGGTCAATCCTATCTGCACGACTCTCTATATGTCCAAATAGCATTGTTGCATTACTCTCTCTCCCTCTCTCATGCCACTTCTTATGTATCTTTAACCAGTTATCTGATGATACTTTTCCTTTACAGAGATAATCTCTCACCTTTTCATTAAAAATCTCTGCACCACCTCCGGGCATTGAGTCAACACCATTTTCTATCATTAAATCTAAAACTTCATCATAACTCAATCCATATTGTCGAGATAGAAAATCAACCTCAGCTCCTGTCATAGCCTTTATATGAATTTTTGGTAAAGCCTCTCTAATTTTTCTAAATGCACCCATATACCACTCAACTCCACCATTAGGGTTATGAGCCGATACAATATGAACCTCTTTTGCTCCTCTACTGTATGCTGATATGGCTATGTCTAAAATCTCTTGATGACTCATAGTATATTGATTTGGATTTTTTCTACTTGCACTATATGCACAAAATTTACATATATCGGCACATATATTGGTTGGATTTATATGACGATTTATATTAAAATAGCTCTTTTTACCAAATCTCTCTTCCCTAATCTCATTAGCTAACTCCCCTAAAGTTAATAGGTCAAGTTGATATAGTGCTTCCCCCTCCTTCTGTGTTAATCTCTCTCTTTTTTTTACCTTATCTATTAAATTCATCCCAAATCCTTTCAAATTCATCAATTTTTCCTTATTTTGGAGACATCGCCATTGATGGCGGTGAGGAGAAATAATCAGCTCTGCTGAAAATTCTCACTTGACATCATATCATATTTTGTATATAATTGCTATATGAAGACTATGATACTAACTCAAAAGAACCGATTAAAACTCAGTTCCACCAAACTTGAAATTGTTAAACAGTTATCTTATTACTCTGCGAGACTTTATAATGTAGGTCTTTATAGTGTTAGACAATATTATTTTAATAATAATGCTTATTTGAACTATGCAAAGAA
>WGAM01000033.1 GCA_015494795.1 Campylobacterota bacterium
AAAAGTAACTCTCAGCCCCTACCAAAAGTAGTAGCCAAGAGATATGGGTGCGTCAATCATCCGCCAAGATTAAAATTAAACGACTTAGTCGCTTAAAAATCTTCAAGCCTCACCCTTTAGGGTGGGGTAATTGACAATTTTACTCTCTTAATTTCAGATTGTGGAAGTTGCAATAGTAGTGGATTATCCTCTTTTTTAATCCATTTTAGAATTTTTATAATGTTATCTCTACTCATAGCAGTACAACCTGCTGTTCCTGCCCCATCTCCACTTCTAATGTGCATAAATATACATGAGCCACCCATCTTAATACCATTAGGATTATGATTTACTACAAGACCATACTCATATTGATTATTGTTTAACTTCATATGCTCAAAGCTCTTATAATCTCTATCTACTTTAGTAGAATCTATAATCCTATTATACCATTTAGAGTTACTATCATCAACGCAGTGGTCACTTCTCTTATATACACTATATGGGAAATCTATCTTTAATGGTGCATATCCAAATCCATTCTTTAGACTAAAGAGTCCAGCAGGTGCTTTCCCATCTCCCTCTCTCTTTATATTAGTTGCATCTTTTGGTATCTTATGTAATCCTCGCCCCCAAGCTAAACCGTTTCTACCTAAAATAATAGATATAGTATCACCTACCTTATGCCATTTACCATTATCTTTTTCATATCTCTGAAGAGTTCCAATCTTACTACTCCAATCTTTGGTTCTTACAAATAGTATCTGTTTAGTAGTTTTGGGTATCTCGATTTGATTTTTACTATCTATAGTAATAGATTTACAAGCTGTTAATATTATTAGAGTAAATGTTAATATAGATGATCTATTTATCATGCTATAATCCTTTAAAATAAATTTTAGGATAAATTATGGAAAATTTAGGAGTTATATCTGTTATTATCCCACTCTTTATCATTATAATGGCAATTATAACAAAAGATGTAGTAGTATCTTTAATATCTGGTATATTTTTAGGTAAATTGGTTATAAATCACTTTAATCCATTAACTGCCACCATATCTATGCTTGATGGATTTGTGGGACTTTTTAGTGAGGGTTGGATAACAAAAACAGTGCTATTTGCTCTACTTGTTGGGGCTATTATTAGACTTATTAGTGATAGTGGAGGAGTGAGTGGATTTATAGAGTATATTAGTAAAAAAGAGAAAAATATAGATTCACCAAAAGGTGCTTTGCTTTTAGCCTATATCTTAGGAGTTCTTATATTTATTGAGTCATCAATAACATCTCTAGTAGCTGGAACTGTGGCAAGACCTCTATGTGATAAGAATGGAGTGAGTAGAGAAAAGTTAGCCTTTGTCTGTGACTCAACCTCTGCTCCAATCTGCTCTCTAATACCATTTAATGCTTGGGGGGCATTGCTATTAGGGTTAATTGTAACTGCTATTGATAGCCATGTTATATCTGGAGATGGTATAACTCTACTTATTAAATCTATCTTTTTTAACTTCTACTCTATTATTACTGTCATATTTGTCCTATTAGTAATTATATTTAATATAGATATTGGTGCGATGAGGTATGCAAAACCACATAAGTTTGAGTTAAATAAAAATAATACCAAAGATAGTAAAAAATCACCTCTACTTATGATAGCCCCTCTTATAGTTTTAATTGCGATGGTTCCTATATCTCTATACTATACAGGAGATGGAGATATACTAAAAGGTTCTGGTTCAACCTCTGTATTTTATAGTGTTATTACAACTCTTCTATTTATTTACTTCTATTATGTTTTTGGTAAACATCTAACCCATAAAGAGTATTTTAAATCACTCTATGCAGGTATATCAGATATGATACCGATAACTCTTATTCTTCTTTTAGCATTTCTAATAGGCTCTGTAATAAAAGAGTTAGGAACTGCTAACTATCTAGCCCATATCATGCATGGGAGTATATCTCCAACTCTATTACCACTAATAATATTTTTAGTAGCATCAATTACATCATTCTCAACAGGGACAAGTTGGGGAACATTCTCTATTATGATGCCAATAGCTTTAGCATTAGGAGCCTCATTTAATATATATACTCCTCTAATGATAGGGGCTGTTATATCTGGTGGGATATTTGGTGACCATGTATCTCCAATCTCCGATACAACAATTATATCTTCAATGGCAAGTGGCTGTGAACATATATCTCATGTTAGAACGCAGATGCCTTACGCTTTAATATCAGCTCTAATTGCCTCAATAGGCTATCTTATCAGTGGGATTATTATGGGTTAATATCTATTTGTATCATTTTTTAGAAAAATCTTTAAAATATTATAAAAAATATTTTTATTAAATTAGATTATATCTAAAGATAATATAATTGCAAAAAAATTAGAAAAGGAAAAGATTTAAATAATGGCTAAAAAAAATAGAAATAGAAACAACTCTACTAAAAAAGATAACACAGTAGAGAATAAAAAAGTAAATACTACAGAGAGTAAAGATACTCCTAATAAACAGATAGAAAAAAAAGTAGGAAAGAGCCTATCTGATAAGATATTTGATTGTATATTAATACTTATTTTTGTAGTTCCAATTGGTTATTATATATTTAAAATAGTACCAACAGAGATTAAAGAGGCAAATCATCAAAAAGAGTTAGCATTACAAAAGGCTACTAAAGCTAATAGTGATTTAATATTAGAGCATAGTTTAAAATTAGCACTTGAAGATAAATTAAAGGCAGAAAAGAAGATAGAAGCAGATATTAAAGCTAAATTAGCAGATGAGCAGAAAGCTAAAAATGAATTGGAGAGTAAATTGGCAGAAGAGCAGAAGGCTAAAAGCGAATTGGAGAGTAAATTAGCAGATGAGCAGAAAGCTAAAAATGAGTTAGAGAGTAAACTAGCAGATGAGCAGAAAGCTAAAAGTGAGTTAGAGAGTAAATTAAAAGAGAAAGAGAAAACAACTTTAGAAACGAATAGTACTAAATCTTAAATAAAATTAAATCTCTTGTTCACTTATGATATAATTTTATTAAAAAGGTTATTTACTATATGTATTTATATGATAGTGTAGAGAGAAAAAAGGTTCTATTTGAACCAATTTTTCCTAAAAAGGTATCTATATATGTTTGTGGAGCAACTGTATATGATGATGCACATTTAGGACATGCGAGAAGTGCATTAAGTTTTGATATTTTAAGTAGAACTCTAAAAGCTCTTGGATATGAAGTGACTCTCTGTAAAAATTTTACAGATATTGATGATAAAATTGTGAAAAAAGTTAGAGAGACAGGCAAGAGTCTTAAGGAGATTACTAGCTATTATATAGATAGATATTTATCTGATATGGAGGCTTTAGGGGTAAAGAGAGCTGATATTGAACCAAAAGCTACAGAGTCATTAGATGCAATAGAGTCATTAATCTCCAAACTTATAGAAAAAGATATAGCATATATTACTAGTAGTGGTGATGTCTATTTTGATACATCAAAAGATAGTAAATATGGAAAAATTTCTCATCAAGTTGTTGATGATAGCAAAAATATAAGTAGAATAGAGATAGATAATGAAAAGAGAAATATAAAAGATTTTGCATTATGGAAGAGTTGTAGTGGAGATGAGGATATCTGTTTTAGTAGTAAATTTAGTAGAGGTCGCCCTGGGTGGCATATTGAGTGTTCTGCAATGATAGAGAAACACTTTAAGGGTAATAGAGAGTATAGTATTGATATTCATGGAGGAGGAGCTGATTTGCTCTTTCCTCACCATGAAAATGAGGCATCACAGAGTAGATGTGCCTCTGGACATGAGTTAGCTAAATATTGGTTACATAATGGATTTGTTAATATTAATGGGGAGAAGATGAGTAAATCTCTAGGTAATAGCTTTTTTATAAAAGATGCACTAAGAGAGTATAATGGAGAGATTTTAAGAAACTATCTTATCTCTGTTCACTATAGAAATGATTTTAACTTTAATGAAGAGGATTTATTAATATCCAAAAAGAGATTAGATAGACTCTATAGACTTAAAAAAAGAGTTGTAACAACTAAAGCATCTCAACCAAATAGTAAATTTAAGAAAAATCTATTAAATAGCTTATCTGATGACCTTAATATCTCTAGGGCATTAGCATATATTGATGAGATGATAAGTAACTCTAATGATAGATTAGATATAAATCCAAAAGATAAATCTTTAAAAAGAGAGATAGTTGCTAATATTAAATTTATTAGTGAACTTTTAGGTATTGGAAGAGAAGAGCCATTTAGCTATTTTCAGATAGGTATAGATAGAGATTTAAAATTTAAAATAGAAGATTTAATCTCTAAAAGAGATATAGCTAAAAAGAGTAGAGATTATATCTTAGCAGATAGTATTAGAAAAGAAATTTTATCTTTAGGAGTCTCTATAATGGATACTCATAATGGTACAGTTTGGGAAAAAATTTAAAAGGGAGTTATTATGAGTGGAAAGCCAAAATATAAAAAGTTTATATCAGCAGTTGATGGTCTTAGTTTAGGTATATCAATAGTAGTAGCAGTATTAATTGGTATTGGACTTGGTATATTTATGAAAAATCTATTTGGATATGGGTGGTTATTATGGCTTGGAGTATTTTGGGGAGTGGCAGGTGCTATCTTAAATATATATAAAGCCTATGAGAAACAGAAAAAATCATTAGATGAACTTGCTAATGATCCTAAATATAGATATAAAAGATATGATAATAGCGATGAAGATGATTAGAAGAGCTATTAATATACTACTAATTGTAGATATTGGTATAGTTATATTTACACTTTTAAGTAGAAACTATAGTTGGTTTATAAACTCTCAAATTGGGTTTATAAGTTCATCTCTTGTCATATTTGCTTCTATGTTCTCATATAAAAAGATGATAAATAGTAGATTAGATAGTGAGATAGTAGTACCTGAAGATAATAGAGATACCATAGATAAGATAGAAGACCCTTATAATCTATATGTCGAAGATAAAGATATTATTAAAGAAGAGAAAAAGAGATTAAAAGATAGTCGTCGTTCTATTTTAGAGGTTTTACGAGATAGCAAATCTGCTTTATCAATATATAGGTTAGGAGCTTATTTTGTTTTAATTTTAGGTTTTTTTTATCTAAATAGTTCTAATATCTTAGATATAGTCTCTTATCTCTTTTCACTTGCTATTCCACCGATTATTATAATATTTTCACTATTTTATCAACCTTGATTGACATAGACTAAAAGTTTTTGATATAATTTTATTAAATTAAAATTTATAAAATTGTATAGGGATAGAGACATGGCAAAAAGTTTATACGAGACTTTAGGTGTAAGTGAGAAAGCAACTGCAGATGAGATAAAAAGAGCATATCGTAAATTAGCAAGAAAATATCATCCAGATGTAAATAAAGATGAAGAGGCTATTGATAAATTTAAAGAGATTAATGCAGCCTATGAGGTCTTATCTGATAAGAAGAAAAAAGATGAGTATGACCTATATGGTGACCAGATATTTGGTGGTCAAAATTTCCATGATTTTGCAAGACAACAGAGTAGTTCAAATGTTGATTTAGATGAGATATTAAAAAGTATCTTTGGAGGAGGAGGGGCTTCTAGTAGCTCGTCATCAGGAGGATTTAGTGGATTTGGTAGTAGTTTTGGTGGATTTGGTAGTGGTTTTGGTGGAGGATTTAGTAGTGGTGCATCCTCTTCGGCATCATCAAAAGAGGCAGACCAGAGAACATCTATAACTATTCCATTTTATGTATCTGTAAAAGGTGGAAAATATAATATAACTATTAATAATGAAAGTTTTGATATTAAAATTCCAGCAGGAATTAATAGTGGTGAGACTCTAAGAGTTAGAGGAAAAGGTAATAATGTTGGTGGAAAACGGGGAGATTTACTTATAAAAGTAGATGTTGCTCCAGCTAATGGATATGAGAGAAAAGGTGATGATTTATATTTAGATATAGATATTCCTCTAAAAACTGCTCTTTTTGGTGGAAAGGTAAAGATAAATACACAAATTCATGAATCAATTACCCTAAAAGTTCCACAAAATACCAAAAATGGACAGAAATTTAGAGTAAGGGGTGCTGGTGTTCCAAATAGAAAGACAGGAATTTCTGGAAATCTATATCTTATTGTAAATATAGTTATTCCAAAAGTGGAAGATTTAGATGAAGATTTGAAAAAAATTCTTAAAGAAAAATTACCAGACGGAGTTGAGTGATGATGCATAGTTATGATGAACCTGTATATCTTATATCTGTTGTCTCCTCTATTTTAGACATTCACCCACAAACGCTAAGACAGTATGAGAAAGAGGGACTTATTGAGCCTTCAAGGACACAGGGTAGAATGAGACTCTACTCTCAAAGAGATATAGATAAGATAAAATTAGTCCTTCAATTAACTCGAAAAATGGGGATAAATCTAGCTGGAGTTGATGTAATTTTAAAATTAAAAAAACAGATGGATGAGATGGAGAAAGAGATAGAGTTATTGAGAGATGAGTTACAAAAGGTAAATAGAAATGGCTCTGTACCAACACATAAATCTATAGTAGCCACAGGTAATTATGATATAATAATATTTAAAGAGTAGAAAAATCTACTCAAAATAGTAGTGTAGAGAGAGCATTAAATCTCCTCTATCACTAATTTTTTTTAGTTTACTTGTATCCATATATCTATATCCTAAATCTATATCAATAGAGTTATTTAAGACATAATTTATTCCTATATTGCCTCCAAAAAGATACCCTCTATCATCAAATGAACCTTTTGTATGTTGCATTGCTCCAAGTGAAAATCCAATATATGGTTTAAAAGGATACTCTTTAAATAGTTCAGTTAAAATTCCCCTATCAACTTGAAGAATAAGACTATGAAAACTATTATTTGAGCTATTAGCATAATTATAGTTAATTGCAGTTCTCCATTCTGAATTTTGTTTACCATAAGTAAATCCAATAGTAGGTGCATCTATATTATCATATTTACTATATCCCCCTTGTACTCCTATAAAGCTATAGATATTATCTATTCCATCACTATATGCATTTAGTACTCCTGTAAGTAGAGTTATTATGAGTAAATTCTTTATATAATTTTTCATCTTTTCTCCTTTATAATTTAAAATAGAGAATAGTCTCTCTTTATAGTGGGTAAAATTGTTTTATCTAGTGCATAGACAAATGCGTAATTGTAGTAGCTATTTTTTAAAATTTCTCTAGCATCATCTATACTTTCATACCAATTTGGTCTATCCACTCCATCAACTTTTGTCTTATGAGGAGTCAATACAATAGTCTTAACCCACGCACCATTATACCTTACATATTCTCTAGCTTTATATATATCTTTTAAATTATCTGTAAAAATTGCAACTTTATCACTCTTACTAGGTCTGCTTATATTTAGAAATCCATCAATAAATACAGGTACAAAATGTTTTGTATATTTTACTCTATCTAAATTATATGGTATATGGTGTTCATCACAAAATTCAACTACTCTTTGAAGATAGTCAACATGAAAAGGTGTTATCTCTTTAGATTGATATATATATCCATTAATCTTAAAAGTTGTTCTAAAGAGTGTATCTGTGATAATCTCACAACTAGCCTCTTTATTTAAAGTTAAAATATCAGGTTTTATCATCTTTAAGATTTTTCCATTTTTACCTATAAATATTTTACTATCAGAGTTTAAAATCTTCTCAAACATCTTTTTCCAATCATCTGGAAGTATTGTAAGACTATTTTTTTGAGTAACTACCATTTTCATAAAAGATAACTCATGCTCATTCAATAGATAAAAACTAGCATCTCTACTAATCAATACATAACGAATTAATCTAAAACTAGCATTTTGAATATCATCAACCTCTATCCACGCCACCTCTCCATCTGTAACTTCTATAGATTTATTTGAATAGATAATAGCATAAGCACCTCTCTTTAGAGCTTTTTCTATCTCCTCTTTAGAGTTAGATATAAATAAATCGCCAATATCTACTTTTGATGGATAGATTGTTGCAGAATTAATGGCTGTAATGGTAGGATTGCTTACCATTCTACCTTTTGTTAAATTTAGTAAATCTTTAATTTTCATTTAAACTCTTAACTTATTGGACTACCATTAACTTTTGGCTTTTCTGGAGTAATTAAACATAATCCACTACTATCTTTTGATGCAAGTAGCATACCCTCACTCTTTAGTCCCATAAGTTTAGCTGGTTTAAGATTGGCAACTACACAAACCTGCTTATTTAATATATCCTCTACACTATACCACTCTTTAATCCCTGCTACAACCTGTCTTGGTCTCTCCTCTCCAATATCAACCTGTAGAAGTAGAAGTTTTTTACTCTTTTTAACCTCTTTCGCATCTACTACTGTACCAATCTTTAAAGAGGTTTCAAAAAATTTATCTATGCCAATAAGTGCAATAGTATCAGACTCTTTTTTTATCTCTTTTTCTTTATTTTTCTCTTCTATTTTTTTCTCCTCTAATAGCTCTTTTTCTATTCTTGGAAATAGTGGTTCTCTCTTTTTAGTTTTAAATGGAGCTAATATCTTATCTTCTCTAATAATTCTATTAAAACTCTCTGGATTTATCTCAAATCCTAAAGCATTAGCGATTATATCTGTACTTTTTGGCATAACAGCATGAAGCATTAGAGATACTTTAGCTAATATATTAGCAATCAATCCATTAAGAGCCATAGCCTCATCTCTTCTCCCCTCTTTTATCATACTCCAAGGTTGATACTTATCAATAGCTCTATTGGCTATAGTGAGTGGTCTCCATAGCTCTTCAAGATATTTATGAAGTTGTAACTCAAATATTAGAGGCTCTAATTTAGAGATAGAGCTATTTACCTCATCTAGCTCTCTTTTATAGAACTCTTTAACTAAGCTAGAGTCCACTAATCCATCAAAATATTTTCCACTCATTCCAATAAGTCTATTTAAAAGGTTTCCAAGGTCATTACCAAGGTCAGAGTTAATTCTATCCATTAATGCTCTCTGTGAAAAGTCTCCATCTCCACCAAATGGTACCTCTCTTAACATAAAGTATCTAAAGTTCTCTAAACCATAAGCATCTGCTACCTCTTTAGGATTAACAACATTACCTTTAGATTTACTCATCTTCTCACCATTTCTTGTCCACCAACCGTGAGCACCAATATGTTTAGGGAGTGGTAATCCTAGACTCATTAAAAATGATGGCCAATATACTGCATGAAATCTTAGAATATCTTTACCAATTAGGTGAACTCTTGCAGGCCAAAAATCCATCTTCTCTTCATTAGTCCCATAACCTAATGCTGTTAAATAGTTCATTAGTGCATCAAGCCATACATAGATAACATGTTTTGGTTCATTAAACTCTTTAGGAAGTTTTACACCCCAATCAAAGCTTGTTCTTGTAATAGATAAATCATTTAATCCACCCTCTACAAATCTAATAACCTCGTTTCTTTTACTCTTAGGTAAAATAGAGTTTGGATTATCTCTATACCACTCTAGTAGCCTATCTTGATATTTTGATAATCTAAAAAAGTAACTCTCCTCTTCAACAATTGAGGTTAGTTTTCCACAATCAGGACAAAACTCACCATCTACAAGTTGAGTCTCTGGAAAAAATGTTTCACATGATATACAGTAGTGTCCTTGATACTTATCTTTATATATATCACCATTTTGATACATTTTACTAAATGCTTTTTGCACTCCCTTTTTATGCTCACTATCTGTAGTTCTTATAAATTTATCATAGGATATATCAAACTCATCCCATAGATTTCTAAATTTAGCAGATATTTCGTCAGCATACTCTTGTGTAGCTTTACCTCTTTTTTTAGCGGCCTCTTCAATTTTTTGACCATGTTCATCAGTACCAGTTAAAAAAAATGTATCTTGATTAATTAATCTTGCATATCTTGCAAGAGTATCGGCAATAATAGTTGTATATGCGTGTCCAATGTGGGCAACATCATTTACATAGTAGATTGGGGTTGTAATATATGATTTGTGACAAGACATTATCGAGTGTTCCTTAAACAGATGAGTTTATATTTTATTTTAATGTCTATAACAATTAAATGTTATAGAAAATTTAGAAATTATAGTATAAACTCACTTATATATAGAATGCTTTTTTCATATATCTCTCTATCTGTTTAAATGTAAATTGATTATTAGTAAACTTCTCAAATGCTATTATCCCTTGATAGAGTAACATATCACTTCCATCTTTTGTTGGTATATTATGTTCTTTAGCAAACTTTAAAAATGGAGTCTCTTTCCCATATATAACATCTATAGAGGCTTTGGCACTACTAATGAGACTCTCTAATATATCAATAGGAGAAGGGAGAGAGTCATCTTTTAATCCTGCTGATGTCATATTAACAATAAGGTCATACTCTTTATCTATTTTAAAATTATCAAAAGTATATGTTTTAAAGTTAGGATACTGCTCTAATCTCTTAGCACTTCTATTTAAGATAGTAACCTCATAACCTGCATCTTTTAATATAATAGATGTAGCTTTAGCTGTTCCACCTGCACCTAAAAATAGAACTCTTTTAATATCTTTAAACTCCTCTATCGCTTTTAAAAAGCCTAAGGCATCACTATTATATCCATAAAGTTTATCTCCTCTTCTTACAATAGTATTAACAGCTCCAACTCTCTTTGCAAACTCATCAAGCTCATCACAAATCTCAAATGCCATCTCTTTATGAGGAACGGTAATATTTGCTCCAGTTAAATTAAGCTCAAAAAACTTATCTCTAAGCTTAGAGCCATCTTCTAATCTATATCTACCATAGCAACCACTATAATTTAATCCTCTAAATGCAAGATTATGCATAAGTGGAGATTTAGAGTGGTTTACGGGGTTACCAAAAATTGTAAATAGCTCTCTCATTATATTAAATCAAACCCCATATCTTCAGTTGGCTTTTCTCTATTATCTATATCAAATTTTGGTTTATTCTCTTCTATATTAACCTTTTCCTCTTTCTCTTTATATAGATTATATTTAGCACCTTTTTTATCTAAAAACTCTAACATCTTCTTCTGACCTAACTTTTTAGCATAATCTTTTGCACTCATTCCAGAGTTATCTAATGAGTTAATATCTGCATTATATTTTAGTAGAAGCTCTACCATTGATATATTATTAAAACATGATGCTAGTAGCAGAGGAGTTATTCCACTCTTACGAGAGGTTTTATTTATATCTAATCCTCTACTAATACAAAACTCAACTATATCTTCTCTTTTAAATTTAATAGCTACATCTATAGCACTCAATCCATCTTCATCAACCTCTTTAATATCTACTCCATAATCTAGTAAAATCTCTATAGCTTCAAGAGATACACCATTTCTTATTGCATAAAATAGTATAGATGTCTCATCATAATCGTCTAAATCATACTCACTTCCTAAAATAATAGGTTGTGTTAAATCTATCCCTTGTTTACATATAGATTTAATCTTTACAAGATTATCTCTCTTCATAGCTATTAGTAGTTCTTCCATTGAAAATTACCTTTTTACTATATTTATAGCATAAAAAAGAGTTATTTTATCTTATTTATTTTAATAATTTTTATTAAAAATCTAAAACAGTATATACAGGACTATTTATTCTACTTTTCCCATTTAAAAAACATAGTTCAGCAATAAAACAGCACTCAACACAGTTTGCTCTAGTTTTATTGATGAGGTTATAAGCTGCTTTTGCTGTTCCACCAGTTGCTATTAAATCATCAATTAGAAGAACTTTTGCCCCCTCTATATTATTAAATGCATCTATATGTACTTCAATCTCGTCAAATCCATACTCCAAATAGTACTTCTCTGCTACTGTTGTATATGGTAATTTTCCCTTTTTTCTAATAGGAACAAAACCTACATTTAATCTATCTGCTAAGATAGAGCCAAATATAAATCCTCTTGCATCAATTCCAGCTACAAAATCAAGATTATAATCTCTATATCTTGCCTCAAGATGGTTCATAAGAGTATTTAACGCCTTGCTATTATTTAATAGAGTTGTAATATCTTTAAATATAATGCCTTTTTTGGGAAAATCAGGGACATCTCTAATGCTATCTATAATTAATTTTTTCTCTTTTTCACTTAATTGTGACATAATATCTCCTTTTTTGTGATTATATTATCTATTTACTTTGAAAAAAACTAAAATATAAAATTAATTTAACTTTATTTTATAATAAAGGTTAACACTTAATATGATATAGTAAAATAAAATTTATAAGATATAGGAAATAGTTATGAGAATAGAACAATCTGAATATATAAATGGTAGTTGGAATATAATAAAAAAGAGTATATATGCTAATAGTGATATTGTTTTTACTTTTGGCTCAAGAGAGGCTATTAAAGATAATGAGATATATAGAAAATTAAAAAAGCTATATCCTAGTGCTGATATCGTAGGTTGCTCATCAGGAGGAAATATTATTGGAGATAGTATATCTAAAGCTAAAATAGTAGCTACAGCTGTAGATTTTTGCAAGGGGAGTATAAGAGTAGCTACAAAAGATTTTAGCCCAATAGATAATCAAGTAGAGGTTAGTAAAAAAGTGGTCTCTCTACTTCCTAAAAAGGGATTAAAACATATTTTCCTACTCTCAGATGGGCTAAATATGAATGGTTCAGCTTTAGTAAAAGGGGCAAATGAAGCAGTTGAAAATAGGATACCAATTACAGGTGGATTGGCTGGAGATGATTTAGATTTCACAAAGAGTGTAGTTCGAGTAAACTCAATTGTTAAATCAAATAGAGTTGTAGCTATTGGATTTTATGGAGAGAGTTTAACTATAGAGAGTGGGTGTTACTCGGGTTGGAAGGAGTTTGGAATTTTAAGAAAGATTACTAAGTCTGTTGATAATATTGTGTATGAGATTGATAATCGACCAGCATTAGATTTATATAAAAAATATTTAGGAGAGTATGCAAAAAGCCTTCCAAAGAGTGCATTAAATTTTCCAATTAGTATAAAAGCACCTAACTCAAATAACTCTATAATTCGCTCAGTTTTAGGAGTTGATGAGAAGAGTAATGCTCTAATATTTGCAGGAGATGTGCCAGAGGGTTATTTAGGGCGTCTTATGAAGAGTAGTGTAGATAATCTAATAGATGGTGCAATGGTTGCATCGAGTCAGATAAGAAAGATAAATAGTCATACTGCTTTAGGTTTAGTTGTAAGTTGTGTAGGTAGAAAAGTTGTATTAAAGCAGTTAACAGAGGAGGAGTTAGAAGTTATATCTGATAATTTAGGGGATAATGTGGAATTAGTAGGTTTCTACTCCTATGGTGAGATAGCACCATTTTCAGATAAGTTACTATCTTGTAATCTACACAATCAAACTATGACTCTTACAGTTATATATGAGGATTATTAATGAATAGATTGCTAAAAAGACAGATAAAACATGCTTTTGGTAAAAATTTTGATATTAATACTCTTGAGCCAAATATGATAGATTTTATTAATCGTGTTGATGAGGCTTATGAAGCTTTTAATAATGAGAAAAAATTTTTAGAACATACCATTAAAATTAATTCTGATGAACTAACAGAGGCTTATGAGACAATAGAGGAGTATAATCTATCTCTAAAAGATGAGATAGGTGAAAAGCAAATTATTTTTCAACAATATACAGAAGCTATTGATGCTAGTTATTTGGTATCTAAAACAGATATAAATGGTATTATTACCTATGCAAATGAGCAGTTTATTAAAATATCTGGATACTCTAAAGATGAAATTATTGGAAAACCTCATAATATTATTAGACATCCTGATGTTCCAAGTAAGTTATTTAAAGAGCTATGGGAGACTATAAAAAATAAGAAAATATGGAAAGGGGAGTTTAAAAATAGAGCAAAAGATGGGACAACATACTGTGTATATGCTACCATATTTCCTCTTGTAGATACAAAAGGTAATATTATTGAGTATATTGCAATTAGAAATAATATTACACAGAGAGTAGAGATAGAGAATAGATTAAAAAGAGAAGAGAAGTATAGTAAGATGATATTTAATAATCAAGAAAATATTGTCTTTACTACAACTAAAGAGTCTGGTGTTGTTGAGGTTAATCAAAAGTTTTTAGATAGATTTGGATTTCCCTCTATAGAGTTTTTTAAGGCAGAACACAAATATATATCTGAACTCTTTGTAGAGAAAGATGGATACTTAAAACCAACAACAAATGATAAACACTGGAGTGAAGCAGTTTTTAAAGAACCAGAAAAGACACATAAAGTGATTATAAAAGATAAATTTGAGTTTGAGAGAATTTACTCTGTTCATATTAAAGCTATCGAGTTTGAAAATAAAAATCTTTTAATTGTAAATTTTACAGATATTACAGAGTTAGAACATGCTAGAGAGATGGCTATTGCCTCTGAAAAAGCAAAATCAGAGTTTATGGCAAATATGAGTCATGAGATTAGAACACCTATGAATGGTATTATTGGATTTACAGATTTACTTTTTAAAAGCAATTTAGACCCAAAACAGAGACAGTTTACAGAGTATATTAAAAACTCTACTAATCTACTATTAGATATTGTAAATGATATATTAGATTTTTCTAAAATAGAGAGTGGACATTTAGAGTTAGATTTAATTCCTACCAATCCATTTATAGACTTAAGAGGTGCTATGAGTATATTTAAATCTATTTCAGCAAAAAAACATATCTCATTTATAGTAAATATAGATGCTTCTATTAATGAATGTTTAATAATGGATAAACTTCGTGTAGTTCAGATACTTACTAATTTAGTAAATAATGCTATTAAATTTACACCAGAGGGTGGAACTGTGGATATGTCCGTTAAATTAGTCTCTTCTGATGAATATAGAGAGAAAATTATCTTTTTAGTTAATGATACAGGAATTGGTATTGCAAAAAATAGATTAGACAATATCTTTAAATCTTTTATTCAAGCAGATAATAGTACAACTAGAAAATTTGGAGGTACAGGATTAGGACTTACTATTAGTGCCTCATTATGTAAACTTATGGGGAGTGAACTTCAAGTTAAAAGCAAAGAGGGAGAAGGTAGTCGCTTCTTTTTTGAGCTTGATGTAGAGAAGTGTAATTCAACTCCAACTCTAGCTAGTCAAGTAAACTCTGCACCCATATATCTTTTAGACCATAATGGAGAGATATATAATAATGTATTAACTCATCTTAAACATTTTAGACTCAAAGTTATAACTGGCTCTTTTGAAGATTTACTCTGTGGAAACTATAAAGATAATATAATTATTACATTTAACTATCGTCAATATAAACCAATTCATAATATATCATCTAAAATAATCTTAATAGATGATAGTAAAGAGGCGTTTATGTTAGCAAGAGAGGAAGATATTTTATATCATATTGGATTTTATGATGAAGCACCATCTATATTATATAATGCAATCTTAAATTATACTATGTCACAAGAAAAAAGCATACCAATATGCCATAAGAGTAAAGAGGATAGTTTAAAAGTTTTAGTTGTAGAAGATTATGAGATGAACCGTATATTAATAGAAGAGATGTTAAATAGTTTTGGTATAAAACCAGATTTCGCACTAAATGGATTAGAGGCTATAGAGAAAGTAAAAGATAATAATATATATAACATTATCTTTATGGATATAAATATGCCTGTTATGAATGGAATTGATGCTACTAAGACTTTAAGAAAAAAAGGAATAAATACTCCAATTATAGCTTTAACAGCAAATGCCTTAGAGGGTGATAAAGAGCTATATATATCCGAAGGAATGGATAACTATATTAGTAAACCAATAGATATAAAAGAGTTAGAGAGTATTTTAAATAAATATCAATATAAAGATATTAAAGAGAAGAAAATAGCAAAAAAAGATATAGTAGAAAATAAAAAGATTAAAAAAGAAGAGAATACACTTAATGATGATATATTTGTAGATTCTCTTTTAGAGGCAAAAGAGAGTATGAAATTTAGTATAGCAATTATTATTAAACTATTTAACTCATTTATTGAAAATTCAATAAGAAATTTACAAAAATTAATTCCAGCAATTGAGAGTAGAGATGAGAAAGTTATATATCAGAGTTCTCATGCCCTAAGAGGAATAGCATTAGCACTAAAATTTCATAAAATTGCAGAATTATGTAATGAAATAGAGTATGGGATTAAAGAGCATAAAGATATTGATTATACTAAATTAGTTAATGAGTTAGAGAGATATATTGCTTATATAAAAAAACATAAACAGACTATTATTATGGAGTTAGAAAAGAAAAGTAATTAGGAATTATTTAACTTTTCAAGTTGATATATAAAATTAATAGTATCTAGTGTTAATAGAGTATTAAAATTTTTTTGAATTTTAGATAAACTATTATTATCTCTCTTTAATTTCATTAATTTTAGTAGAGTTATAATATGCTCTCCATCTCCTTTTGATATATCTTCCATGATTATATCTCTATTATTTTTTAAAAAGGTTATTGGTTTATAGTACTTTGGTTTACCTCTTGGTACACCACCTCCTCTACCACTTGTCGCTTGAGATGAACCTTCAAGTGTAGCTATTGAGGTAACTTCTATTGTAACTTGAGAACTTGCATCTATGCTAGACATTCCAAAAGAATCTCTTCTATAACCTCGACTATATCCACCACCACTACTACCTCTATATACATTGTCATGTACATGTATAACTCTAGGTTTTATCTTACCTGCTAAAATCATATTAGATAAAATAGCTAATATTATTATCTTTCCCACTTTTTCCCCTTTAAAGTTGTTTTGCCACTAAGCTAATAGTAGTATCTAACTCATCTCTACTTTCATATCTAAAAGAGTGTTTTTTATCTTTTTTAGTTAAAATAAAGAGTCCATATCCTGCTACCTCAACTCTGCCCTTTGCCTCTAGGTCTAGCCACTCTAAACTCATCTCTGTTGTCTCGTCTTTATATCCTGTCTTTACTAAAACAGCAGGATATAACTGTTTTATATCTTTTAGATAAAACTCTTTCTCTTCTATTACTATTTTTTTCATGACATGATTATATTATAGTTAGATAAAAATTACCTAACTTCTAAAAAACCATCCACTATAAACTCTCCATTACTATCTCTTTTGCCTCTAATAGCTCTATCATCAAAACTAATAATATCTTCTCTAATATTATAATTTCTTCTATTCCATGAGTTATTTTTTTGATAGCTATATCTATCTATATATCTTTTACCAGAGTTTAAATCTATATTATCTATAAGATTATGGTTTGTAAGTATAAACTTATATCCAGACTTTCCATTATTCCAAGATACATTTCTATATAGAGTTATGGTTACCTTATTATCATTTGAGTCAAATCCTCTACCCTTATTATTCCACGCTTTACAGTGAGTAACAATATGTGCATCTCTTGCATGACCTAATCTATTATGAACACCTAATTTAAATCCATTTCCATCACCATGAAACTCGCCTCTATGCCATATATCTTTTCCATTATCATAAGCTAGACAGTTTGTAAAAGAGATTGGATTTCCAGCCTCCCAGCAATCATATCCATCATCAGAGTTTCCCCAACTTCTACAATTTATAAATCTATTTCCAACTCCAACAAAAGGCGTTGGGTCACTCTTATGTCCTGCAATTACAAAACCATCTGCATGTTGTCCATGAGAGTTTGAGTCAAAATTGTGATATGAGTCACAATTTATAATAGTGTTATACTCTGCTCCATCAGTTAAAACCAAGCCACTATAGTAGTTATCGTGCATTGATAATCTCTCAAATCTATTATGAGAAGCTCTTCCCTTGATATAGACTCCATTTGAACCATTTTTAACCTCAAAGTTTCTAAATATAAGCCAACTACCTGTAATAATAAATGAGTCTTTTGAGTGATTTTGATTTAGATTATATACTTTATTATCTCCATAAGAACCAACGAAATATACCTTCTCATCTCTATAAGCCTGAAAAGTTATAGGCTTTTCTCTAGTTCCACTAATTGATACTCTAACACCAATAGGATACTCTCCAGCTCTTATATTTAAAGTATCACCTGCTTTTAAAATAGTTAAAGCTTTATCAATTGTCTTAAATGGTTTTTCTATTGAGCCACTATTTTTATTATCTCCATTAGGGGATATAAAATATATATTTGCTTCTAATGATATTGTAGATAGTACTATCATAATATATTTAATCATAATTAAACTCCTTTTTTATTAAAAGATATTATAACATACTTAATTTAATTTTAAATTAAAATTTTATTTAAATTTACTTATAAAAATTTTACTATTGTCTCAAATTATATCTTTATGATATAATACCTTTAAAAAAAAGATACTTAATGAGAATAGAAGATAGTCTTATTTGGGCAACTAGAGAGCTTAAATATAGCTCTTCTCGTCCAAGATTTGAAGCAGAACTACTATTAGCAGACCATTTAAAAAGAGATAGAGTATATCTACATATTCATAATAGAGATATAGTAGATGATATTAAAGGGTTTAAATCTATAATTAAGAGAAGGGCAGAGTTTGAGCCTTATGAGTATATTGTAAATAGAGTTAGTTTTTATGATATAGAGTTATATATAGATAGGGGTGCATTAATCCCAAGACCAGAGACAGAGATTTTAATAGATTTAGTAGCTGATATTATAAAAAGAGAAAATATTAAGACTATTGCAGAGATTGGAGTTGGTAGTGGAGCAATATCTATAGTATTAGCTAGAAAATTTCCA
>WGAM01000034.1 GCA_015494795.1 Campylobacterota bacterium
ATCACCTCCAAGAGGAGAGCTATACTTCTAAGTGCTCGTACCTTGACAATGAACCAATAGAAAAACACGAAGTCTATATGGGCTCACGCATAAAGCGTGGATTATTTAGAACCTCAAAAGGATATTTGATTAATGCCGATGTAAATGGTGTTGCAAATATCCTATCTAAGTTCTTAAAAAGTAACTCTCAGCCCCTACCAAAAGTAGTAGCCAAGAGATATGGGTGCGTTAATCATCCGCCAAGATTAAAATTAAACGACTTAGTCGCTTAAAAATCTTCAAGCCTCACCCTTTAGGGTGGGGTAATTGACTAAAATAGAGAGTTAAAACAAAATATGGATAGCCACTTTTGTTTGTATAGCTACAAACTCGTGCATTATTAAACTTATTTTTATTATCTGGTGAAGCTAATAATTGTTTCCCAACAATACTCTCTAAATCATTAGGATTGATTAATTTACAAACATCTTCTGATGTAATATTACTGTTATCTACTTTAATATTTCTATCTTCTCCACCACAATTTATAATTGATAAAGTAATAGCTATAAAACTAATATATCTAATAAATTTCCACATTTTCATATTTTATTCCTTTTTTTACTACTATTTTACTCTTTTTTAGCTAAGATTAAGTGATAAAGAACTCTATATCTCTCCTCTAATCTGATATGTAATATCTCCTGCACCAAAGGCTACAGTTAATCCCTCATGATACTCTGTAATAATATTTCCATCTTTAATAACCTGAACAACTCCATCTTTTCTAGTGACACTATCTGCCATATAGAGTTTATATCTACTAAAAGCACCTTTAAGGTCAATATCTACCTCTATCTCTCCTGCACTCCAAATTTTTAAGATTACAAGCTCATCAACTCCCTCAAAACATTTAACAAATCCATCTAAATTATCTATTGTTCTACTATATTTATGTGGTTGCCATATTACTTGAAGTCTTTTTAATCCTCTTAAATCTTTATATATTTTTAGTGACTCTATAGTAGCTTTTATCTCTGTTGGGTGGTGACCATAATCATCTATGACTACACTATCTTCATAGTTTTGAACTATATCAAATCTCTTTTTTATCCCTTTATAGTTTAGAAGATTTAATCTAATATCCTCTATACTCTCTCCCATCTCTAAAGCACCCATAATAGCTAAAGAGGCATCTAATGCTATATGATACCCAAAACCAAAAACTTTAAACTCTCCAAAATCTTTTAATATAAATTTAGTATATGGCTCACCATTAACTAGAGTAAACTCAACATCTCTAATATCTTTTGATGGATAGAGTCTAATAGCATCTATATCTAAAGTAGATAGAAACTCGTCTTCCCCATTTATAACTCTAATCTTTGCTAAATTTAAAAAGTTTCTATAGGCATTATAAAATCTCTCTTCATTATACTCATAATACTCCATATGCTCAGGCTCTACATTTGTAACTATAGCTAAGTGTGGATTTGAATTTAAAAAGCTCTCATCACTCTCATCTGCTTCAAATACTACTCTATTATTATTATAGTGTCTCACATTTGAGCCAAACTCTTTACTAATAGCTCCAATTAGTGCATTTGATTTAGGTATTATAGAGCTAAGCATTGCTGAAGTTGTACTCTTTCCATGCGCTCCACCTACTGCATAGACCTCTTTATCTCCTAAGATACTCTTTAGTGCCTCTTTTCTTGATAAAAGCTCAATTCCTAACTCTTTAGCTCTTTTATACTCAACATTATTTGGTCTAACAACTGCTGAATAGATAACTCTATCAACTCCAACTACTGCATCTTGATGATGAGGTATTGTAATTTTAGCTCCAAAATTTAGAGCTAAATCATCAGTTATCTCTGTCTGTTTAATATCAGAGCCACTTATCTCATGCCCATCATTTGCTAAAAATTTTGCTAATGCCGATAGACCAATACCACCAATTCCTATAAAGTGTATTTTCATCAATTTTTCCTTATCTATTTTCTCTACGAGTTTTAAATCCTATAAGGGAGTATATTTAAATATTTCTACTGAAGCATGGAGTAGTTTATCTTTTTATTTTTAAACCTTATAAGGGAATATATTTAACCAAATTTCTATTAAATATAAGCTTATAAAAAATTTAAAAATTTAAAAAATCACTACCGTAAAAATTTACGACAAATAATATATTATTTATTATTTGATAATAAATTATTTAAAAAGATTTTATAAAAATCTTTTTTTTAATAATATATTATTAATAATATAGGG
>WGAM01000035.1 GCA_015494795.1 Campylobacterota bacterium
CCGTCAACATCAGCATCAGTCATAATTATAATTTTATGGTATCTAAGTTTATCTTCATTAAACTCATCTCCAATACCACAACCAAGAGCTGTAATCATATTTTTTATCTCATCAGATTTTAAAATCTTATCTAAACGAGCCTTTTCAACATTTAATATTTTTCCCTTTAGTGGTAATATTGCTTGAAAAACTCTATCTCTTCCCTGTTTAGCCGAGTTATGAACAAATACTCCTGAAGATAGAGCGAAATTATGCGTATTGGGTACCTCTATATCATAAACAGCTATAGGTTCTCCATCATATTTTTCAATTTTAACTACCTCTTTAACTGATTTTATCTCTAATGGCATTAAAGAGTCACCTACTTTTAAATCTTTAGCAGATTTATAAGTTCCATCTCTTAACATATATAGATGGTCAGAAGTAGATAGTTCTCTTTTACCATTATTTAAAGTTATATAAATTAAATCGTTAGTAACTTTAGTTTGCCATGCATTTTTTATTTTATGAAGTTCAGTTTTATCTGTTTCATGATTATAGGTATATATAAAATTTACTTTACCTCTTCTATGTTCTTCTGCTAATATTGCAATCTCAATATCTTTTCCATCAGCACATTTAATCTTAGTATCTCCTGACCAACATCCCCCAGCACTATCGCCTTCTACTAAATAAATTTCAGCTAAACTAGCATCTTTAGTTTGACAATCTGATAATTTACCCGGAAGTGTTCCAACACTCATAGAGTCTTTTCTCTTAACTAAATCTTTTGCTCTCTTAGCTGCATCTCTACCTCTTGCGGCAAGTAGTACTTGAGACATAATAGCTTTAGCCTCTATTGGGTTCTCTTCTAAATATTTATTAAAGTTTTCAGAGAAAAACTTTTGAACTAATGGTCTAACATAACTAGAGCCTAATTTACCTTTTGTCTGCCCCTCAAATTGAGGCTCTGGAACTCTAACAGATACAATAGCAATTAACCCCTCTTTACAATCTTCACCTGTTATCTTAACTCCTCTCTCTTTTGCATTAGCATTTTTTGAGATATATCTAGCAAGAGAGCGAGTAAGCCCTGCTCTAAATCCAGCTTCATGAGTTCCACCATCAGCAGTTCTAATATTATTTACAAATGAGAGTGATTTTTCTGTATCGCTATTACAATACATTAGAGCTATATCTATCTCTATATCATCAGCTTTACCTTGAAAAAACTGTGCTGTTGTTAGTGGCTCTTTTCTATTCATATCCTCTACAAACTGTTTAATACCACCTTCAAAATGAAATAGCTCTTTTGTTTTATCTCTCTCATCTCTAAAATCTATTTTTATTTTTGGATTTAAATATGCGAGTTCCCTAAATCTTCTTATTAAAATCTCTTTTTGAAAAGTAACACTCTCTGTAAATATTGTATCATCAGCCCAAAACTCAATCTTAGTCCCATTTTTCTTTGTGGTTCCTGTAATAGTTAAAATATCTTGAGGAATACCTCTTTTAAATGACTGCTCATATATATTACCATCTTTAAATATAGTTAAGTGAAGTCTTTTAGATAGAGCATTTACAACAGATACTCCAACTCCATGAAGTCCACCAGAGACCTTATATGTATCTTTATCAAATTTACCTCCTGCATGAAGAACAGTAAGTACAACTGTTGCTGCTGAAATCTTCTCTGTAGGGTGTTTGGCTACAGGAATACCCCTACCATTATCTTCTATAATTACTGAATTGCTCTTTGTAAGAGTGATTTTAATAGTATCACAGTAACCTGCCATCGCCTCATCTATAGAGTTATCAACAACCTCATAGACCAAGTGATGAAGACCCTTAATTGATGTATCACCGATATACATGCCTGGTCTTTTTCTAACTGCTTCTAATCCTTTAAGTACTTTAATATTACTAGCACCATATTCTGCCATTTATAAGACTCCATAAAATATATTTTTTTTATAATAAAACCTTATATTTTATCGTAATTGTAGTTAAATAGTGTTAATAGCTTTAAATATTATTTTTATATATTTCATCTTTTTTTTAATCTTGATTTTTTCTCTAAAGTGTAGTTATACTATAATCTCAACTAAAAAGGATTATATTTGAGTGCCTTAAAAAATAGACGCATAAGTATAGATGAGGCTATAGAGTTAATCGAAAAGGCAGACCTAACAACTCTAGGTAGAATGGCTTATCAGAGAAAAAGAGAGCTACACCCTAAAGGAGTAACTACATTTGTAGTAGATAGAAATATAAATTATACTAATATCTGTTGGGTTGATTGTAAATTTTGTGCGTTCTATAGAGATGAAAAAAAAGAGGATGCCTATATCTTATCTTTTGATGAGATAGATAAAAAGATTGATGAACTGATAGCAATAGGTGGAACACAGATACTATTTCAGGGTGGAGTTCACCCAAAATTGCAGATTGATTGGTATGAGGATTTAGTAGAGCATATTCATAATAAATATCCCAATATTACAATTCATGGCTTCTCAGCTATAGAGATAGACTATATTGCAAAACGCTCTAAAATCTCAATTCAAGAGCTTTTAAAGAGATTAAAAGCAAAAGGGTTAAGCTCAATTCCCGGAGCTGGTGCAGAGATACTTAGTGATAGAGTAAGAGATATAATTGCACCTAAAAAGTTAAGTAGAGATATGTGGTTAAAAGTACATAGAGAGGCACACAGATTAGGTATTAAATCAACAGCCACTATGATGTATGGAACTGTTGAGACAGTAAGAGAGATTGTTGAGCATTGGAGTCTTATTAGAGAACTTCAAGATGAGACAGGAGGTTTTAGAGCCTTTATTATGTGGTCGTATCAGAGTGATAATACAGAGTTAAAAAGAGAGCTACCAACTATTACAAAGACAACACCCAATCAATACTTAAGATACTTAGCAGTAGCTAGACTATTTTTAGATAATTTTAAAAATATTCAAAGCTCATGGGTAACACAAGGTAGCCATATTGGACAGTTAGCACTTCTATTTGGAGCTAATGATTTAGGCTCAACTATGATGGAGGAGAATGTTGTATCATCAGCAGGTGTTACTAACTCAATGAACCAAGATGAGATGATTTCTCTTATTTCAGATATAGGAGAAAAACCAGCAAAGAGAGATACAGCCTATAATATTTTAGAGAGATTTTAGATGAAAAAGATACTTATTTTAATAGCAATACTACAAGGAGTTTTAATGAGTGCCAATTTAGAGGCAATAAAGATAGATAAGAGTAAAGTTCCATTTATATTTGAAGAGGATAAAAACCTTCCGATTATATCTATGCAGTTAGTATTTAAAAATTCAGGTTTTTTAACAGATAGTAAAGATGGTTTAGTAAAACTTACAGAAAAACTCTTAAATGAGGGGACAAAAAGAGATGGAAGCGTAGGATTTGCTAGAAAATTGGAGAATAGAGCCATAAATCTATCTGCTCAAACAGGTGCAGAGACATTTGTTATTGAGTTGAGTTCTCTAAAGAGTGAATTTGCTAGAGGAGTAGAGCTTTTAAAAGAGCTACTAACAGACCCAAACTATACAGAAGAGAGACTAAAAAAGATTAAAACTCAAACTCTAGGAGAGCTTAAGAGAAAAGAGAGTGATTTTGATTATATATCAAATTTAAATATGAGAGGTATGGTTTTCCCAAATACAAAATTAGCAAAACCTTCACTTGGAACGGTTGATAGTATCAAAGATATTAATCTTAGTGATATAAGAGATTATATCTTATCTCATATAGCTTTAGGGAATGCAATAGTTGTTATGGGTGGAGATATAAATAGTAGTGAAGCATCGAAATTGGCTATTAGTATATTAAAAGAGTTACCAAAGGGTAAAAGCAGACCTCTTCCAACACTAAAAGCTATTGGGAAAAATCAGATAAAAGAGCTTAAAGTTGAGAGTAAACAAGCATATATCTATTTTGGTTCTCCTCTAAATATTCCATACAACTCTAAAGAGAGGTATCTCTCTAAAGTTGCATCTTTTATATTAGGAAGTTCTGGATTTGGCTCAAGATTGATGGAGGAGATTAGAGTTAAAAAGGGATTAGCATACTCTGCATATAGTAGATTTGCAATAAATAGAACATACTCATACTTTTGGGGTTATCTTCAGACTAAAGTGCCATCTAAAGATGAGGCTATTAAGAGTGTAAAAGAGGTTATATCTAAATTTTTAGAAAAAGGTGTAACTCAAGAGGAGTTAGAGAGTGCAAAAGAGTTTCTATTAGGTTCAGAGCCACTTAGAAATGAGACTCTATCTCAAAGGTTAAATAGAGCATTTCAAGAGTTTTATCAAGATAGACCATTAGGCTCAACTCTAAAAGATTTAGATAAGATAGAGAATATAAAAATAGATGAGTTAAATAGTTTTATAAAAAGACATAGTGAGATAGATAAACTATCCTTTTCAGTTGTAACCAATAAGTAAATCTTATAAGAGAGTTCTTAAATATAGGGGCTTCTCTTTAATTCTAAACTTTAATCTAGCAAAGCTTTTACAAACCTATTTATAAAATTTTAAACACCAAAAGAGTATAATCACCACGATTTTTAAAGATATTATTAAACTTTAAGGTTTAGTGATGTAATATGGGAAAAGTTAATTAGGACTTATTTAGTCCGATTTAAAATTAAAGGAAAAAAATGCGTGTTTATTTAGATAATAATGCAACAACAATTGTTGACCCTCATGTATTTGAGGAGATGGAGCCTTTCTTTGTTCAGAAGTATGGTAATCCAAACTCACTACACTCTTTTGCAAGTGAGACACATAAGCCACTAAAAGATGCTATGGAGAAGATATATGCAGGTATTCATGCTCCAAGAGAAGATAGTGTAGTTGTAACTTCATGTGCTACAGAGAGTAATAACTGGGTTTTAAAGAGTATATATTTTCAATATATATTAACAGGTAGAAAAAATCATATTATAGTAAGTGAAGTTGAACACCCATCAGTAATTGCTACAGCTAAATTTATTGAGTCACAAGGTTGTAGAGTGACATATCTACCAATTAACCATGAGGGTTTAATTGATGCAAAGAGTGTAAGAGATAATATTACAGATAAGACTGCATTAGTATCTGTCATGATGGCAAATAATGAGACAGGTGGAATTTTCCCAGTTCAAGAGATAGGAGAGATTTGTAAAGAGTATAATGTACCATTCCATACAGATGCTGTTCAAGCTATTGGTAAGATACCAGTTGATGTTCAGAGTTTTAATGTTGACTATCTTACATTTTCTGCTCATAAATTTCATGGACCAAAAGGTGTTGGTGGATTGTATATAAAAAAGGGAAAAGAGCTACTTCCTCTACTTCATGGTGGTTCTCAAATGGGTGGCTATCGTTCTGGAACTCTTAATGTGGCTGGTATTGTTGGAATGGGTAAAGCTATGGAACAGGCAGTTGATGCTCTTGATTATGAGATGACAGATATAAAAGAGATGAGAGATAGATTTGAAGATGAGTTATTAAAAATTGAAGATACATTTGTAGTAACTCCACGAGAAAAGAGAACTCCAAATACAATCCTTATCTCTTTTAGAGGAATAGAGGGTGAAGCTATGCTTTGGGATTTGAACTGTGCAGGAATTGGTGCTAGTACAGGTAGTGCATGTGCAAGTGAAGATTTAGAGAGTAATCCGGTTATGGAGGCGATTGGTGCAGATGCAGATTTAGCCCATACAGCAATTAGATTTTCACTTAGTAGATATACTACACAAGAGGAGTTAGATTACACTTTAGAGGTTGTAAAAAAGGCTGTTAAGAGACTTAGAGAGATATCTAGCTCTTACGCTTATGCTCCAGATGGACATGATAGTAAATTATAATAGATAAAAAATATATATAAAGGAGACGATAACATGGGTATGGATAGTTTAATTGGTGGTACAATTTGGGACGAGTATAGTCAAAAGGTACAAAACCTTATGAATGACCCTAAAAATATGGGTGAGATAACAGAAGAAGAGGCAAAAGCAATGGGTGCAAAACTTATTGTTGCCGATTTTGGAGCTGAGAGTTGTGGTGATGCAGTTAGATTATATTGGGCTGTTGACCCTAAAACAGATATTATTTTAGAGTCAAAATTTAAGAGTTTTGGTTGTGGAACTGCTATTGCAAGTAGTGATACTATGGCAGAGTTATGTAAAGGTAAAACTGTAGATGAGGCTGTAAAGATAACAAATATAGATGTTGAACATGCTATGCGAGATAATCCTGATACTCCAGCAGTTCCACCACAAAAGATGCACTGCTCACCATATTTCATGCCCGTACTTACACCAAAAGGTAAAGTTCCTATTGGAGAGATAAGAGTGGGTGATGAGGTTGCTGTTTACACTAAAAGAGGTTTAGAAAATTCAAGGGTAAAAAGAGTTATATCATATAAAGTTCCAAAAGATTATTTAGTAAGAGTATATCTAAAGACTAAATCAGATGGAATACCAGGATTTTTTATCTTTACAAAAGACCATAAACTCTTAGATAATAGTGGAAATTGGATAGAGGTTCAAAATTTAAAAAATGGAGATGTTGTATCTCATATACATGAGAGCGAGATTAAAAGCTATTCTCAAACCTATAATAATAGAATGTTTAATCCAGATACTGCTAAAAAAACGGCAGAAAAATTAAAAGAGAGTACACATTTTAAATCCAAAAAGTTTGCAGAGCAGTATGCTAAACTCAATAAACCTAGAGGTACAACAAAAGGTGGAAAAAATAGTCTTGAAGAGAAATATGAGAGATATTTTAATCAATTAAATCTTCCTATTAGATTTGTTGGAGATGGAACTTTTTGGAGATTTAATAGAGATAAGACAAAATCTATGAACCCTGATTTTATTTTTACAGAGGATAATAAGGTAGTAGAGGTAACTACAAGTAAATTGCCATTTAGAGATTTTAATGAGTATAAAAAAGAGAGAGTTGAAGATTTTAAAAATATTGGATTTGACTGTTTTGTAATTGATGATTTAAACTTCAATGAGAATAGATTTTTAAATTGGGCTCATAATGGATATAGTGTCTCTTCATATAGAGATATGGACGGAGTTCATGAGTTAACTCCAAGAGATTGGGGAACTATTAATAGAAATGGATATAAGATAGAGATTGATGATAATGATATGGCAACAGTCTATACTCTTGAAGTAGAGCATGATGAACATAACTATATTCAAAATGGAGTAATCTCTAAAAACTGCTCTGTTATGGCTTATGATGTAATTAAAAAGGCAGCAGCACAATATAAGGGTGTTGATATGGAGAGTTTTGAAGATGAGGTTATTGTTTGTGAGTGTGCTAGGGTATCTCTATCTACACTTAGAGAGGTAATTAGACTAAATGACCTAACAACAGTTGAGCAGATAACAGACTATACAAAGGCTGGAGCATTCTGTAAATCCTGTATTAAACCGGGTGGTCATGAAGAGAAAGATATATATCTAGTTGACCTATTAGAAGAGTATGAAAAAGAGAAGATGGCAAAAAATGCAGATAGTATGGCAACTGGTGGAGCTGTTGCATTTGCTGATATGACAGTAGTTCAAAAATTAAAAGCAGTAGATAGAGTTATTGATGATAATGTTCGTCAAATGCTTATTATGGACGGTGGTGATATGGAGATACTAGATATTAAAGAGAACGGTAGCCATATTGATATATATATTAGATATTTAGGTGCTTGTAGTGGTTGTGCTAGTTCTAGTACAGGTACACTATTTGCTATTGAGGGAATTTTAAGAGAGAAACTTGATGAGAATATTAGAGTTCTTCCTGTATAGATTAAATTAGTAAGTTTTTCTTACTAATTTATAAAAATATGACAAATCCAAATACTATAAATAGAATAAAGTGTAAAAAACCCTCTAACATATTTGTCTCTCCATCATTAAAGTTTACAATACTTACAATAAAAGTCAATCCTAAAAGTAGCTCTTGTATTGGAGAGAGTGCTAACTCTATATGAAGTCCTGATATTTTACTTACAATAATAACAGATGGAATAGTTAAAAGAAGAGTAGCCAAAGATGCACCAAGTGCTATATTGATGACTGTTTGCATTCTATTATTTAGTGCTGAACGGATTGCCACTATAAGCTCTGGAGATGCTGAGATAATAGCAACTCCAACAGCTCCTAATGCTAAAGGAAGTCCTAACTCTTTTAGATTATTATCCATAAAAACAGCTAGAATTTCAGATAGAAAGCCTATTAAGATAATATATATAAATAGAAGTATAGAGTGATACCAAGGATTTATATCTTTTATATTACTATGGTGTTGATTTGATATATTATTGCCTTTATATTCAAAGAAGTATTTATGGTTTTTTAACTGTATTTTTGTAAAGACTACATAGAGAAGTATAAATATAATAACTATAAATATCATAAACATATCTTTATGCTCTAAATCTATAAATTGAGGTAGTATCATAGATAATCCGATAGATACTAAAAGCATAGATAGATATGAGTTAGAAGAGTCAATATTATATGGTTGTTCACCAAATTTAATTCCACCAATAATTGCAGATACTCCCAAAAGTCCATTTATATCTAACATTATGGCAGAGTAGATAGTATCTCTTGCTAATAGAGGATTGTGTTCATGTAACATCATTATAGCTATAATCATAACCTCAACAGTTACTGCACTCATAGTTAATATTAGCGTTCCATAGGGTTCACCAAACTTTTGAGCTAAGATTTCTGCATGATGAGCAACATTTATAGAAGCATATATAATTACTGAAAATAGGATAATAAAACCTATTATATTTCCAATAGAACTACTAGCTAGTAGCTCTTCATATATAGTAAAAATTACTAATGATATGGTTGTAATAAAGAGAGAATACTCTTTTAATAGAGCTTTCATTTGATAAATCCTTAAGAGCTTTTATAAAATTAAGCTAGATTATATCAAATTCTCTCTCTAATTATAGACTAGCAATAGTTCTAAAATTAAACTGTTTAATAGGTTGTTTTTTAGAGTAGTATCTATTGAATATATTTATAGCATCTCTATATCTATTTTTTGCAGATTTTCTAATCCAATATCTTGCTAACTCTTGGTTTTTTCTAATACCTATACCATTTCTAAATGCCATACCTAATTGAAATTGTGCAGGAGCATAGTTTTTAACTGCTGATTTATGAAAATAGTAAAATGCTCTCTCTCTATTAATTGGTCTATTAATTCCTCTTTGATTCTCTACTGCTAAATCATATAGAGCTTTAGGGTTTCCTCTTTTAGCATAGTAAAAAATATCTTTTTTGGTTATACTCTTCTCTATATCTATATGATATATAGTAGCTTTAGCACAAAGGTTTGTACAGATGAAAGATAATAAAATAACAATAATAAATTTTTTCATAATATATTCCTTTAGATAGTTATATCTCTGATATAACTAAATAATTATACTAAAAAAATAATTAATTTGTCAAGTAGTTTTTTAATTTAAGATTAAATTAAGTTTAAGACTAATTTACTCTCTTTTGCATCTTATCATATCCATATATATCATCTCTAAACTCAACTTGACCACTATTAATATTGTATCCTGCTGTTAAATATATAATATATACAGGTATCTTATTTTTAAGATTAATCTGTACTTTTCGTTTACCTTTTAAAATTTTTTTAGATTTTTTTATATCTATATTATTAACTAAAGCAATAGTCTTAAATAGTCTAATTGGTTTAGATACTCTTACGCATCCATGCGAAAAAGCCCTTTTTGTCCTTTTAAACAGTCTTTTTGTTGGTGTATCGTGAAGATATACATTAAATCTATTTGGAAATTTAAATTTAATCTTTCCTAATGCATTTTTAGGTCCTGGTGCTTGCATAATTCTATATGGAAATTTTACACCAGTACGGTAATAATCCTCCCAATATATATTATAAGGATTAATTCTACGAGACCTCTCATACCAATTTAAATGTATCTCTAACCCCTCTTTTCTTAAATATCTAGGATTTCTAATCATATGTGGAATAATCTCTCTTCTTACAATGCCTGATGGAACTTTCCAATATGGATTTAGAACGATATATGATATATCTCCCTTAAATATAGGGGTATTATGTCTTTTTTTCCCTACAATAACAGAAATTTTATCTATCTCTTTACCATTATCTATATAGTGTAACATATACTCTGGAATATTAACTATAATATATCTATTATCTTCATCTCTTGGAAGCCATTTAACTCTATCAATATTTAAAAGCACTTTTTTTATCTTATCTTCTATAGGTATATTTAAAACTTTTCTTGTCCCTTTTCCTACAACTCCATCAGATTTCAGACCATGTCTTGATTGAAATTTTTTAACAGCATCTTCTAAACACTTATCAAAAGTCGCATCTGGTTGAATTTTAATATCTAATTTACTATTGCTATTCTGTTCCTCTTTTTCAAAAAGATTTCCAACATCTGTTTCTGCTTCACAAGATTTCTGTTTTAAATCTCCTGAAGCAATTAATCTCTCTCTCAATTTAATTACAACTTGACCTGTATCTCCAAGTTTTAGTCTCTTAAAGTGTGGGAGTTTTTTCCAACCACCCTTTTTCTGTAACTCTTTTAACTTCTTAAGAGCCTCTATTAATTGGGCATATCCAAATCTTTTTGGAGTAATTTCATTAATTGTATCTTTAATATTGGGTTCTAAAAGAAGTTCTGATATACTAAATTTTGGTCTATAATATACCCAATTAGCAGGAATTCCTCTTTTTCTTAATCTTTTAAGTTTTAAATCAAAAGATTTCCATTGAATATTTCCATATATTAAATGTTTCAAAAAGTCTATATATAGTGATGTGAGATATAACTCTGTATGAACATTATCTCTCTTATTACTATTTAAATAATTTATTATATTTATATACTCTTTATATACTCTATCATTTTTTGTAACTGTTATATCATTCTCTATCTCATTAAATAGAATTGATGATTTTATATTAAATCTATCACCATCAAACCACAATGGAAGATAACTATTTTGACGATAAAATCGCCTTAAAAATCTTCTATTTTTAATATCCTTTATAAACACTTTTTTTGTAAGTGCTAACTCCAACTCTTTTTGAATTTTATTAACTATATTAGTTTTATTATTATCTTCTCTCTTTATCGTAGTTTTTATAGGTAAGACATCAGAAGAGTTTATCTCTTTGATAGGTTTGGCATATAAAAATATTGAAAAAAAAAGAGTCGCTACTATCCATTGGTATCGTTTCATCTTTTTACCCCTATTTTTCTCTTATAGTTGTGAAGTATAGTTAAAAATAGGAAAAAATAAACTTATAAAACAATTTTATTTTATTACTCGCCTCTGTTTTTTATCATAGTGATATATATCGTCACAATAGTATAATAATCCATTGTTATCTACCCACGCAGTAAGATATACAATATGAACAGGAACACTATTTTTTAGATTTAATTGAGTCTTCTTTTTTCCCTTTAAAATCTGTTTACAACGCTCATAGTTGACAGATTGTTCAAATTTGGCAAAAGTTAAAAGAAGATTATCTGGTTCTGCTATTCTTATACACCCATGTGAGAATGCTCTCTTTCCTCTTTTAAAAAGTTTTTTATCTGAAGTGTCATGAAGATATACAGAGAACTGATTTGGAAATTTAAATTTAATCTTTCCCAATGCATTATCTTTACCCGGTGGTTGCACAAATTTATATTTTTTTGTCTGCTTTGATTTTAATACCTTATACCAATCAATCTTACTAGTATCTATTGGAGGTCTATTTACATTATAAGAAGTTCTAACTTCATATCCTTTTTTCTTTAAATAGTTTTTGTTTTTTAACATCTTTGGAATTAACTCTTTTTGAACTATACTATCTGGTATAATCCAATATGGATTTAAAACAATAAAAGATATTCTATTACTAAATATAGGTGTATGGTGTTTTTTATCTCCTACAATAACTCGCATAGATAACTTCTCTTTCCCATTCTCTATATAAAAAAGTCTAAAGGCTGGAATATTTACCATAATATATCGTGTATTTGGTTGTCTTGGTAATCTTTTAATTCTATCAAGATTTAAAAGTATTTTTTTAATTTTCCAATCAACTGATATATTCATTTTTCTTAGAGTATATCTATTAATTTTACCTGACGGATAGAGTAGATGTCTTTTTTGAAATCTTTTAACAGCTTTTCTTAAACACTGTCCATAATTTCCTTCAATATAAGAGCAACTATAATCACCAGAACTCTTTAATCTCTCCCTTAATAGCTTAACATATTTTCCAGACCTACCATATCTAAGCTGTGGACTATTAGGTATCTTTTTCCAACCACCTCTATTTTGCACCTCTTTTAATCTTTTTAACTCTTGTAGCATCTTTTTATAGTTAAAGCTATTTGGAGTTGTAATCTCAACTGCCTTTGATGGCATATAGTTTAAAATAAAATTTTCTATATTATATTTAGGATTATATGTAACCCAATTAGCAGATATTTTACTATCTCTAAGTCTCTTTAGATAGTTTTGGAAACTAGACCAATTAATTGAGCCATAGATATTAAATAATAGATAAGATTTATATAATGAAGTGAGTTCTATATCTAACTTCATTTTATCATCTATAGTTAAATTATTTTTTTTTAGACGATTTTTTAAATAACTATATCTTTTAAATATATTACCTCTCCTATCTAACATAATATCAGAGTTAATAACTTTAAATAGATTATCTATCTTTTTAGTCTTATCTCCCCTACTTGTAAACCAAATTGGAATATATCCATTCTCTCTATATATATTCATAATAGATTTCTGATGAGATATATTCTTAAAAGTTCTTGGTGCTTCATCAATAATTAATCTCATTAAACACCCTCTAGCTTTTTGAGTAAATACCATTTCAGATAGTGATATATCTCTATTGTATTGATTACTATCTAAAGCAATAGTATCAAAAGGGTCATTAATAGAGTTAAATTTATCTATAGAATTTACAGTCATAGCCTCAATTACGACAGCCAACATTATTGTAATAATAATAAACAGTATATTTTTCAAAGTATTCACAACTCTCCTATGGTAAGTTTTAGACTTTGAGTATATCAAAATATAAGTATAAAAGACTTTATACTTTTTTGATTAAAAGTTAAAAAATAGTGTTTATTGATGTTATTAAACTACAATAAAATATTTTTTTTAGTAGTTAGATGCGTAGTGTGGTTGATTATGTACTACTCTTCTACCCCATAAAAATCTCTCTTTATAGTATGGCTTTTTATAAAAATTATATACAACAACCTTTTTAGCTGCAGAACTAGCATGTATAAAATTACCATTACCTAAATATATACCAACATGTGTTACTATACCTTTTTTATGCTTTTTTGTATCAAAAAAAATCATATCACCTTTTTTTAGATTATTAAAAGAGACATACTCTCCAACCTTTGCTTGGTCACGAGATACTCTAGGTATTTTTATACCTGCATCTCTAAAAACCCATTGAGTAAATCCTGAACAGTCAAATTTATTAGGTCCAGTAGCACCCCATACATATCGAGTACCTAAGAAACTTTTAGCTTCTGCTTCTATTTTATTTATAATATTTTGACTACTTTGATAATTATATGAACCATAAGATACTACTTCAATATTATTAGATATATTATTTTGGATATATGGTACTCTCTCTTGAGAAGTGATACTATTATTTGTAATAAAATGATATGTAGGAATTTTATCCTCTTCTATAATAAATGGCTCAGTTTTTGCTAATTTAGAGTTATTGATACCTATAATATTATATACAGATAGAGTCTCTTTTTTTAATTTTTTATTTGGTTTTATGGCATTGTCTGTTGCACAACCACTAAAAAATGTAACTGAAGATAAGAATATTGTTGTTAATATAGCTGTTTTCATAATTTAATTCCCTTCTTTTAGGTATTTTTAATATAAAATTTTTATTTATTATAGATAAGTATAACATGGTATTTGTGGTTTTATTGTGGTTTTCTTAATAAAAAAATAAAAATTTTTTTTTTTAAAACTCCCTATATTATGGGCTATTAAAAGGGATTAGTATATAATTTATTATGTTCGTTTCAATTTTTTTATGATATTTGCTTAATGTATAATATTAGTTATAATACTTAATTTTAAATTTATTTTTCTATAAAATAGTAATTAACTCTTGACACTTTACAAAAAAAGGGATATTCTTTTATATTAAAAAGGATTATAAAATGGGAAGATTAAATTCAACACTTGGAATTATTACAACAATAGTTGTCTTAGGACTAATTTTAATAGGCATAAGCAATAGACATTTGATTACAAAAACAACTGGTTTAGATACTTTAACTGAACCTGATTATATAACATATTATAAAAAAGCGTGTGAGTTAAAAGATAGAGATGCTTGTAATGAGTTAGGTAAACTATATGACCATGGAAATGGAGATGTATCAATTGATTATGAGAGTGCAAGAGAGTATTATAAAAAGGCGTGTGACCTTGATAATGCAGTGGCTTGTAATAATTTAGCATATCTATATAATAGTGGTAAAGGTATAAATAAACATAATGGTATAGCATTTAGCTATTATAAAAAGTCTTGTAAATTAGGAAACTTAACAGGTTGCTATAATTTAGGCTCTATGTATTATCATGGAGAGGGGACTAAACCTAGTAAGTATAGAGCAAAACAGCTATTTAGAAAAGTATGTGATAAAGGAATAGGTGCCGGTTGTAATGATTTAGCATATATGTATGCTCATGGTATTGGTGTAAAAAAAGATATTTTAGAGGCAATCTCTCTATATAATGATGCTTGTCAATATGGAGAAGCTTCAGGGTGTAATAATTTAGGAAATATGTATGCAAATGGCTCATTTGGTGTAGGGAAAGATAAAGTAAAGGCTGAGCAGTATTTTAGTAGAGCTTGTGACCTTGATGATGTTGCAAGTTGCAATAAATTAGAGTCAATTAAAAAGATTAGTAGCAGAGTTGATTTTGAGACAGCCAAGAAGGCTTGTGAACATGGTGGAAAAGTTGGTTGCTATAAATTAGGTGTGCTTTTTTCTACAAAAAACTCCATAGTTAAAAAAAATGATAGAGAGGCTATAAAATTTTTTCAAAAGGCTTGTAATTTAGGACAGAGTCAAGCATGTAAAAGAGTTGGAGATTATCATATAAACGGAAATAAATTTTAAAAATTAAAAAAAATAATTTTTCTATATTTTAAAGTTTCAAACTATTATTTTATGTTAAAATAAAAATAGATAAAATCTTAAAGGATATGGTTTGAAACATTTTAAGTATTCAATAATAATTACAATTATAGCTTTAGTTGGTATGGGTATATGGGGTTATATGCAAGGTGGAATTACTCATGCAATAAGACTACTATCTATCACTTCTATATTAGCACTAATGGAAATCTCTTTCTCTTTTGATAATGCAGTGGTAAATGCCTCTATATTAAAAGAGTGGAACCACTATTGGCAGATGATATTTTTAACTGTAGGTATGATTATAGCTGTTTTTGGTATGCGTTTACTATTTCCATTAGTTATAGTCTCTCAAACTGCTGATATTGGACTATTTGATGTATGGAAAGTTGCTCTATATGCACCAGATGAGTATGCAAGAATTTTATCTTCACATCACGGTGAAATATCTGCATTTGGTGGTATATTTCTTCTTTTAGTCTTTTTAAATTTTGTAATTGATGATGAAAAAACAGTACATTGGTTTAAATTTATAGAGAAATATCTAAGTGATTTAGGTAGGATAAATACACTTCCTACCATGATTAGTCTAACTCTTTTAGTTTTTGTGATTATATGTGTAAATGATGATAAGAAGTATGCTACCCTATGGGCTGGAGTTTGGGGAGTTATTATGTTTTTAGGTGTAAAAATTATTGGTGAAATATTAGAAAATCAACATACTAAAACCTATGGAGTAGTATCAACCGTAGCTAAGGGTGGAATTGGAGGATTTATATATTTAGAAATATTAGATGCCTCTTTTAGTTTTGATGGAGTCATTGGAGCATTTGCAATTACTACTGATATTTTAACTATTATGGTTGGTTTAGGAATTGGAGCTTTTTTTGTTCGTTCTATGACAATATATTTAGTTGAACAGGGTACTTTAGATAATTATATATATTTAGAGCATGGAGCTCACTATGCAATAGGTATTTTAGCACTTCTTATGCTTATTAGCATAAGTTATCATGATATTCCAGAAATCGTTACAGGATTAGTAGGTATTACCTTTATTATACTATCATATTTCTCTTCAAAAAAATATAAAGAGAGATATTTAAAAAAGTAGTGCTATTTTAGCACTCTACCCCATGAGTGAGGTGGTTTTACGCTACGGTCTGATAAATTCTAATCAAAAAAACTCCTTTTAAATAAATAAATGATTAAAAAATAATCATAAATATGTATATTCAATTGATATATATCAAGTTTTATAAAAAAGATATATGTATAATTATTGCTTAAGCCCAATCAAAAGGAGAGACAATGACTTTTAAGAGTTCTTTAGAACTATTAGCATTTCATAATGTGGCATATTCAATCTATGCATTTATAATAATATCTATTATTGCATGGTTTGGATATAATTTAACACGAAAAGAGAAAGTTAAATCAGTTGTGCGAATACCATTTTATACATATATCGCATTTTTAGTAGCAGGTGGTGTGGGACATCATATATTTACATACAATACCATTCCATGGGTATCTCAAGATATTACAAGAGATGAGATTAAACCAGACGCTACATATAATTTTGAGATTACTAAACATAAGTGGAAACTTCCTGCAAAGCAGATAGTTATTCAGTGTGGACAAAAGGTTCTCTTTAATGTTAAGAGTAATGATTTAGTCTATGGTTTTGGTCTATTTAGACAAGATGGTAGTATGGTTATGCAGATGCAGGTAAATCCGGGGAGTAAAAATGATATTTTATGGACATTTTTACACAATGGAGAGTTTGACTTAACATCTACAGAGTATGCAGGACCTCATCAATATGATGAAAATGGTAATGATTTAATGAGAGTCAAAAAACTTATTAAAGTTATAGGCTGTAAAGAAGATGGAGGTAATAAATAATGAGTTTAGTAAAAAATTTAATAAATGGAACAAATTTTGACCATAAGAGCTTAAACGCTTTACAGAAGGTAACACTTAGAGCTGTTGTTATGTCATTTCTATTTTTTGGATTAGTTGCTATTGAGGGTATGATTATGAGACTAGTTCAAGCTCATGCTCCAATTCCAAATCAGTTCTATCACCCTGAACACTACTTCTCTATTATGACAGTTCACCCCATTGTTGGAATTTTTGGCTCAACATATCAATTGGTATTTGCTGCATTTATGTTTTTAGTACCATTTTTAACTAAAAAGCCTCTATATAGTGTAAAGTTAGCAAACTATGTCTGGTTACTTATTACTATTGGGACTGCTTTGGCATGGTTATCTGCATTCTTTACACACTATGCACCACTATATACACTATATTGGCCACTACCTGCCGATACTGAGCAGTTTAATTTAATTGGTGGTATTGTATTTATAATTGGTGTTGCATTAATTATGATAGGAACTTTAGGATTTATCTATAATATATATGCAACTATATTTGCTAGAGTTGGAGTTCATAAAGATAAAACAACAAAAGAGCTATTAATATCTGGTTTTGGTATTGATGGTATGTTAAACTTATGGAATAAACTAGTTGGTAAACAGCCATATAGTAAAGAACCAGCACTTGCACTACCTGTTGTTGCAATATTTAGAGGAACAGTAGATACATTCTTAGATGCAATTGTTATTTTAGGTGCTGGTATTTTAGTATTGATATATCTAATATTTGATGCTTCAGGACATTCTCTTAATGTAGCATCTATTGATGCACTACTATATAAAAACTTCTTCTGGTGGGGACTTGATTTAGTAGCTGATGGATTAGTTCTTATATATGTAGCTGGTTCATGGTATCTTTTAGCTACTCTAATTACTGGACAAAAGCTATTTATGGAGAATGTAGCAAGAGCTGCATTAATGTTAGAGCTTTTAGTATCTTGGATGGTATGGTCTCATCACCTATTAGGTGACCAAGGACAACCAGAGATGATGAAATTAATATCTGGTGAGATGGTAACAGCTTTTGAGCTTCTAACTCAAGGGTTGGCACTATTTATTACACTAGTTACTCTATGGAAAGCTCGTCCACTTAAAATGACAATGGAGTTAAAATATCTTCTTGGTGGTTTAGTTGGATTTGGATTGGCAATTCCAGCTGCAATTATTCAAGCCGATATGGGAATGAATAGAGTTTTACATAATACTCAATGGATTATTATGGCACATGTTCATATTGCACTTATTGTTGGGCTATATATGACTCTATATAGTGCTTTATATGTATTATGGCCAATAGTTACAAATAATACTAAAATGTTTTCATCAAAGTTATCTAATGCTCACTTCTGGTTATATCTAATTGGTGGTGTTGGAATGGGTGCATTTGGTGGAATGGCAGGACTTGATGGAATGCTTAGAAGACACCTATATGTTCATGGTGAGTTTAATACCTATATGGTCTTAGCAGCTATATGTGGTTCAATGGTATTAATTGCATGGGTTATATTTCTATTCAATATAGTTATGTCAATAGGAATTAAGGGACTTATTGGTATTTTTCTTCCAGCAGAAGATAAGAGTGCATCTTATGGCATAGAGCCTGAAAGTGTAGCTCAAAATCATAAATAGAATATTTAGCATAGGCTTTATTGCCTATGTTTTTTTAAAAAATAAAAAGGGAAAGTTTTGATATATTTAGATAGAGTCGCATTAGAGATAAAGAGTGTTGGTCTGTATAATTTAATTTTACAAGATGTAGAGAATATTTTAGGTAAAAAAAATCCTACTAAAGATGAAATTTTAGAGACCATAAAAAGTAATCCTGAAATTCTAGAAGAGTATAAGCAGTTAAATACAGAGTATAATATCTCAAATATTCATATAAAAAATATAGATGTATCTAAATTAAAAGATGGTTGTAGAGATATTGCTAAAAAGATAAATAGTAAATTAGACCACTTAAGAGATATAGAGAAATATACTCTTGATTTTGAGCAGAGTTCTACTTTAGTAATTATCTTCTCTATTGAGTTTTTTGTACTATTTTCAGTTCAATATTTTATAGTACTATTAAATCTAAAAGAGTGGCAACTATTAATATATGGAATATTTGCCACTAGTGTAGTAGTTGCTTGGATTTATGCAAATAGAGAAAAAAAGAAATATAAAAACAATAGTGCTATATATGATAGAGAGTATAGAGAGGTTTTAGAGTTAATATCTAAACTTGAAAATAAAAATTGTATTAAAAAGTCAGATTTAATAGTAAAAGAGTGTGATGAGCATGTCTAAAGAAGAGATTATAAAACTCTCATATACTTGGAATAGAGAGAGCTATATAGAGGCAAATAGAGTTGCTTATGATTACACTCTAAAGAGTTCTCCAAAACGATTTTTAGGTTGGATATTTATTGCAATGAGTCAATTTGGTGTAGTTAGTACAATGAAAGGGCATGGAGTTGGACTACTACTACTCTCATCTATATTAATTCTATACTGGTACTACTTTAGATGGAGAGTTAGAGAGTATATTTTAATCAAAAATTTTGAGAAATCTAAAAATAGAAATCATAAATTTAATATTACTATTAATAGTAGTGGATTAAATATAGATAATACTCTAATAGAGTGGAGAGATATATTAGAGGTTATATCTCTAAAGAGTGGTTTCTTGCTATATTATAACAATACTTTTCTATTTATACCATCTCATGCATTTCAAAATCTTGAGACAAAAAATCTATTTGCCTCAATTGCTAAAAAAAGAATAAAGAATTACATCAAAATTTATTAAATAGGAGAAAGATGTAAAATTACATCATTCCACCCATACCTCCCATTCCACCCATATCAGGCATTGCAGGTGCAGGGGTTGACTCCTCTTTTATATCTGAAATTGTAGCTTCTGTTGTAAGAAGTAGGCTAGATACTGAAGTTGCATTTAAAAGAGCTACTCTTGCCACTTTTAGAGGGTCAATAATTCCAGCCTCTAACATATCTACAAATTCACCATTAGATGCATTAAATCCTAAGTTTTTATCTTCACTACTCATAACCTTATCTACAACAACCCCAGCATCATAACCAGCATTTATTGCAATCTGTTTCATAGGTGCAGATATAGCTCTTAGGATAATATCAGAACCGATTAACTCATCACCTTCTAGGTCAAGATTGATTTTAGAACCTGCTTTAATAAGTCCAGCTCCACCACCAATAATAATACCCTCATCAACTGCTGCTTTTGTAGCACTTAGAGCATCATCTACTCTATCTTTTTTCTCTTTCATCTCAGTCTCAGTAGCAGCACCAACTTTAATTACAGCTACACCACCACTAAGTTTTGCTAGTCTCTCTTGAAGTTTCTCTTTATCATATTCACTTGTTGTAACTTTGATTTGGTTTTTAATCTCATTTACTCTAGCTTCAACTGCACTAGCATCACCTTTTCCATCAACAATTACAGTATTATCTTTATCTATAACAACTTTAGAACATTTTCCAAGCTCTGCTAAAGTTGTCTTATCAATAGATAATCCAAGCTCATCAGTAATTAGTGTAGCACCTGTTAGGATTGCAATATCATTAAGCATAGCTTTTTTTCTATCACCAAATCCTGGAGCTTTAACTGCTGTAATATTTAATACACCTTTTAGTTTATTTAATACTAGTGTAGCTAACGCTTCACCCTCTACATCATCAGCAATAATTAGTAGTGGTCTTCCACTCTGTTGAACTTGCTCTAATAGAGGTACTAAATCTTTTAGAGATGTAATTTTAGCATCTGTCACAAGTAGTAGAGGATTATCTAGTTCACAAGTCATCTTTTCAGAGTTTGTTACAAAATATGGAGATAGATAACCTCTATCAAACTGCATACCCTCAACAACTTCTAAATCATCATTAATCCCTTTAGCCTCTTCAACGGTAATTACACCATCTTTTCCTACTTTTTCCATAGCTTCAGCTATAAGATTACCAATTTTTTCATCTGAATTTGCAGAGATTGTAGCCACTTGAGCTATCTCTTTTTTATCTTTTACCTCTTTACTAATAGCTTTTAGCTCATCAATAATAGCACTACAAGCCTTATCCATACCTCTTTTTACCTCAATAGGGTTGGCACCTGCTGTAATATTTCTTAGCCCCTCTTTAAAGATAGCATGAGCTAAAACAGTGGCAGTTGTTGTTCCATCTCCTGCCTCATCTGCAGTATTTGAAGCAACCTCTTTAACAAGTTGAGCACCCATATTCTCTAAACTATCACTAAGCTCTATCTCTCTTGCTACTGATACACCATCTTTAGTGATGTTAGGTGCTCCATAACTCTTCTGGATAAGTACATTTCGACCTCTAGGTCCCATAGTAACTTTTACTGCATCTGCTAGTTTAGTTACACCTCTGAATAGTCCACTTCTTGCTTCATCTGAAAAAAATATCTCTTTTGCCATTATTTCATTACTCCTAAAATATCACTTGTATTCATAATTAAATACTCAGTACCATCAACTGTGATTTCTGTTCCACTATATTTTTGGAAAACAACAGTATCGCCTTCACTAATTCCTGATTTTGTAGCATCACTACCTAAAGTAATAACTTTACCCTCTAGTGGTTTCTCTTTTGCTGAATCTGGAATAATAATCCCTGATGCAGTTGTATTTTTCTGCTCAATTCTTTGAATTAGAACACGATTACCTAATGGCTGAAATGACATTTGGTCTCTCCTATATATATATTTATTTTTTCGTGGAATAATAGTATATTTTTTTTTAAAAGTCAATAGTATATATATAAAAATTTAATAATTCTTAGTTGTATTGACTAAAGAATATTAAATATAAAAAATAATATATAAAAAAGTGGATATAGTATTGACATATATCTTTTTTTTGGATAGAATTTCATCTCTTTAAAATATGTGGTAAGGTAGCTCAGCCGGTTAGAGCGCTGGTCTCATAAGCCGGAGGTCGGGGGTTCGAGTCCCCCTCTTACTACCACTCATAAAAAACTTCATATTTTTAAATATATTCTTTTATTATATCTTATTATTTTTTTTGTCTCTATCGTGTCACTCTATTTCATCTTTTCCTAAATATAATTTCATTCTGATGTGCCGACAAGAAAAAACTATATAAAAATATAGATAGATTTTAAAAACCTATATAATCCTATAAAGTCCGTTCTTCATCGTTTGAGTGGCACTTGATAGCCACTCTTTACCTGCATCACTTTTCCACTTCAAGTAGAGACACTATTAATCTCAGATTGAAGCTTTCTATTTAA
>WGAM01000036.1 GCA_015494795.1 Campylobacterota bacterium
AGCAAGATAGAAGTGGATTGGTAGATAGAGTTGTTGATTTTGGTATGAAGAGAGTTTTACCTATTATTGGTGGAGTTATCTCTAAAAACTATGAAGCTTATAAGTATCTGCCCAACTCTATAGAGGAGTTTTTAACAACAGAGATGTTAGCCAAAGAGTTGGAGAGTGTAGGTTTTAAGATGAGATATACAAAATCTTTCTCAATGGGTATATCTACTCTATTAATAGCACAAAAATGATAATTTTAAATAAACCATATATTAGAGGGTTATTAATAGCACTATTAAGCTCTGGTGCTATATATTTAGATTGGATTGGGGTTGTAAATCATCTAATAAATACCATTTTAGGGCTACTTACTATCTATCTTCTTCTAAAAAGTTCATCTAAAGTTTGGTTTTGGAGTGGTTTTTTTATTGGAATTTTATGGTTTTGGTGGATTAGTGTAAGTTTTAAAAATTATGGTTTTGGTTGGGCTATGCCTATTGGAGTTTTCATTATAGCTATTATATATGGTGGACTCTTCTATATTTTAGCTAAGATGAGTGAGTATATATCAAATAGATTTATCTCATCAGGATTAATAGATTTATCAATAAAAGCTTTTATACTATTAATACTCTCATATATTCACCCAATAGAGTTTGATTGGTTTAAACCAGAGCTTATATTTACCAATAGCTATCTAGGGATAGAGAAGTGGCAATTTGCCATAACCCTAATAGCTACACTCTTAGCTATCTATAGAAAAGATTTAAGATTTCTATTTTTAGTTATATTAGCCTTTCCATTTAGTAGCTATTTGCATAAAACTCCACTTCCAAATAGAGGCATAGTTCTATCTAACTCAATGACAACAGTTAAAGATAAATGGAACCCCAAACTTCAATCTAAACATATAAATATAGTATTAGATAAGATAGATAGAGCAATAGATGAGAATAGAAGTTTAATTATATTTCCAGAGTCTATATTTGCCTTTTTTCTAAATGAACACCCTATATTAATGACAACTCTTCAAGCACTATCTAATGATATTACTATTGTCATAGGAGGTCTATATTTAGATAATAATATTCCAAGAAACTCAACATATCTATTTAAAAATGGGGAGTTTAGAGTTATAGATAAGGCTGTATTAGTTCCATTTGGAGAGCAAAATCCACTACCAAAATGGTTAGGTAATATAGTAAATAGGATATTTTTTGATGGAGCACCCGATTATGTGGCATCTTCTGATGTTACAGACTATACAATTAATGGGGTAAAATATAGAAATGCAATATGCTATGAGGGGACAAGTGAAAAACTATATAAAAATAGTCCTCAAAATATGATACTTATATCTAATAATGGGTGGGTAGTGCCATCAATTGAACCAATAGAGCAGAAAATTCTACTCCAATACTATAGCAAAAAGTATGGAACTACCATATATCATGCTGTAAATATGTCACCATCATATATTATACATAATGGAGAAGTTTTTAATTGATACTCTACCTTTGAAGAAGATGAGATAGATATACTTTTCTTAACTGTTGGACTATTTTGACAAGCTGTTAAGGTTAAAATAAGTAATATTAATAGCCAATATTTTAAATTAATTCTCAATAACTTTTCCTTGTTTTTAATTGTAGATTTGAATTATAATAGTAGATGTCTTTAAAGTGTCTTTTTTAAGCAGAGACAAGATATATCTTGTCTCTACTATTAATTAAAAAAATAGGTTAAATAAACATTTGAATATGATTGTACATAATCTGTTAATTCCGAGAAATCCATACCCACTTCTAGTGTTAATGCTGCTTTTTCACTAAAAAATTGATGTGCTCCAATATGATAATTAGTACCATAAGAAGAGTCTTCATAATCTGATGTACTATTATAATAATAAATATTAGCACCTATATAAGGTGTTAATGTTGGAGTTTTCATAAAATAATAATTTCCTCCTGGTCTTAAAGAATAAGATGTATCTCCATCCCTAGTAGAGACTGTTGTATCAAATACTAATTCTATATCATTTGTTAAAAAATGACCAAGACCACCATATATATTAACACCAGTATCACCTTTCTTAGGAATACTAGTATATACACCTACTGAAATTTTATCATTCCCCTCTTTTATTCCATTTTCTTCAAATGCACTAACTGTAGTTGTTAATGTTCCTAACATTAATAGTGAAGCTACTGCTGTTTTTAAATAATTCATAATTTGACTCCTTAATTTTTTTTATAATAATGATAATTATACATCAGATTATATTATATTTTAATTATATAGTTATGAAATATTTTTTTTTATATATAAATTTAATGTTTTTAACATGCTATTTATCTAAATTTTTTTATAATTAATATATTATTCAATATAAAGGATTTTTTATGAGTAATTTTTTTAAAATAGTATTATTAATGTTTATTTTTATAATACAAGAGTGTAAATTAGATGCTCAACCTAAATCTTAGTAGTCATCAAATAAAAGCCCATAATATCATTATCTTATACGATTTTTTCCAAACATTTGGCTTTTTAACAAAAAAATATTAAATAACTCTCTCTAAACGCTATTTTATCGTGGTTTGCATTAGATTTACTTAAAAAATCGGTTGGAAAAAATTAAACCAATATTTGACAAAGAGCCTCTTGAATAACTGATAACTCTTTTGAGTTTAATGATGATAGTCTCTTTTTAACTCTAGTTTTTGATAAAGCTCTTATCTCATAGATACAAGCATCACTATCTTTATCTAAGCTCTCTCTTTTTGTAATCAAATATCTATATGGCAAGGCATCTTTTTCTATATAGGTTGAAAGAGGTATGACTATTACCGTATCTAAAATAGTATTTTCATCTGCACTACTCATTACAATAGCAGGTCGTAGTTTTCCTATCTCTCCCCCTTTAGCAGGATTGAAATTGACTAAACATATATCACCTCTATTTAATTCCATCATCACTACTTCCATCTTCTATAGGGTCTTTTTTTTGTGCCTGAGAGACTCTATTTAAAAGAGTCAATCGTCTCTTTTTTTCAATAGTATCTACAAATTTTTGAAACTCCTCTTTAAAAATTTGTGGTACAAAAAAACCAATTTCCTCTTTTTTCCTACCATCTAAAATCCTAATAATAGTATTAGTTCTAAAAAAATCACTAGAGTTTCTCATATTTGTTAATGTTGCTTCTATCATGTAAATCCTTTTTACATTTATATTTTACATATTATAATAACATATAAATCATAAAAATAAATTAGAAAGAATAAAAGAGCAAATAGGTTGAAAAAATTTAAAAAATCACTACCGTAAAAATTTACGACCAATAATATAT
>WGAM01000037.1 GCA_015494795.1 Campylobacterota bacterium
ATGCAATATTACTCAAGATTTGAGCTACCTCACTAGACTCTTCACCTAAAGCCAACGCCTGCATAAAATTTCTTTTTGGTTTTGTCCCTTTTCCTCTCTGGAGAGCATGAGATAACTTATTTCCCTCAATAACTTTTACAGAAGCCTCCTCAAATGAGTCTTTAAAGGCACTATTTCCAAATGTGGATGTTGCCAACTTTACAGCATGAGCATAAGATACACCTGAGCTTAACATAAGTGACAATATATATGAAAATCTACCCAACTCATGGTTCTGTATTAAATCCCCAATAATTGGTATCTTTAAAACTAAACTATCATAAGCCTTTTTAAATGGATATATATAATTATATGCAATCTTAAAAGCTATAATAGAGCCTATAAATCCAACTATTAACCCAATATAGTGGCTACTTAAAAAATCACTAATGGAGAGTACAAACTGTGTAATCTCTGGTAACTCTTGCCCTGTATCTTTAAATATTCCTGTAATTTTAGGAACAACAAATGTAATAAGAAATCCAACCATACCAATAGCTACAATAAAGATAAACATAGGATATGCTAACGCATTTCCAACCTGTTTTTTTATCTTAGCTTGAGTAGAGAAGAAATCTCCCATCTGAATAAGTACAGGTACCATTTTACCACTCTGACCAGCTACATTTATACTCTGTAGAAAGAAATCTGGCATTGCATATACGCTTTGTGAGTTTAAAGCGTGATATAGAGACTTCCCCTCCTCTATCATAGTTCTTAAAGATGCTAAAAAGGAGGCATACTTCTTCTCATTTTGGTGTTGGTCTTCAATAAGTCTAATTGCTGTGAGTATTGCCATTCCAGAGTTAAGATATGATGATAACTCTTTTGCAAATGAGCTAAGGAGAGGTCCACTCATCTCTCGTTGAGAGAAGTTTTTAAAGCTAATCTCTTTCGTTGCAGTTATCTCTTTGTAAAATATCCCTTTTGCTTTTAACTTCTGCTTTGCCTCTTCCTCTTTTGAAGCTTCTATAGTTCCACTAACACTTTTACCATTTTTTGTTATGCCTCTATATTTATATAACATATTTTTGCCTTATTTTTTTAAATCATTGCTGGTACAAATATATATTTATCATTATGACCTTTTCCTGCTTTTGTAGGATTAATTAATTTTCTCTTAGGTCTCTCTGTTGATAAGTTTTGTATTAAAAAACCTTGAGTATTATCTCCTATATTCTTCATTACAACTAATATTTTATCTTTTTTCTTATTTTTACTTCTATATACTTTAAATAGCTCTATATTATTAGATATTTTATCAATTGCAATACTCTGTTCTGATTTTAACGGTAACTCATAACTATTCCCTTCAACTCTAAGAAGTTGATTTTTATCTTTATATACTAACCACTCTATCTTAGCACTATATAGCCCATATAGAGAGTTTTTACTATTATATATAATAACTCTATCAAATTTTCTGTTTTTATTAACTATAGAGATATTTCCATCAGATTTTATTAAATCCATATATAAAGTCTTTGCCCCTTTTAGATTATCTGTTGTATTTTCTAAATAAGAGAATAGATTTTTATTAGAGGCTCTTAATATATCTGCACTTCTATATAGTGCCATTAAGACTAATGATAGTAGTGTAATAGATATAAGTACCTCTATTAAAGTGAATGCATTTTTTTTATCTAACATTTATATCCATATTTAAGAGTTGATTTAGGATTATATCATATTTTAATAGTATAATTATAAAAAAAATGACTAGGAGTTAAAATGATATATAATAGGTTTATAGGGCTATTGTTAACTATTTTACTGCTTGGGGGTTGTAGTAAATCAGATTCGGATAATAAGAAGAGTTTAGATGTAAATAAAACTATTCCAAAAGATGCTGTTGTCTCTATACATAACAAGATATATACAAAAAAAGATTTTCCTAAAGAGTATAGTGAACTAAAATATGAAGGGAAAAAGAGATTTCTCTCTCGCTATATATACTTAAGGGTAGTTTTAGATAATTTAAAAGATAAAGAGAAGATTTATCAAAAAGAGATTAAAGAAGCAATAGATAAAAATAGTAAAGAGTTAAAGAGAAGAGGTGTTATATTAAAAGGATTAGAAAAATTAATATCAGATTATGATATTACATTTAATACAATTGCATATAATGAAGTTTTAAAAAAAGATAAAAATATAGATAAAAAAATTAAAAATTTCTATAAAGAACATAAAAA
>WGAM01000038.1 GCA_015494795.1 Campylobacterota bacterium
ATGCAAATCCCCTCGAAAATGAGTTCAAAAACATCTTTTTAGCATACTCAATCAATAATGGATTTACAGGTAATCAAGAGATGGCATTTGAGGAGTTTAAAAAGATACGATTAGAGGTTGATATAGAGGATTTACTAAAAGCTATTAGCCTATATCTAAATGATAGTAGCGTTGATAAAAAATATAATATTGCCAATTTTTTAAAAAATAGAATATACCTAAAATATATAGATATTAAAATTAAAATGTTTAGTGATGGAGATTGGTATATTGGCAGATATAGCAAAGATAAAGAGATATTTTATAATAGCAATATAAGAGGCATTTTAACAAAAGGTACTTTTAATGAGAAGCTATTAAAAGGGGAGATTATTATATTGGGAAGAGATTATAAAAGGAAATAATATCTTCTTATATTTGTAAGATTAGATTATCATTATTATCTGACTCTAAATATCAAATAACATGGAACTCAGGTTATTAAGGTTAAGTTTTTGCATCATTTTTTAAACTTTATCCCTATTTCGCTATAATAAATCTAACCAATCAAGAAAAAGGGAAACTCTACAATGCAAACTAAAAACCAACCCTTTCCATGGGGAATCTACATAGGCGACTTAATAGACAACAACGACACCATACCACTATGTTTAGATAGTAGGCAGGGTGGTTTTTGTGTTCTGTTTGATGATAGTAGTGAGAAGATAGCCAACAATTTTATAGAAAATATTGCACTAAAGCTTTTTGAAGTCTTACCTATTGGGGATATGGTTGTAGATATTTTTGATTTTTCACACAAAAAAAGATTTATGCACCTCTCTTCACTTCAAAAAGAGAAGCTTTACAGTATTGCTTTCAATCAAAACTCTGCTACCAATAAATTTAATAGTATTGAAGAGATAGCATTAGAGAGACATCATAATATTTTAGATTTTACGACTCCAACTATTTCAGAGTACAATCAAAAGACTCAATTTAAAGAGCAGTATCATCTGCTACTTATAAACTTAGACTCTTTTCCTGATGAGACTACTTCGGCAAAGCGAATTAAGAACTTTTTTGATTCATCTTTTGAGGCAGGGTTTTATGCTATTGCTTTTGGAAATCAAGCGATATTAAATAGTGAATCAAAAGCTACACAAGCTATTTTAAACCATTTTTCACATCTAAATATAGAAGATAAAAAGGTAAAACTTAGCAAGAAGCTCTTTGAGTTTACTCATCTAATAGAAGATTATGAGTTTGAGTATGTCAATGACAACAAAGACAAAATCATTTCAAATCTATTAGCCCAAGTAGAAAAAGAGGATAACGCTACAACAGAAAAAGACTTTTTATCTGTTCTAATTGGCACTTCTAAAAATGGTAGAGAGAGTATCTACTTTAGCATGGGTGATAAATCGAGTAATTACCATGCCTTTATTACAGGGGTTACAGGTTCAGGAAAAACGACACTTCTTAACAATATTATTGTAGCTATTGCCCAAAAATACACCTCTGATGAGATTCAACTCTATCTTATGGACTATAAAGATGGTGTAGAGTTTCAAGTCTTTAAAAATCACCCAAATTGTAAAAAGATATTTTTAGACAATGAAGATTTAGAAGCCTCTATCTCATTGTTAGAAGAGTTTAAAGATACCATGAAAAGCCGTGCAACTATTTTTAAGCAACACGAGGTAACCAACATAACAGATTACAATAAGCTAAATCCACAAAAGCCAATACCAAGAATTGTGTTGATTATAGATGAAGTACATAAGCTTTTTGTAGGAGATTATAACTATGTAGATAGATTTAGCTCCATCTTAAAACCTCTTATGCGTCAAGGTCGCTCTTATGGGGTGCATATTATTCTCTCTACACAATCTCTAGCAGGTACACAGATAGACCGTGAGTTAATGGGGCAGATAACCCTTAGAATATCTTACAAACTAACCGACCCAAGTGATAGTGAAGCCATCTTTACCTATGGCAATACAGAGGCTTTAAATCTTGAAAAGTATGAACTGATTTATAACAAAAATTCAGGAAATAAAAGAGATAATATTCTTTGTAGGGCAAATCCCCCTGCTAATATAAAAACCGTGATAGAAGATGTATTGTTTTTAAGAGATGAGAGGTTGATTTTGAAACCTGTGATTGTGAAGAGTGAGGATAGAGCAGAGGAGGTTAAGGAAGTGAAACAGAGATCTAAATCTACTTATGAAAGTGTCTATGGGACGAGTGGAGAAGATTATGTATTGTCTCAATTGGAAAAGATGGGATTTACTCCTAATTATGGAGGCAACAAATGAAAAATTTAACTTATAAAGAGCTTTTAGGACAAGTTGATAGTTATAATAATTATATAACTAATAAGTTCTTTAAAATGGAAAAAGCTAAAAAAAATAGATTTAGTAAAGATAGAGATATTGTTACCGATAATGAAACAGGTTTAATGTGGTTGGATACCAAAGTAAGTGGTGTAACAAATTTTCTAGGAATAACTATAGATTATAGTGACCCCTCTTTCAGAAAAGCTCAAAAATTTATAAAACATATCAATAAAATAAATTTTGGTGGTTATAGTGATTGGAGATTAGCTACAGCAAAAGAGTTGTATACTATTATTAATTTTTTAAATCATAAGCCTATATATTATGAAGATAAATCATCATGGAAAATATTTGATATCTTTAAGAATATTACAAATGATGAATATTGGACAAATACCAAAATATCATATTTTGGAAGTACGCATGATAAAATGTTGAAAGTTCGTTTTGTAACAGGAATGGCATATAATCTATATACAGGAGCATGCTATGCTATATTACCTGTGAGAGGAACTATGAAGTATGCTACAATAGAAACTGATGAAGATAAAGGGATAATTATTGATAAAAATTTAAATATCATGTGGTGCAATCAATATGAAAACTACTTTGATGATTATCCTGAACAATTTTACAGTTATGAGAAGGCTTTAAGAAAAATAGAAGATATAAATAAAAGAAATTACCTGGGTTATAGTAATTGGAGACTTCCAGCAATTGAAGAGATATTACAACTTTTAATAAATACTCAGGATATTAAAGTAAGAGAGTGTACATCAACTATGTATTTAACAAATACTTTTTCTAATTTTATGTCTTCAAATTCAACTATAGAAAAAATGTCATATCGAGTTAGTTTTAAAGAGGTAGGTGAAGTAGAGTGCTTAATAGAACTTGATAATTACGGCAGTATTGGTGGATTTATTAAATTAGTTAGGGATATAGTTTGAAAGGGTAAGCAATGACAAAAGAAAAACTATTCAACAAACTAAAAAACAAAGGTATTTTTTGGTCATACTCTCAAGATTTAACTTATGAAAAAGCAGGAGAGAGACTCTTTTTAGAATATCTTTTAAAATATGGAGATTTTGATGATTTGATAGAGGTTTTTAAGCTATATAAAAAAGAAGAGATAAAATCAATATGGGAACAAACACTAAAAGATGATAAGAGGTTTATAAAATTAAATCTTATGTTGGCAAGACTCTTTTTTGGTATGAATGTTGAGAGTTCTTATTTTAAGGAGGTAAAAAGTGCAAGATTTGAAAAACTTAAAATGTTTGCTTCCTAAAACAGAGGTACTGCTTTTAAAGATGGTTGATGAGTGTAGCTTTCTTGAAAAGTATGTGCTTGTAGGTGGTTCGGCATTGGCTCTTTATCTTTGCCATAGAAAAAGTGAAGATTTAGATTTTTTTACTTATGATGATAGCTTTGATAAAAAAGAGATTTTTGACTATATTCAAGGTTTTGAAAATAAAGAGATACTTCATCAGAGTGATGAACAGATAGATGTTTTGTTAGATGGTGTTAAAGTGACCTTTTTTAATGCACAATGGAAGTTTTTGAAACCTCAAAAATTAAAAAAGTTTAACCTTGCTTCTCTTGAATCAATCTCAGCTATGAAAGTGAATGTAATGTTTTTAAGAGCTAAATATCGTGACTATTATGATTTGTATTTTTTGGTTAAAGAGGGTATGAGCTTAAAAGAGATTTTTGAACATAGTCAAAATATTGTAGAGGGTATTAATTTTAAACTTTTTGCTATTGCACTGCTCTATATTGATGATATTGAAGATGATAACATAGAGTACCTTGAACCAAAAGAGAGAATTAGCAAAGAAAAAATACGAGATTTTTTTGAAGCTAGGTTAAATAAGATGGTGGTATAAAGATGGCTGATAGAATAGACAAACTTGATGAAGGAGAGAGATTAGAAAAAGGTGTAGAAAAGCAAAATATTCATTATTCTAATTCTAAATCTAGTGACAAATTAAGAAAAACAACAATAGAAACACAAGATAATGTTTTTAATATAATCAATCATGGAGCAACTATGCAAAAAGACAATTTGGAAAATCATGTACGAATGCTAAAAGATTTTAAACAAGACCTACTATCACTCCAACGAGAGATGAAGATTATAAGAGATAAATATAAAAAGCAGATTGATATGATGGAAAACGCAGGGTTTGTAACAAATATTATTGAGCCTCTTAGAAATAAGTATCAAACCTTTTCATTAAAAATAGAAGAGATAGATAGACAACTAAAACGATATGACCAAAAAATAGAGATACAAATAGAGCGTCTTCATAGTGCAATAGCAAGAGCAAGGATAAACTAATGGAAAATAATAAATTACAAAGCTTAGCAAATCAAATAGATTGGTGTAGAAGGACTAAAGATTATCTTGTTAACTTAAATACTAAGCTATATTCGGTAGCTACTAATCATCAAACTAGCTTAGATGACCTTAGAAACAGAGGATATATGACCGATATATTGCCTAAAATAGAGGAGATGAATAGAGAGTTTCAAGAGCTTAGTAGCGATTTGATAGGACATATTGAACGAGAACATTTGGCATATATTGAAAAACAGAGTATTGGGCTTCGTGGGGATTTGGAGAAGATTTTGGGGAGTTGAGTAAGTTCGTTTTTTTCTCTTATGCTAAATTTTTTATTTAAAAATGATAAAATAGAAATTAAAAAATAGTGGAGAAAATCATGAGTAATATAGTACAGGAGGTATGTAAAGAACTTGGTATTAATCAAACAGAACTAGCAAAAGAATTAGGAGTTACTAATG
>WGAM01000039.1 GCA_015494795.1 Campylobacterota bacterium
TTACATGTTATAGGAATGGGTATGAGATGGTATATCTCTGGTCATGCCCCATGGTCAAATGCTTATGAGTCTATTGTATTTATTGCAGGAGCTACTATTGTAGCAGGACTATTTTTTGCTAAAAATTCACCATTTACTCTAGCAGGAACAACTCTTCTTGCAGGTATAACAATGGCTGTAGCACATATGAATTTTGTAAATCCCGAGATTACAAACTTAGTTCCTGTATTAAAATCATATTGGCTGATGATACATGTAGCTACTATTATATCAGGAGATGGCTTCTTAGGTCTTGGTTCGATTTTATCATTTTTAGTACTAATTCTATTTATAATAAGAGGAAAAAATAAGAATATAGACCTATCTATTAAAGAGTTAAGCTCTATATCTGAAATGAGCCTAATAGTTGGACTATTTTTACTAACTGTTGGAAACTTTTTAGGTGGAGTTTGGGCTAATGAGAGTTGGGGTAGATATTGGGGTTGGGATAGTAAAGAGACTTGGGCTGCTGTTACTATTTTGATATATGCCTCTGTATTACATTTAAGATTTATTCCAAAATTCAATAACCCTTTTGTATTTAATGTGGCATCTCTTTGGGCATATAGTAGCGTTATAATGACATATTTTGGTGTTAACTACTATCTATCTGGACTCCACTCTTATGCAGCAGGAGAACCTATACCAATTCCAAATTGGGTATATTATTTTATAGCTACTTTAGCATTAGTCACACTATTAGCGTATAGAAATAGAAAAATATCAAATAGGGTATAGAGAAATGGATATAAACCATATTTTAGAAGATTTAGAAAAGATAGAAAAAGAGCATATAGATATAGGCAGGAGCATTACTATATTTGGAGGTTCAAGATTTAAAGAGAACTCATTTTATTATAAAAAAGCAGAAGAGCTAGGTAGAAAAATTTCAGATTTAGGATACAGCGTAATTACAGGTGGCTCTAGTGGAGTTATGGAGGGAGCAAATAGAGGTGCTATAACATCATCTAGGGGTAAATCTATAGGTATTCATATAGATAATCTTCCAACAGAAGAGAAACCAAATATATATATAGATAAAAAGTTAGAGTTTCACTACTTCTTTACTAGAAAGATAGCTCTAATTGAGTATTCAGATGCCTATATAATAATGCCTGGAGGTTTTGGAACCTTAGATGAATTTTTTGAAATACTAAATTTAGTAAGAACTAAAAACCATAAACCATCTCCTATTATACTATTTGATAGAAATTATTGGAATGGACTCTACTTATTTATAAAAGAGACTATGTTAGAGTATGAGACTATTAATAGAGATGATTTAAACCTCCTCTCATTAGTTAATAGTATAGATGATGTTATAAATATAATTAAAGAGTTTAATAAAGCTTGATATATCTCAACCTAAAATATATATATTTTTAGCTAAAATAGATAAAATCTAAATAAAAGGATATATTTGAGTTGGGAGCTACATATACACTTAATTGCAGCAGTATCATGGATAGGTGGTTCTGTTTTTATGTTTATCTTAGGAGTTTCTCTTAGAGATAAGTCTGACCAAAAGGCTGTATATCCAAGAATTGGACCAATATTTGGATATTTTGAGATAGGCTCATTAGCTACTTTACTAATTACTGGTACTCTTATGATTATAAATAATGGTTTAATTAATATACTCTTAGATAGCTCTATACATAATAAAGCAATAGATGCTTTGCGTCATAAATTAATCTTAGTGGCTATTATGACAATAATTACTACTACTCATACCATTATTGCATTTAAGACTAATAATAAAGAGAGAACCAAATTGGAGATGATTATATCAAGAGCCTCATCAATGGGAATTTTTATCTTAAATTTTATGGTTCTTCACTATGCTATTGTTATAAGAGATATTATATAGTTGAGATGTCTAAGTTGTAATAGATTAAGTTTTTCTATTTTTTGCAAAAGGTGTAAAGAAGAGCTATTACAACCCTCTATCTCAAAAAGAGAAATTGATGGATTGGAAGTTTATAGTTTTTATAAATACCATGATATAGAGGATTTTATCTTAACAAAACATACTCCATTAGGGTTTAGAGTATATCGTGAGTTAGCAAAGATAACTTTTAAACCTTTTATTAGAGAGTTTATAAAAAATAGTAATAAACCAATCTATATAGTAGGAGTAGATGAGAGAATTGATAGTGGATATAGCCATGTAGCTCTTTTAACTCATCAAATGAGATGTAAAGGTGCAGAGGTTTTACATAGTAGTCTAATGTCTCAAAGTAGTGTAAAATATTCAGGAAAATCTCTTAAATTTAGAGTAGAAAATAGCAGAGAGTTTATATATAGAGGCATAGAAAATATAGATGTAATTTTAGTAGATGATATTATAACAACAGGCATAACTCTAAAAGAGGCTAAAAGAGTATTAAGTAAGAGTAGAGTTAATACTCTATTTGCTCTTACTTTAGCCACTTTAGTTTAATTTTTAATTTATCACTACTCTGTCTCTTCCACTCTCTTTAGCTTTATATAGAGCTTTATCTACTCTATGAAATATATCTATCTGTGTATCATCTATCTTAAAATCTGTAACTCCAAAGCTACAAGTTACCTTTTTTACTCTATCAAAACTATATTTATTAATCTCTTTTCTTATAGTATTAGCTATCTTATACGCTTCTACTTTTGTCTTGAATTGAATTAATATAACAAACTCTTCTCCACCCCATCTACTAAAAACAGTATTTTGTCTAATATTCATATCTTTAATTACAGATTTTATAAGTGCTGTTAACTCAATTAAAACTCTATCTCCAATATTATGTCCATAGGTATCATTTATCATCTTAAAGTGGTCTATATCGAATATGATAATAGAAAATCTCTCATTATATTTTAAGGCTCTATTCATATAGTATGGTAACATCTCATTAAATTTAACCCTATTATATATCTTTGTTAATGTATCATAATCAGCTAATTTTCTAATCATATCTTTATCTCTTTCTAATCTTGTAATATCAGTAAAACAGATTAAATATCTATTCTTTTTTATTTTTCCTACATGTAGATAGAAATAGTACTCCATATTATCATTTGGAGCTTTTAACTTTACTTTTTCTCTACTATTTTTACTTCTATATATATGCTCTAACCATCTTTTACCATTAGAGTGTTTATTAATGCAGTCTTCATCTTCAAGAAAAAAGTTAGCAAGATTATAATATTTATCATTAAAATCATTTAGATTTTTACAATTAAAAAATTTTAATCCTCTCCTATTTATATATAAAATTTTATCTATTGATGAGATAAATATAATATTTGGTTGATTATTCAAGATACTATTAAAAGCACTATTTTTTTTTAAACTATATAATAGTAGTAAAAATAGAGATATGGATATAAAAATTAGTAGAGATATTAAGAGTTCATTATCTCCCATTTTATATCTATGAAAGCTCTCTTATCATCTTTCTTGCCTCATCTATTGATGGGTCAATCTCATAAGCTTTTTTATAATTTTCTAGTGCTTCACGCTTTTTTCCTATATGGTATAGAGTATTAGCATAGTTAAAGTAGTGTGGTGCATATAGAGGGTCTAACTCAATAGCTTTTTTATGATAATCTAAAGATAGTTTATTCTCACCTAGCTTATGATAGATATTAGCTAAAGATACTAATGCAATATCCTCTTTAGGATTTAACTCTAAAATCCTTATATATATATCTTTTGCCTCATTTAGTCTATTTAAATTAATAAGGATATATCCCTGCTTTAATAACAACTCAATATTATCTTTATCTAAAATTAATGCACTAGAGATAGCTTTATCTGCTTCAATAAAATCTTTTTTTTCTAATGCTCTATCTGCCATATCTATTAACTGTTCTATTCTTGATAATTTTGGTGGTGGAGTTGAAAAACTCCTATCCATATTTGTAATATTGCCTATATTACTATTATTTCGCTTCGCCTCAAAATCAACTCCCCGTTTAGGGAAGTTTCCTGAAAATAGCTGTTTAAAAAATAAAAGAAAAATTATAATTGCAATTATAAAAAGTAAAAATTGAAATATGCTCATATTGTCTCCATGTTAGTTAATCGAATAATATGATAAACTAACTTAGAGATGACAAAAAATAGACTCTATTAGCTAATATTTACAATAACTTCTCCATTTTTTATATCAAAATTTACAATACTCCCCTCTACTATCTTATCTTCTAAGATTAATTCAGCTAATCTATCCTCAACAACATCATAGAGTGCTCTCTTTAATGGTCTAGCCCCATAAACTGGGTCAAATCCTGCCTCTGCAATATAGGCTTTGGCACTATCACTTAATATCACTTTTATATCTCTAGTTGCTAACTTCTTCTCTATATCTCTAAATAGAATATCTACTATTTTTGTAATAGCTTCCATATCTAATGGATTAAATATAACTATATCATCTAATCTATTTAAAAATTCTGGTTTAAAATATTTTTTTAATTCACTATTTACAGCTTTCTCTCTATCTAATGGGTCACGGAACTCCATTATCTTATCACTAGCTATATTTGATGTCATAATAATAATGGTATTTTTAAAATCTATTGTAACACCCTTATTATCCGTAAGTCGTCCATCATCAAGCACTTGAAGTAGAGTGTTAAATACATCTGGGTGTGCCTTCTCTATCTCATCAAATAGCACTACAGAGTATGGTTTTCTTCTAACTGCCTCTGTTAACTGTCCACCCTCATCATAACCAACATATCCTGGAGGTGCTCCTACCAATCTTGATGCTGAGTGTTTCTCCATATACTCACTCATATCAATTCTAATTAGAGATTTTTCAGAATCAAATAGAAACTTAGCTAGAGTCTTTGCAACTTGTGTCTTACCAACTCCAGTTGGTCCTAAGAACATAAAACTACCAATAGGTCTATTCATATCACTAAGACCTGCTTTATTTCTCTTTATGGCTCTTGATACGGCTTTTAGTGCTATATCTTGTCCAACTACCTCCTCTTTTAAGATTTTTTCAACATTTAAAATCTTATCTTTTTCGCTCTGTAGCATCTTATTTACAGGAATTCCAGTCCAACGGCTAACAATAGTGGCAATCATCTCCTCATCAACAGAGTTTTTAAGAAGAGTTCCCTCTTTTTGCATCTTTCTCCATTTATCTTCTAACGCTTTTAGTTCTCTCTCTTTTGCTGGAATTTGTCCATACTGTATCTCTGCAACTTTAGATAGATTTCCCTCTCTTTGAGCTGTTGATGCTTTTATCTTTAACTCTTCAATAGTTGCTTTTATCTCTGCTATATCATTAAATACAGATTTCTCATTTTCAAATTGACTCTCAAGGGACATTCTTTTCTCTTTAAGGTCTGCTAACTCTTTTTCAATCTCCTCTAATCTATTAGCATTTTTATCTCCCTCTTCCATTAGTAGAGCCTCTTTTTCAACCTGAAGTGCTGAAATTAATCTTTTTGTTTTAGCAAGTTCTGTTGGCTCACTCTCTATCTCCATTTTTAGCTCGGCTGATGCTTCATCTATAAGGTCAATAGCTTTATCTGGTAAAAATCTATCTGTAATATATCTATCACTAAGTCTAGCTGAAGCAACTAATGCTGAATCTAATATAGTTACATTATGGTGTGCCTCTAATCTATCTTTAATACCTCTTAAAATCTGTAGAGCCTCATTTATGGTTGGCTCATTAACCTGTACTGGTTGAAATCTTCTCTGGAGAGCTGTATCCTTTTCAAAATATTTTCTATACTCTTTTAGAGTTGTGGCTCCAATTGTATGAAGTTCTCCTCTTGCTAGAGCAGGTTTTAAGATATTAGCAGCGTCCATACTACCCTCACTAGCTCCAGCTCCTACTATAGTATGTATCTCATCAATAAATAGAATTATATTTGATGCACTCTTCACCTCATCAATAACAGCCTTAAGTCTATCTTCAAACTCTCCTCTATATTTAGCCCCTGCTATTAAACGGCTCATATCTAAAGATACTACTCTCATATTTTGTAAGCTTAAAGGGACTTCCTTATTTACAATCCTTTGAGCTAACCCCTCTACAATAGCAGTCTTTCCTGTACCCGGTTCACCTATTAAGATAGGATTATTTTTAGTTTTACGAATTAGAATTTGCATCATTCGCTGAACCTCTTCATCTCTTCCAATAACTGGGTCAAGCTTACCATCTATTGCTTTTTTATTTAAATCAATTCCATACTGCTCAAGTGCCTCTAAAGCCTCATCGGCACTCTGTGTATCTATACTCTTGCCTCCTCTAATAGACTCTAGTGTCTTTTTAAGCTCTATTAAATCTACATATTTTCCAATAGTATCTTTTATAAAAGGCTCTTTAATATTTGCAATAAGCCAAGTATCAACAGATAGATATGAGTCTCCATTTGCACTCATCACTCCCTCTGCTTGTTGAAGAGAAGTTACTGTCTTTTGTGATAATCTAATAGTCTCTTTTGTAACAGTTGATACCTTGGGAAGTCTATTTACGCTACTTTTAACCTCTAACTCTATTGCACTTTTATCTATATTCATCTTATTAAATGCTTGATGTAGTAGTGAGTTTGTATTGGTTAATAGTGACCATAATATATGGAGTGGGTCAACCTCCTGATTTTTATTATGTAGTGCTAAAGATACTCCTGATTCTATAGATGCACTCATCTGATGTGTTAATTTTTCTAATATACTCACAGTTTATTCCTTTTTTTTAATAATCTTTAATTTTTGACATTATACATCTTTAGTCCTTTATTGTCAAGGTTAATTAATTAATTTTTAAATAAAATTCTAAAATAGTATAATATATTAGAGAACTTTTAGTATTATTTGAATAAAATACAACTTAAAATAATGACAGGATTAGATAAATATAATGATAAAAATAGATAAAAAAACTATACTTTTTGGTTTTCTATCAACTGTAACAGCTTCTATGCTTATGGTAAGTAGTGCTAAGGCTGATAACTTTTATGATACAAGACCTACTAATGAGACTTCAAAACTTCAAGCATATCTAAAATTTACAAAAATAGTCTCATTAATAGAAGAGCAGTATGTTGATGATTTAAATACAAGTGATATTATTGATAAAGCACTAAAAGGGTTACTATCAAATCTTGATGCACACTCATCATTTATGGACGCTAAAGAGTCTAAAGAGCTTGAGGTGCAGACAAATGGAGAGTTTGGGGGTTTGGGTATTAGTGTAGGTATGAAAGATGGTGCCTTAACTGTCATTGCACCAATAGAGGGGACTCCTGCTGATAAGGCTGGAATGAAAGCTAATGATATTATCTTAAAGATTAATGATGAAGCTACTATTGGAATGACAATAGATAAAGCTGTTAGTTTAATGAGAGGTAAACCGGGAACTCCTATTAAACTAACAGTAATTAGAAAAGGGGCAATGAAACCATTAATTATCAATATAATTAGAGATATTATTGAGATACAATCAGTCTATGCTAAGACAATTGGAGATGATATACTATATCTTAGAATTACATCTTTTGACCAAAAAGTTGTAAGTAGTATGAAGAAAGCGATAAAAAAACACCCTAAAGCAAAAGGTATCATTCTTGACCTTAGAAATAATCCCGGTGGACTCTTAAATCAAGCTATTGGTGTAGTTGATATGTTTGTTGACCATGGTATAATTGTTAGCCAAAAGGGTAGAGTTGCAAGTGAGAATATAGTATATAATGCTAGAAAGAGAGGAAGTGATACTAAAACTCCTCTTGTTGTTTTAGTAAATGATGGAAGTGCTAGTGCTAGTGAGATTGTATCAGGTTCACTCCAAGATAATAAAAGAGCTATTATTGTAGGACAAAAAACATTTGGTAAGGGTTCAGTTCAAGTTGTTATGCCTATTGGCAATAATGAGGCTCTTCGTCTTACAATTGCAAGATACTATCTTCCAAGTGGAAGAACTATTCAGGCTGTTGGTGTCACTCCAGATATAGAGGTATCTTATGGTGAGATAAAAAAAGCTGATGAGATAATCTCTATAAAAGAGAAAGATTTGCGAAAACATCTACAGAGTGAACTTGAAAAAGTTAATGGTATTAAAAAGATTAAAAAAGATAAAAAGAATAAGAAGATTATAACTGAAGAGCAGATATATAAAGATTTACAACTTAAGAGTGCAGTCGATATTTTAAAAGCACTAATTATAAGTAATAAAAAATAAGGATAGTCAATGAAAAAAGTTAAACTCCTCTATGAGGGGAAAGCTAAAAAAATATGGTCAACAGATGATGAAAATCTTCTTATTTCAGAGTTTAAAGATGATTTAACTGCTGGAAATGGGGCTATGAAATCGAGTGAAGAGGGGAAAGGAGCTTTAAATAATAAAATCTCCACAGCTCTATTTAAACTTCTAAATAGAAAAGGTATCCCTACCCATTTTATAGAACAACTTGATGATAATCTTATGTTACATAAAAAGACAGATGTTATTAAGATAGAGGTTATAGTAAGAAATATAGCAACAGGAAGTCTTAGCAGAAATCTAGGGATAGAAGATGGAAAAGAGTTACCATTTACTCTAGTTGAGTTTGATTATAAAAATGATGAGTTGGGTGACCCTAAACTAAATGACCAACACTGTATTATTTTAGAGTTAGTTAGAGATAGTGCTGAACTTGATTATATTAGATATATGGCAAGAAAGATAAACCATATATTAAAAGAGTTTTACGCTAAAAGAGATTTAATATTAGTTGACTTTAAATTAGAGTTTGGTAGAGATAGAGATGATAATATTATTCTTATTGATGAGTTGAGTCCTGATAACTTTAGACTTTGGGATAGTAAATCGGGCGAGAAGATGGATAAAGATAGATTTAGACAGGGACTTGGTGGACTAAAAGTTGCATATCAAGAGGTTTTAAATAGAGTTTTAAGAGAGGAGAAGTAGTGAGAGCTATTGTAAATATATTTTTAAAAGAGGGTGTTCTTGACCCACAGGGTAAAGCGATACACCATGCATTAGATGCTATGAATTTTGAAGGGGTAGAAGATGTTAGAATGGGTAAGCAGATAGTTCTAAAGCTATCTACTACATCTAAAGAGAAGGCTTTAGAAGAGGTAGAGAAGATGGCTCAAGAGATTTTAGCAAATACTGTAATAGAAGATTATACTATTGAGATAGTTGAATGAAGAGTATAGCTATATTACAATTCCCTGGTACAAATTGCGATTTAGATACCAAATATGCTTTTGAGAAGTTGGGTTGTAAAACTCAAATAGTTTGGCATAAAGAGACAACTCTTCCTAAAGATATAGATTTAGTAGTAATTGCAGGAGGATTTTCCTATGGAGATTATCTTCGTGCTGGTGCAATAGCGAAATTTTCTCCAATTATGAGAGCTGTTATAGAGTATGCAGATAGAGGAGGAAAAGTTTTAGGTATCTGTAATGGATTTCAAATATTAACAGAGGTTGGACTATTAGAGGGTGCATTAAAAAGAAATGTAAATCTCCACTTTATATCTAAATTTCAAACTCTAAAAGTAATTAATAATAATAATGATTTTTTAAAAAAGTGTCAAAAAGATGAAATTTTAAATATTCCAATAGCACATGCTGATGGTAATTACTATATTAATGATAGTGGATATAAAAAATTAGAAGAGAATGGACAGATTTTACTTCAATACTCAAATAGAAGAGGAGAGAGAGAGATTGTAAATGGTTCTGTTAACTCAATTGCAGGGATTTGCAATAAAAACAGAAATGTATTTGGTCTTATGCCTCACCCTGAAAGGGCAATTGAGTCTATCTTAGGTAGTAGTGATGGAGTTAAAATGTTAGAGGGACTCATTGCATAATGAGATACATACCTGCTGTATATCTCTTTTTGTTATATATAGTACTCCTTACCCTTAATTTATCTGCTAATGATATTGAGTATAGTTTTGTTCCTAAAAAAGTGTATGAAAAACAGGTATTTCCTATTAGTTTTTTAGGAGCAACAGAAGTAGAAGATAGAATATCTTTTGGCTTTGTTGGGAAAAGTCCCATCTTAAAAAATGCTGTTGTTATTAGGAATGGAACTAAAACCTTTTATACTTTTTACTTCAAAACAGATAAATCTCCTTTTAATATTCCAAAAGTAATTGTAAATATAAATGGAGAGGAGACTATTCTTAAAGGGGTATCTATACCTGTTAAAAAACTTCCATATAGAGAAAATTTTTCAGGTGTAATAGCTTCAGGATTAAAAATAAAGAGTTATCAAGCTTCAATTTATGATGAGAAAACTAATCTTATCTCTCTTGTTATAGAGGCACACGATGCCAATTTAGAAGATATTTATATTCCAGATGCCTTAAAAGATGGTATAGAGAATTTAAAAAGAGTAGGTTCTAAAATAGAGGGCAACTATTATATAGTTTTACCTGCCAACCAAAAGAGATTAACATTTTCATACTTTGATACTATAAAAAATAGTTTTATAAATAAGAGTATTCCAATAAGTATAGATGATGGCTCTGTTGCAGCACAGACTGATTTAAATCCAAAAGATGATAGTTTTGAACTCTTAAAAAAATATCTACTTATTGGAATAGTAATACTATTTTTACTCCTATTTTTATGGAAAAGAGACATTTTTTATCTTGTTTTAGCACTTATTGCATCTATTGCTCTTTTAACATTCTATACACCTCTCTCTAAAATATGTGTAAAAGGTGGCTCTCCACTCTATATTATTCCTACCTATAATAGTACAATTAGTGGATATACAGATAAAAGGCTTATAACAACAGAGCTATTTAAAAGAGGAGCATATCATAAGATAGAGTATAAAAATGGGATTATAGGGTGGATAAAAGATGAAGATATTTGCAAAAATTAGATTTTTATATGGAACATCTATTATAGCAATAGTAGCAGGTGTTATTATGGTGCCTCTTATGTTTCTATTTAGAGATAAAAGTAGTTATATACTACATAAATATAACGCTTTGATTATGAAATTAATTGGGGCAAAGATTGAGACTACTGGGAAAAGAGATAATAGTGTTGATATGTTTATTATTAATCATCAAGGTGTTATTGATATTATTGCAATGGAAGCAGAACAACTTAGCAATATAAGATGGATAGCTAAAAAAGAACTTTTTGATATTCCATGGTTAGGTAATCTGCTTAAACTACCAAATATGATTAGTATAGATAGAGAAAATAAGGCAGGACTTATTAAACTACTTAGTGATGCAAAAGAGACTAAGAACTCAAAGCCTCATCGTATATTAGCAATATTTCCAGAGGGTACTAGAGCAAAAGAGCAGAAACTAAAAAAGTTTAAGAGTGGAGCTAAGCTTTTAGCAGAAAAACTAAAACTTAAGATACAGCCAGTAATCATTACAAATAGTAAAAAGATTTTAAATCAACATGAGTTTATAGGAGGTAGTGGTACTGTATATATTCACTATTTAGAGCCTTTTGTAGTAGATAAGCTTAATAGAGATTGGTATCAAGATTTGCAAAAATCTATGCAAAAAATAATAGACAATCAAGAGAAAAAAGGAATATATAGATAAAATTATATCTTTAAAAAATTATCTAATATCTCATGTCCATATTCACTCATAATAGATTCAGGGTGAAATTGTACTCCATATATAGGTCTATCTCTGATTTCAAGTGACATAATCTCATTATCATCTTTACTATAAGATGTAACCATAATCGTATCTGGAAGAGTCTTTTTATTTACAGTTAAAGAGTGGTATCTTGTGGCTCTAAACTCTTGAGGTAAATCCTTAAATATTATACTAGACTCTTTAACCTCTACTTGTGATGTCTTTCCATGCATCATATTTTTAGCTCTAATAACCTCCCCTCCAAAGGCTTGTGCTATGCTCTGATGTCCTAAACATATACCAAATATTGGTGTAGTATCTGCAAACTCTCTAATAACATCTAGTGTAACTCCTGCCTCATTCGGTGTAGCAGGTCCTGGAGATATAATAATCTTTTGAGGATTTAACTCCTTAATCTGCTCTATACTCAACTCATCATTTCTAATAACTTTAAGATTAGCTCCAAGCTCTAAGCAGTATTGAACTACATTATATGTAAAACTATCATAGTTATCTATCATTAAAATCATCTATATCCTTTAAATCAACACTCCAAAAGAAGTCTATCCACTCTTTTGTCTCTTTGACATACCAAGTTGGTGCAATTTTAGCAGTTTTTTTATAAAATATAGAGGCAGAGTAGAAGATAATATTGGAATATTTCTCTTTTAATAGCTCTAATATAGCAAAGAGTGTATCTCCACTATCCACTATATCATCAACTATTAAAACTCTTTTAGAGTTTTTTATATTAGGTATATTAAAAATCTCTATATTATCTAGTTTTTCACTATTATTATACCCTATTGTATTTATGCTATAGACTGCTCTAATATTATAATATTCACTTAATATATGAGCAATAGATAATCCACCTCTTGCTATTGGAATAATTGTATCAAATGGTTTATTAATAATTTTAGTAAGCCTATATAAATCTTCTATAAATTCACTATATGAATAGTATCTATTTTGCATATTATAATCTATCCTTAAAATCTTTATATCCAAACTCTTTAACTATATCTATAGTGCCATCTCTTCTCTTAATGGCAATAGATGGAAGTTTTATCCCATTAAATGTTGTAGCTTTTACCATAGTATAGTGTATCTGGTCACAAAATATGACCTTATCTCCAATCTTTAAAGGCTCGTCAAAACTATAATCTCCCATAATATCACCTGCTAAACATGTATTTCCTGCAACTCTATAGGTATATTTTTTATCTTTACCACTCCCTTTTACATCTGCTCTATATGGCATAATTACAGTATCTAACATATGAGCTTCTGCTGAAGTATCTAAAATAGCTATATCAATACCATTATGAACTATATCAAGAACAGTAGCTACAAGTGTACCAGTCTGCCAACCAACAGCCTCTCCTAACTCTAAATATATCTCTAAGTGTGGGTATTTACTCCTAAATCTATTTAATATCTCTATTAATCCATCTATATCATATCCATCTTTTGTGATGAGGTGTCCACCTCCAAAATTTACCCATTTTAAGTTATCAAAATATCTACTAAACTTCTCTTCAAAAATATCTAAAACTCTATTTAGTGCTAAAGAGTCCTGCTCACATAGTGCATGAAAATGCAAACCTTCTAATCTATCTAATATAGAGCTATCAAAGTTTTTTAGAGTAGTTCCTAATCTTGAATATAATCCACAAGGGTTATATATCTCTACAGGTGACTCTGAATACTCTGGATTTACCCTTAACCCTAAGGATATATCTTTGTTTATCTCTTTAGCTAAAGTAGAAAATTTTTTAAATTGGTTTGGTGAGTTAAAGACTAAATGGTTAGATATTTTAGCTATCTCTTTAATATCAGACTCTTTAAATGCTGGGCTATATGTATGTGTCTCTTTTTTAAACTCTTCATTAGATAGTATTGCTTCATGTAGTCCACTAGCACAACACCCATCAAGATATTTTGATACTAAATCAAAACTCTGCCAGAGAGCAAAACCCTTTAGTGCTAAAAGTATCTTTACTCCACTCCTCTCTTTTACATAAGATAGTATCTTTAAGTTTTTTTCTAATAGCTCCTCTTCAAGTAACCAATATGGGGTTTCCACTCTCTTCTCCTACTAATTTTTTTCTGATATTATATCTATTTTATTAGAGTTAAATAGTTATAATTTGATTTAATTTAAAACTTAAGGATAGATAATGTTAAAAAGAGTGTTTTTAATACTATTGCTAATATATACAGTAGCAGATGCAGAACCATTTAGTAAAATGGCTACAGTAAAACCTGTTTTAGTTCAAAAAGGGGCTAAAAAAATGTGGTGTAGTGTTTGTGGAATGAATTTAAAGATGTTCTATAAAACATCATATATTGCAGGAGACAAACAGTACTGCTCTATTAGATGTTTAGTAGCAGATATGGAGAGTAATAAAATAGATTTAAATAGTATAGAGGTAATTGATGTCAATTCTCAAAAGCCTATTTTAGCAAAAGATGCCTATTTTGTAATTGGCTCAGATATTAAAGGGACTATGAGTAGCGTTAGTAAATTAGCATTTAAGAGTAAAGATGAGGCTATTAAGTTTATAAAAGAGCATGGTGGAAAATTAGCTCAATTTCAAGATGCTCTTAAAGAGGCACAAAAATCACTAGATAGTGATAGCTCTATGGTTAAGGCAAAAAAAGAGAAAAAATTATATCCTATGGGTAAAAAGATATTTACTAAAAAGTGTAAAGGTAGCCCAAATTTAGATAAATTTAGTGCAGTAAATGAGTTAAAAGTAGCAATAAAAGATAATAATATATGTCAAAATATAAATGAGAAACAGCTCCATGCAGTAGCCATATATCTATGGGATAATAGAGAGATTAAAAATAATAGTTATGATATAAACATCTCAAAAAAAGATAAATGTCCTATATGTGGTATGTTTGTATATAAATATCCAAAATGGATAACTCAAATAGTATATAGAGATAAAAATAGACTATCTTTTGATGGTGTAAAAGATATGATGAAATTCTATTTTGACAGAACAAAATATGGGAAATATGAGACTTTAACTAAAGATAATATCTCTCAAATATTAGTAAGAGACTACTATAGCCAAAAAGTTATAGATGGGAAAAGTGCATATTTTGTAATTGGTTCAGATATAAAAGGACCTATGGGAGATGAGTTAATTCCATTTAAAGATAAGATTAGTGCTAAAAGTTTCCTAAAAGACCATAATGGTAAAAAGATAGTTAAATTTAATAAAATATCTATAGAAGATTTAAAGTAAAATATTAATGGGTTAAAAAATATTTAATTAAATATTTTTAACCATTTTAATGATTATTTTAAATCATCTGATTTAGTAGATTTAATACTATATCTATAAAGTATCTCTTTATCTATATTGAGAGCTTTTTTTCTATCTATAATAATTTTAGAGCCATCATCATCTTCTAAGACTATATATTTATCTCTGCTACTCTCTATCATTTTATAAAAATCTTTAAAATCTTTAAATGCTTTTCCATTAACTTTATCTATCTTCCAAAATCCTATACTATAGTCACCTCTACTTAAACTTGAAGCTAAAACCTTTAAAAGTAAAACTATCTGCTGTTTATCTTTTGTAGGAAACTTAGTTGCTCCATATCTAAGAGGTAGATTTGGTCGTCTTGATTTTACTAAAAGATTTTGAGTTAAAGGCACAAAAACATATCCACCAATCATAAAATATGTCGGCATCTTATCATACTCAAATTTAGTAAAGCTAAAACTCTGATATTGTGATTTTTTAGGAAATCTAACCTTTAAATCCAGTTTTTTACCATCTCTATATACTGTGAGTGTAACCTCATCTCCATATTGATGTACATCTATATAGTATTTAAATTTTGTATATTGATTTTCTCTAAACTCTACTGTTCCATCATTCTCTATCTTATGTCCATCAATTGCAGTAATAATATCATACTTTTTTAATATACCTTGAAATGGTGAGTTATATAGTATCTTTACAACTAATATTCCACCCTCATCTTTTCCTAATTTAAAATACTCCTTTTGTGTAGGATTTTCTAACATCTCTGTATATATTCCAAGTTGAGGAAAACCATCATATCTACCATCTTCTACATCTTTTAAAAAGTGTCTTACAATAGGAATTGGAACCATATATCCAATATTTTGAGAACGGCGTATCTGTTGCATTACAACTCCAACTAACTTACCTTTAGATATTGCAGGTCCTCCACTATTTCCGGGATTAATTGGGGCATCAATCTGAATTGATAAGAAACTTTTAGCACTATGAACATATATATTATGCTCAATTCTTGATATAATTCCTGTACTAACACTAATTGTATTTCCACCCATAGGATAACCATATACAGTTACCTTATCTTGAATATTTGGTAAATCTCCAAACTCAAGAGGTGTTGTATCTTTAAAAAACTCCTTATCTTTTACCTCTAAAAGAGCTAAATCAACATCATGAGATACAAATAGAACTTTTGCCTGATACCGTTTTGTATCTCCATACTTTTTCACCTCTATAAAAGTTTGATTTGCAACAACATGAGCATTTGTAAGTATTCTATTACCTGAAATTATACTACCAGAACCAGTTGAGCGACGAATTGTACTATTCCATGGCTCTAAATAGTTTGGAATTTTAGATACAGTATATATCTTAACAATAGATTTATTTATCCCATTTGCATATATTATAGAGCTAAAAAACCCTATCAGTATAAAAAATTTTAATATTTTTCTCATTTAATACCTCTATTTTAAATTTTTATAAGTATAGCGAATAAAGATAAACAATATATCAATATGATATAATTTCTTAAAATTTTTAGGAGTTGTATATATGGCAACAATTTCAATGGGTGACATTAAAAAAGGTGTTAGATTAGAGTTAGATGGCAATCCATTTAGAGTAGTAGAGTTTCAACATGTAAAACCGGGAAAAGGTGCTGCATTTGTTAGATGTAAGATTAAAAATTTATCAACAGGAAAAGTGATAGAGAGAACAGTTCATGCAGGTGATAAGTTTCAAACACCAGATTTAGAGCATAAAACTATGCAGTATCTATATGATGATGGCGATTTACTACAATTTATGGATACTACTACTTATGAGCAGATTGGTTTAATGAAAGAGCAGGTAGGAAAAGATACATTTGATTTTATGGTTGATGGAATGGAGACTGAAATTCTATTTCATAATGGTAAAGCAATCTCTGTTGAAATCCCACAAACAGCTACATATACAGTAGTAGAGACTCCTCCAAACTTTAAAGGTGACTCTCAAGGTGGTAAAAAACCTGCAAAACTTGATAGTGGTGCCGTTGTTCAAGTTCCATTTTTTATATTAGAGGGTGATAAGATTAGAGTAGATACAGTTGAAGGTAAATACTTAGAAAAAGCAAAATAGGAGTATAAATTGAGCATTAAAGATGAGATTAAAGAGGTAAAAGAGGAGTTTTCAGCTGATGAACAGATGCTTATGTCTGCATTTAAGTTAGAAAAATTCTATAAAAAACATAAGATTAAAATATTTTCTATTATAGCAATAGTCATCTTAGCCTTTAGTATAAATCAAATTAGTAATTTTATAGAAGAGAGTAGATTAAATAGTGCAAATGAGGCATATTTAAAGCTCCTTAAAGATAGTAAAAATAGTGAAGCATTAAATATTTTAAAAGAGAAAAATCCTATACTGTTTGAGCTATATAGCTACAATCAAGCTGTTAAAAAGAGAGATTTAAAAGAGTTAGAGAGTTTAGAGAAGAGTAAAAATAGTACAATATCTGATATTAGTGGTTACCATTTAGCTGTTATGCAAAAAAGAGATGCTTCTTCAAAACTATATAATGATATGGCAATTGTAAACAATGCAAATCTACTCATTAAAAGAGGTAAGATGAGTGAAGCTAGAGAGCAGTTATCTCTAATTGATGAAAAGTCACCTCTATATAATATATCAAAAATAATAAAACACTATACTATAAAAGGTAAATAATGCAAAATAGGTTTTTACTCTTAACCTCAATATTAGTTGCTCTTTTTAGTGGTTGTAGTCAAAAACAGTACTATAGACCTAAAAGTGTAGAGAGTAATTCAAATGTAATAAGCTCAACCTATGAAATAGTCAATTTTAGTAGAGATGGTGCAACTTTAGAGAATAGAGATATTTTAACTAAAGATGGAAAATTAAAATTAGATATTCCAAAGGATTATCTCTTTATAAATAGAACTCACGAGGGGATAGTTCTAGCTAATAGAGAGGGAGATTGTAAAATCTTAAAAGGTAATAGTAGTCAAAGTATAAAATTTTCTAAAGCTATAATCGCAGGAACAGTTATAGACAATAAGTTGGTATATCTACTTAGGGATAATAGTTTTGGAATATATAATCTATCTACAAAATTTATAACTTTTAATAGTAAAGGTGAAAAGACATATAGCATAGATACAAGAGTTGCTAATCCTATTAGAGTAGATAAACTAGCCGTTGTCCCACTACTAAATGGTAAGGTAGATATATTAGATTTAAGTAGTAATAAATTAGTAAAAGAGATATTTATTAGTGGTGAGAAGTCTCTTAATAATATTATTTTTTTAAAACGATTAAAAAATATCTTAATTGTAGCTACTCCACATAAATTAGTCGCTATTAGTACTAAAGGAAAAAGAGAGTTTAAAAGAGAGATTTCTGAAGTTATAATAGATGGAAATAGCATATTTATATTTACTAAAGATGGAACAATAGCAAGATTAAATGACTCTTTAATAGTTCAAGATGAAAAAAAATTTAAATTTGCACACTTTTCTATAGCTACAATATATAAAAATAGAGTATATGCACTAGATAAGCAGGGCTATCTAATAGTAACTAATAGAGATTTTACTAAACATAGAGTATATAAATTTAGCGAAGTTGATGGATACTCTTTTGTTTCAGGAAAATATATCTATTATAATGGTTATAAGATTGATATGGAGAGTTTAAATTATTAAAAATTTGATAGATAAACTTCAATCTAAAAATATAGTTTTAAAAAAATTAACACCTATAGATATAAAAAAAGAGTTTAATAGTCGTAAAAAGATTAAACTATATTTAGGTATTGATTTAGATAGATATTATGTATGTATAATATACATTAAAAAAAAGAGTAAAATTTTACAAAAAGAGGCACTAGAGCTTATGGAGTTTCATAAGAGATTAGAGAAATTTAATGATAGTGCAGTTAAGAAAAAATATATCTATATAGAAGCTCCAATATGCTCAAAAGCTAAAGAGCTTTTTCAAAAAGAAAAATGGAAAATTTTTTGATAAATTATCTTTTTTAGGTATAATTTTTCCTTAATTTTTTATATAAAATGGAAAAATATGTTTATACAAGAAGAACCACCAATTAATATCGGTGCAGATATATCTGTTCGCTCTTTTGAGATAATTTCAGATGAGTTAAAAAAATATCCTAAGATAGAAGATTTTGACTCTAATGAGATAGAGGTAATATCAAGACTTATTCACACCTCAACATGTTTTGAAGAGGTTTTAAACAATATCTATTTTACACCTAATGCAGTTCCTAAAATTCAAGAACTTCTAAAAAGGAGAGCTAAGATTATTGTAGATGTTAATATGATAAAGGTTGGAATTAGCAAATTCTATTTAGATACTTATGGAAATGAGGTTATATGTTATATAAATGAGCCTTTTACATATAAGTATGCAAAAAAAAATAGAACAACTAGAAGTTATGGAGCAGTTGTCGAGGCAATTAAGAGACATAGAGATGAGCCTATGATATTAGCTTGTGGAAATGCACCAACTTTTATATACTCTGCTGTTAATACACTACTAAATGAAAAAGTCAATCTTAAAAATGTGGCTTTTATTCTATTTCCTGTTGGATTTGTAAATGTGGTTGAGGCAAAAGATTATGGAAAGAGATTTTGTGAATATTATAATATACCTGCTATATTAATGGAGGGTAGATTTGGAAGTTCTACCATGACAGTAGCCACTCTTCACGCTACATATAAACTTATTAAAGATTATGATGGAGATAAAAAATATAATGGAAAATAGAGTTAATGATATGGGTTCAGAGGTAGTAGAGGGTTATAGATGTAAACCTAAAAATTATGATGCCAATAGACCAATTATGCACTATAAGAGTCTTATATTTATCTGTAATGGAGAGAGGTGTAAAAAGGCAGGAAAGATAGATAAAGCCTCCTACTTAAGAGATATTATAAAAGATATGGGTTTAAATAGGGGAAAAAATAGAATTAAAGTAACTAGAACAGGCTGTTATGGAGCTTGTAGATTTAGACAAGTTTGCCATATTACAGAGAATACCCAAATTAATGGAAATCCTAAAAATAACTCTTTATGGTTAAAACATACACATAATTTTAAAGAGTCAGACTGGAGAAGAGTATTTACTGCACTATCTGAAGATGTAGAATTAAAAGAGATATTAGATAATTTTATATCCATAAAACTATATTAACTTATTGAATTAAACAGCAACGATTTAGATTTATATTAGTAAGATTTCACCTTTAATATAATATTTAGGACAGATAATATGCTTATAAATAAACTATTCGATACTGCTATAATAGGTGGTGGTGTAGCTGGAAGCTCACTACTCTTTACACTTGCTAGATATACAAATCTAAATAATATCATTCTATTTGAGAAGTATGATGAGGTGAGTCAATTAAACTCTAACCCTAAGGCAAATTCACAAACACTTCATGTTGGAGATATTGAGAGTAACTACACTTATGAAAAAGCAAAAAAGGTTAAAGAGTCATCTTCTATGGTATCAAACTATATAAAAAGATTTAATGGAGTTGATAGTTGTGGTTTTGTAAAAGATAAGATGCTCTTAGCAGTAGGTGAAGAGGAGATTATAGAGTTAAAAAATCGTTTTAATGAGTTTAAATCACTATATCCATATCTTGAACTATGGGATAGAGAGTTCTTAGAAGAGTTTGAACCTAAATTAGTAGAGGGTAGAGATGAGCCTATATTAGCTATGGGGGTTAGAGGAGAGATAACTACAGTTGATTATAAAAAACTTAGTGAGAGTTTTATTCAAGAGGCATTAAATACAGAAAAAAATATTCAGATGCGTTATAATGAAGAGGTAATCAAGATAGAGAAAGAGAATAATATATATAAGATAACAACAGATACAACCTCATTTAAGGCTAAGAGTCTAGTGGTTAATGCTGGTGCATACTCTTTACTATTTGCTCAATCTATGGGATATGGAGAAGATTATGCAATATTACCAATAGGTGGCTCTTTCTTCTTTACTAAAGAGAAACTCTTAAACTCAAAAGTATATACTATGCAAAATCCAAAACTCCCATTTGCCGCTGTCCATGCAGACCCAGATTTAACAGAAAATTGGAATACAAGATTTGGACCTACTGCGTTTGCACTCCTAAAACTTGAGAGATACCATAAACTTCACCTTAAAGATTTAATCTCTGCTCTTAATATTGATAAGAGTGTAACACAGGTATATCTAAATCTATTTAAAGATAAAAGTATTCGCTCATATATATTAAAAAACTTCTTAGAAGAGATACCACACTTTGGAAAAGAGATATTTATTAGAGATGCAAGAAAAATTATACCTTCACTATCTGCTAGTGATTTAAAATTTGCAGATGGATATGGTGGGATGCGTCCACAGATTATAGATAAGAGAAAGAGAGAGTTACTACTAGGAGAGGCGAAAATTAAAGAGGATGGAATTATATTTAATATGACACCAAGTCCGGGGGCTACAAGCTCACTATATATAGCTTGGCAAGATGCTAAAAGTATATGTGAAATTTTAAATGCCTCTTTTGATAGTGAAAAACATAAATTAGAGATATTAAATAATTAATTGAAACATCTTATAGTATATCATAACTTTTAAAGTGATATAATATATTAAAAAATATTGGAGAATTTTTATGAGTAAAATTATAAATACCTATAGACCTATTATTTATGCTCTTGTTATCGGTTTAGCATTATATATTGTATCGCTTAATTTTTTTAACAATATACAATCAACTCTAATTGGAGTTGTAGCCTTTTTGGTTACAGTCTGGACAAATGAGGCACTACCTTTAGGGGTAGTATCTCTACTTCCGATTATTCTATTTCCAGCCTTTGGAATTTTGGATTTAAATGATACCACAGTAAACTACTCTAAATCTATTATATTTCTATTTTTAGGTGGGTTTATGTTGGCTATTGCTATTGAAAAAACTAAACTACATCAATACTTTTCAGCTAAACTATTGAGTTTTTTTCCAAAGACTCCAACAGGAATTATATATGCACTAGCAGTAACATCTGCACTACTTAGCTCAATATTATCAAATACCACAATTACACTTCTTCTAATGCCTATTGCTATCTTTTTAAGTGAGAATATAAAACTAAAGATTAGATTTCTCTTAGCTACTGCTTATGGTGCTAGTGTAGGTGGTATCTTAACACCAATTGGAACACCTCCAAATCTTATCCTTTTAGGATTTTTAGAAGATAAGGGACTTCCTACAGTTGAGTTTGGACAGTGGGTATATATGATGTTGCCTATAGTTGCAATTATGTTACTTATTATCCCTTGGTTACTTGCTTTTAGTGTAAAAAATGAGTCTGTAAAAGGTATTGGAGATGATAAAATCCCTACTCTAAATCAAGAGCAGAAGAGATTATATATAATTATGGGAGTTTTAGCTCTACTTTTAGTTATTAATACTTTTACTAAACAGATATTTGGATTTTCATTCAATGAAAAGATAATTCTTTTAGGATTTGGACTATTAATGTTTATGCCAAAGATAGGGTTTTTGGATTGGGAAGATACAAGAGTTCTACCGTATGAGATTATTTTTCTATTTGGAGCAGGATTTAGCATTGCAAGAGCATTTGGAAGTACAGGGTTAGCTTCTGATATAGCACATAAATTGAGTTTTATTAGTGATATGCCTCTATTTTGGATGTTCCTACTTGTCTCTTTTGTTGTTGCATTCTCAACAGAGATTACAAGTAATACTGCTCTAACATCAATAGCAGTACCTATATTTTATGAGTTTGCAAAAAATATGCCAAATGGAGAAGGAATTTTACTATTAATGGTTGCTACTGTATCTGCAAGTTACGCCTTTATGTTACCGATTGCGACTCCTCCAAATGCTATTATTATGAGTTCAAAAGTAATCCCTATTAGCACTATGGCAAAAGTTGGATTTAAAGCAAATCTTATAGGAATACTCCTTGTAGCTACAGTGGCATACTATCTATGGGGAGTTATGTTATAGAGGAGCTATTTTGATAAAAAGAGTAGATTGGCATATAGAAGAGTTGGATAGTATGAAAAAGTATCCAAAAGAGCTATACTATATTGGTGACAAGACTCTTCTAAATAGACCAAAAGTATCTATTGTAGGTTCAAGACGACCTTTAAACTATACAAAACAATTTACATATAAAATAGCAAAAGCTCTAACCGATAGAGGAGTAGCTATTGTAAGTGGTCTAGCTATGGGTGTTGATGCCATAGCTCACGGTTCTGCTACAGCTAAAAATAGTATAGCAGTTGTAGCAAATAGTTTAGATATTAGATACCCTTCAGTTAACCGTTCTCTAATCGAAGAGATAGAAAAGAGTGGTTTAATTTTAAGTCAATTTCCAAAAACATTTAAACCTACACCTTGGAGTTTTGTTGTAAGAAATGAACTTGTTGTAGCTTTAGGAGATATTTTAATTGTAACAGAGGCAAATAAGAATAGTGGCTCTATGCGTTCTGTTGAGTTTGCCTTAAAAATGGGAAAATCTATATTTGTATTACCCCATCGCTTAGATGAGAGTATGGGAACAAATAGACTTATATCTAACGGTTTAGCTCAACCTATATATAATATTGATGAGTTTGCAAATAAATATGGAGCAGTACCCAAAAATGATAATATCCAAAGAGATGAATTTTTCTATTTTTGTCAAACCTCGCCAACGCTAGATGAGGCTATTAGAAAATTTGATAGTAGAGTCTATGAGGCTGAATTAGAGGGATTAATCTCTATTGAGAATGGGTTAGTTAAATTAATATGAGTCACCAAATATATATGAGCCAAGCTATAAAAAAAGCGTGGGAGTATCAACTTCTAACATATCCAAATCCAGCAGTTGGTGCATTAATCCTATATAATAATGAGATAGTAGCCTTAGAGGCTCATCAGAAAGCAGGAGGGTCTCATGCTGAAGTGTTAGCTCTTATCTCTGCCTATGAGACTATTTCAAAAAAAAAGATAGAGTTTAATAGATTTAATGCCCATCAAGCACATAAATTTCTCTATAGTTTACCAAAAGGTTTTTTTTCAAATTGTATAGTTTATATAACACTTGAGCCATGTTCCCATAAGGGGAAAACCCCATCTTGTGCCTCTCTATTAGCAGAGTTAAAACCTAAAAAAGTTGTTATTGCTACACTTGACCCTATAGAGGGGCATAATGGGGGAGTAGAACGACTTAAAGAGCATGGAATAGCTGTTAAGGTTGGAGTTTGCGAAAAAGAGGCAAAAGATTTAATAGAGCCTTTTTTAATTTGGCAAAAGAGAGCCTTTGTTCTATTTAAAATTGCTCAAACCTCAAATGGAAAGATTGGAGGTGGATATTTAAGCTCAAAAGAGTCTTTAACTCATGTTCATCAGTTACGCGCTCTCTGTAGCAAAATGATTATTGGAGGAAATACCATAAGAGTTGATAGACCAACACTAGATTGCAGATTTATAGATAGTAAAAAAGCACCAGATATTATTATCTACTCTAAAAAAGATAATTTTGATAGAGATATTCCTCTATTTAAGATTAAAGATAGAGAGGTTTTAATATCTTCAAATTTAGAATATGAGTTTAAGAGAAAATCTTTTATACTGATTGAGGGTGGAGAGGGTATGATAAACAGTCTAAAAGATAAGATAGATTGGCTACTTCAATATCAAACCCCTAAACTATCTTCTCATAACTCACACTATAATGTAGATATAGATTTAGAGTTTCTACATCAAGATAGAGTAGGAGTTGATTTAAGATTATGGAGTAGAAATATCCCTAACAAATAGAGCATGATATTTAAGTTTTTTTGCTCTCCAATAGTCATATCCTCTACTAAAATCAGCTACCCAAGCATAAGGTTCATTCTCTTCAGATATACTCCAAAAGATACTATCTGTTGGCATAGACTCTAAAAAATCTTTAATAATATAGTGACTATCTCCATAAGAGTTTACCCTACTCTGCTTTGTAAAAAGAACTTCTAGCTCATCTATTGTAGGAAGTCTCCAACCTCTATAGCCTGAAATCTCTAACTTCTCTCCATACTCTATTGCCTCCTGCCAACTATATAGATTTTTATCCAGAAATCGTTGATACATAAGATTATTAAAAAATATAATATTATCAACTTTATATATTTTTCTCTTTTTTACTCTATCTATACTATCTTTAAAGGTAAAATCTCTATCTAACTGTTTTATCTCTAATATCTCTTTCTCTATTCTGCTCATTTTAGATTTGATATCATCAATCTTTAACTTTACACTCTCTAATTTTTCTGCTCTCTGTTTATACATTCTATTATTATCTATATTCATAATTATCTCCTTTATAGAGTAGATGTTATTATTAGTTAATATAATAACATAATTAAAAAAAATAATTACTTAAAGTTTAAATTTATTGTTATATGTTATGATAAATATGCTATAATAAAAAATAATATTTTAGGAGCTAATTATGTTAAAGAATTTTTCACTACTTGTTATTACTGTTGTATCTATTTTTAGTATGAAATCTATCTATTTCGATAATGATATTAAAAAAAGTAGTCCAAAAGAGATTACATATAGTACAGAGACTAAAAAGATTATTGAAAAGAGTATTGATATAGATAATGAAGTTGAGCCAATAATAAAAATAGATAATAATAAATCAGATATTATAGAAAAAAAGAGTGATATTAATGATATTGAGTTACTTTTTAAAGAGGCTACTAATTTAACAAATGAAGAGCATTATAAAGAGGCACTTAATAAATATAATCATATTATTAAGAGATTAAAAGATAGTAGTAGCATAAAAAAGTTAAAGAGATTTGTAGGGGCAAGTTTTTTAAAGGCGTATATATACAAAACTTATCTTAAAGATAATGAGAGTGCTATTAAAGTTTATGATACTATTATAGACAAATTTAAAGATAGTAGTAGTATAGAGCTTTTAAAATTGTATGCTAAGGCAGAGAAGTTTAAAGCTAGTCTGCTTGATAGAGATGAGGCTATATATATCTATGATGAAATAGTAGATAAATTTAAAGATAGTAGTGATATAGAACTTCTAAAATTATATATTAATGCACAAAATGCTAAAGCAACTCTCTCAACAAATGATAATGATACTATTGAGATTTATGATGATATAATAGATAGACTAAAAGATACAAAAGATAAACAACTCTTAAAAGAGGTTGTTGATATAGAATTTTCAAAAGCATATTTAATCAATAACAGTGAAGAGTCTATTGAAATTTATGATGATATTATTGAAAAACTTAGCCCTTATGGTGAATTTAAAGATAGAGTTACAGATGCACTATTTGCTAAAAGTTATATAATATCAAAAGATGATAAAGAGGCATCTATGGAGATATTAGATAAAATTATTGATAAATATCGAGACAGTAACAATAGAGCCTCTTCTCAAAATTTTGAATATGCTGTTATAAATAACATCGAATTAGCACTTGTTACTAATAGTGATGATAGAGAGTATAGAGAGTTGGCAAATGAGTCTCTATTAAATATACCAGATACAAAACCTCAATTAGAGATGCTTCAAATCCTAAGAGATGCACAAGAGGTAAATCAAGATGAGGCTATGAAGAGATGGAAGAGTAAATATAAAAATTATAAATTTGAAAATTGGAGTTTTGATACTCTAAATGAGTGGAACAGTCAAATGGAAGATAGCGAAGAGAGAGCTAGAATAAAAAAATATATTGATGAGTTTAGTAAACATAGTAGCTAATTTAGTTAAAAATTAGCTCCAAAATTACACCCATCTTCTATCTTATTAACTCTATTTAGATGTCGTCCTCCCTCAAAAGGTGTATTACAAAAGGCTTCAATCATACTCTCAACAACACCTCTACCAACAACCCTCTCACCAAAAGCTAATATATTAGCATTATTATGAGCTCTACTCATAGAGGCAGTATAGGCATCATGACATAGTGCGGCTCTTACACCTTTAATTTTATTTGCTGAAATAGAAATCCCAATACCTGTTCCACATATTAAAATACCAAAACTCCCCTTATCCTCAACAACAGCATTAGCACACTTTTTAGCAAAATCTGGATAATCCACTCTATCTGCACTATCTGGTCCTAAATCTATAATCTCATGTCCTAAAGAGCGAACAATATCTTTTGTAAACTCCTTTAGAGCATATCCTGCATGGTCTGTTGCTATATAAAATTTCATATATCCTCCTATTTAATATCTTGGTTTCTCATATTGAATACTATTTACAAATCTTCCTACTCTATCCCATCTCACCTTTTTAGTCTCATTATCCCATGAGAAGTAGATAAACCAAGGTTTTCCAATAACTAAACTATATGGTACAGAACCCCAAAAACGGCTATCATTAGAGTTGTCTCTATTATCTCCCATCATATAATATCTATCTTTCTCAACCTTTTTATATAGTGCATTTACAGGTCGTCCATCTACTCTAAGAATATCTCCATCTAATCCATCTATATATGTCGGAGTCATATCTATACCATCTTTACTATATAGATAGCTTTGAATAAGAAGTTTAAATATATTCTCATGTCCATTAGGTCTATATTGAATACCGGGAAATCTATCCATATATGGATTATCTACCCATAGTTTTCCATAGAACCTTTTAATCTTATCTTTTGGATAGTTGTCTTTTATATATTTATCACCCTCTTTAAAGTGAATATATAAATGTTTATCTTGATATACAATCTCATCTCCACCAGTGGCTACACATCTCTTTACATAGTGAACTTTATTATTATTAGGGTATAAGAAGATAACAATATCACCTCTTTTAGGCTTGTCCCCCTCTATTAAGTGTCCATTATGATTAAAATCGGGTAGTAGTGGTAGCTCTATCCATGGAAGTTTTGGAATTGGAATACCATATACAAACTTTTTAGCAAATAGAAAATCCCCTATAAGAAGCGTTCTCTTCATAGAGCCAGATGGAATTACAAATGATTGAATTACAAAAAATATAAGAAATAGTACTATAACAATAGTACCTGTCCAAGAGTTAGAGAATTTATAAATTTTTTTTAAAGTATTTTTCATTATAAATTCTCTCCAAACTCTTTTGTAGCTTTTAGTGTATTTGATAGAAGCATAGCAATGGTCATAGGTCCTACTCCTCCTGGGACAGGAGTGATATATGAGCATTTTGGAGCAACTCTTTTAAAATCAACATCTCCAACTAGAGAGCCATCTTCTAATCTATTAATACCAATATCAATAACAACTGCTCCATCTTTTACCATATCCTCTTTAATTAGATTAACAACTCCAACACCCACTATTATAATATCAGCCTTTTTAGTGTGAGATGCTAAATCTTTGGTATATATATGAGTTATAGTTACAGTGGCATTTCTATTTAGAAGAAGTGAAGCCATAGGTTTTCCAACAATATTACTAGCTCCTACTACTACTACATCTTTCCCCTCTAACTCAATATTATACTCATCAAACATCTTCATAACCCCTAATGGAGTACATGCTACAAAACTATCTAAATTTGTAACCATTCGCCCTACATTATAAGCATGAAACCCATCAACATCTTTTTTAGGGTCAATTACCTCTAAGATTTTTGTAGTATCTATATGTTTAGGGAGTGGAAGTTGAACTAAAATACCATGAATATGAGGATTATTATTCATCATAGTAATAATCTGAACTATTTCATCTTCAGTTATACTCTCTGGCATCTTATGTGCAATAGAGTAGAAGCCTACAGCTTTACAAGCCTTCTCTTTCATTGATACATAAGCATGACTTGCAGGGTCATTACCAACAATAATTACAGCAAGACCCGGAACAATATTTTTCTCTCTTTTAAGTTTTTCTACCTCTGCTTTTACAGATAATTGAACCTTTTTAGAGAGTGATTTTCCATCAATAATTTGCATTATTTTCTCGTTTTGAATAAATTTTCGCTATTATATCAAAAAATCTTTTATTAAAAGGTATTCCTAATATGAGGCTTATACTACTTCTACTACCAATTTTTCTTATATCTGAAGATAATACTATAAAAGATAGCTTCTTATCTGATTTTGAATATGGAAAGATGCTATATAATAATCCAAGAGGAATACCATGTAGTAAATGTCATGGAAAGAGAGGAAAAGGTGGACATAAGATTGCTAAATATTATGATAAATATGGAAATCCCAAACTTCTAAAAGGGAGTAATATTACAAAATATACTCTAAAAGAGTTAAAAGATAGTCTATCTAATAGATTTAAAGATAAAAAAAATCATATAGTAAGGCATAAAATTATGCCTATCTACTATCTAACAGATGAAGAGATAAGAGCGATATATCTCTACCTAAAAGGTGAAAAAAAGTAGCTCTATTTAGAGCAATTGCTCTCTAATTTATCTAATGTGATAAATCCACAACCCTCATCACCACTATCTTCTTTATCATTAGCTAAAAGGTCAATTCCACTATTGGACTCTTCTCCAACAACTGCACTCTCCTCTACAACACTATTCTCTTTTACTATTTTTTTATCTTTTTTATTAAAAAACTCAATAATATCCTTATCCCCATTAATAATTTTAATACTTTTATTATCTTTAATAATTAATATAGGTATTGTTTTAAAGTTTAGAAAAGTTGCAAAATTTCTAGCTTCAATATCATCAATACTCAATTTAGTAAATTTAATATTATGCTCTTTAAGATAATGTTTCACCTTTTTACAGTGAGGACAAGTTGGAGATTGAATTAGATAGTTTCCACTATTTTTTACAAATATAGCAGATTTAGGAATGGCTAAAAAGCTAAGAGCTGTAAATATAGATATAGCAAGTGGTGCTACCATAAGAAAATATTTTCTTGTAGATAGAAGTGTAATAACTATTAAGAATGTATATACACCCATACAGAATTTACACATCTCTGGTGACGCATAAAATTGGTAACCTAACATTATAGTCTCAAATAGAAGTGAAGCAACTAAAACTAAAAAGAATAGTTTTTCGCTAACTTTTTTATTAAAACTAAGCACTCCTATAATTAAAATAATAAATGCATCAAAAACACCTATAAAGTTTAAATATATACTATCAAACCTTAGCAGACTATCGGCTAAAAGACAGCCTGTAGATGCACATAAACTAGAGTGAAATAGTTTTAATACAGCCTCTGTTGTAACATATATAAAAAACAGAGTTGGTAAATAGATAAATGATATTTTTTTCATAAAATTCTCCTTAGATAATAATCTAGGATTATAATAAGATTTATATAAGATATTGTTTATTTTTTACTATTAAAAATATATATTATTTTTTATATTTTAATAAATATATTAGTTTTTATTAAATAATGTTTAATAAAAATAGTGTTATAATTTAAAATAAAAAAAATTACTATTTAATATAAAATATTAAATTAATATATTAAATAATTTTTTTTGTTATATTAGATACAATACAATTGTAATTTAAAAGAGGATAACAATGCTTAGAACTATCTTATATATTTTAATAATATCTAATCTAATAGGTTGTACAACAAAAGAGAATTTTGTACTTTTCAATAAAGCTGATTTAAATCAATCTACAAGGCAAATAGATAATCAAGAGTTTAAAAATATTAAATTTGAATATAAAATTCTACCACATGATAGAGTATCTCTTATTGTCTATCAACATCCAGAGTTTAGTATATCTACATTAGGAAATGGAACAAGTGATAGAGGAATATTAGTCAATTCAAATGGAGATATAAGACTACCTCTCGTTAAATCGATACATATAGCTGGATTAACACAGACAGAGGCTCAAGAGAAGATAGAGAGTGCCTTTAGAAGATATATTAAATCACCAGATATATATTTTGAAGTTTTAAATAAGAGAGCTTATGTTGTAGGAGAGGTTAATAGACCAGGAGAGATAAAATTAGATAATGAGCAGTTAAGTCTAATTCAGCTTCTAGCTAAAGCTGGAGATTTAACTGATAGTGCCAATAGAAGAGCTATTATGATTTTAAAAAGTGGAGAGGATAGAGTTAATTCTCAAATTGTTGATTTAACAAATTTCAATTCACTTAAAAATGCAAATTTAATGATAAAACCAAATGATATTGTATATGTACTACCAAATGATATGAAACCATTTAATGTTGGAGTAGATGAAATTAATCCTATCTTTAGACTTATAAGTAATGCTCTATCACCTTTCATTACTATTAAGTTACTAAAAAATTGGAGTAATTAATTATGGAATATAATAATAATTTTCATAAAAAAGAGGAATTGAGATTAAAAGATGTATTTAAAATAGTTTGGCATCATATACTATTTATTTTTATTATGATAATAATTGGAATTAGTATATCTAGCCTATATCTATATTTCCAACCATCAATATATAGTGCAAATGGAAGTATGGAAGTTATTACTTATGATAAGAGTAATATGCAGACTAATGATTTACTGCAAAAGACATTCTATGCAAATAAAGAGGTGGACAAAGAGTTAGAAAAATTATTAACTTATGAGATTAATAGAAAAGTAATTGAAAATATGAATTTATCAACTCAATTTTTTACTAGAGATGGATATAGAGATATTGAATTATATGAAGATAAAGTTCCAATAAAAATTGATGTTAAAAGTGTAAAATATAAATTCTTAGGTCGAAAAGTTAAACTTATACCATATAAAGATGGATATAAGTTAGAGATAGATTATGGCTATATTGAAAAAATATCAAAAGATATATTCAAAAAAAAGATAATAACTATTGATAATAGACTCTTCCCATATAATAAACCTATAAAAACTAAATTTTTTGAGATAACTATATCTAAAAAAGGTGAATTAAAAGAGCCAATATATTTTAAACTTAATGGAAGTAGTAGAGATATATATGAAAATATAGTCAAAAAGAGACTCTTTGTTATCCAAAAAAATAAAAATGCTCCAATTATAGATATATCCTATGAAGATAATATACCAAAAAGAGCAACAGAGTATATAAATAAGTTACTTTTAGTTTTTCAAAATGAGGGTAGAATTGAAAAGAGTAAAAGAAATAATCAAATATCAAATTTTCTTAGTAAGGAGTTAGCTAAAAATAGAAAAGAGTTAAAAGAGGCAGAAAGAGCATTAGAAGAGTATAAAATTAGACACAAAGCAGTTAAAACATCTACACAAGCTGATTTAATCATTAGAGATTTAAATAATATAGATATGGCTATTTCAGATAACCATATAAAAGAGATAATTGTTGATGATATATTAACTAGAGTTCAAGAGGGAGATTTTAAATCTATAGGTTCTCTATTAGTTCAACTAAATGATAAGGTCAATACCCAATTAATTCAATCACTACAAAAACTTGAACTAGATGAGAGCAGACTTAGCTCTGAATATACTGATGAGTATCCAAAACTGATGGTTATTCGTAAACAGATTAATATAACTAAACAGAAGATATATAAAAATATAGAGACTTTAAAAAACTCCTTTATAAATAAACGCAGAAATTTACAAAGATTAAAATCTATAAAAGAGAAAGCACTCCAAAGACTACCTATAGATGAGATAAATATTGTTAATTTAAATAGAAAATATAAATTAAAAATAGAAATGAATGATTATCTATCAAAAAAACAACAAGCAAATGAGACAATTAAATCAGCTATTATATCTGATTATAGAATAGTTGAGAGAGCATATCTTCCAAAAAAACCTATAAAACCTAAAAGAACTCTAATCCATGTTTTAGCAATAGCTACAGCCCTTTTACTCGGAGTTGTTTTATCTCTTCTAAATAACTCTTTTAACGGTAAAATTAAAAATATAGATGATATTGAAAATATTACAACAATACCTATATATGGATTACTTCCCATTTTTAAAAAAAATAGAAAACCTACTATAAGGGTATTTCAAGAACCTCAATCACCACTAGCTAATAGCTTTAGAGATTTAAGAACCAATTTACAATTTGCACTAAATAGAGATAGCTCAAACAGTATCTTAATAACCTCAATGTCTCCATTTTATGGAAAGAGTTTAATTGCATCTAATTTAGGTGCGATTTTTCAATTAGCTGGATATAAGAGTATAGTTATAGATTTAAATCTAAAAAATCCATCTTTAGATAGATTTTTTGATATAGATGGCTCTAATGAAGGTATGAGTAGTTATCTAAGAGGAGATAGCAATATGAGTGATATTATATTCCAAACTGAATATCCAAACTTAGATTTTATTCCTGCTGGAAAAAGGGTTATAAACTCTTCAGAGTTAATTTTATCTCATAGATTAGAGATAATGTTAAATAAATTAAAAGAGGTATATGACTATATAATAATAGACTCTACAAATTTAATATCATCTAAAGATACACTTTATCTAACTAAATATACAGATATTAATCTTGTTGTTCTAAAAATTAATAGTTCAAGAAAGAAAGATATAAAAAAATTAGAAAAGATGATTAATAGATATAAATTAAAAAATATTGGATTTGTTATTAATTCTACTAAAAAAAGAGTAGAAAATTATATTTAGAAAGGATATATAATGAAAGGAATTATTTTAGCAGGTGGAAGTGGAACAAGACTATATCCTATTACAAGAGGAGTATCAAAACAATTACTTCCTATATATGATAAGCCTATGATTTACTATCCACTATCGGTCTTAATGTTAGCAGGAATAGATGATATATTAGTTATTACTACTCCAAATGATTTAGATAACTATAAAAGGGTTTTAGGTAATGGTTCAAAATGGGGAATATCTATAAGTTATGTGACTCAACCATCTCCAGATGGTTTAGCTCAAGCCTTTATATTGGGTGAAGATTTTATTGGAGATGATAGTGTATCTCTTATCTTAGGAGATAATATATTTTATGGTCCCGGTTTAATTCCATTAGTTAAAAAGGCTTCTAAACTAAAGAATGGAGCAATAGTGTTTGGTTATCAGGTAAAAGACCCTGAGCGATTTGGTGTTATTGAATTTGATAAAGATAAGAGAGCTATTAGTATAGAAGAGAAGCCCAAAGAACCAAAATCCGATTTTGCAGTTACAGGGTTATATTTCTATAGTAATAGTGTAATTGAGATTGCAAAAAAGATTAAACCTTCAAGTAGAGGCGAGTTAGAGATAACATCTATAAATGAGGAGTATCTAAAGAGAGGAGAGCTTAAAGTAGAACTTTTAGGTAGAGGCTTTGCATGGTTAGATACTGGCACTCACGATACTCTCCTATCAGCTAGTCTATTTGTTCAAACTATAGAGCAGAGACAGGGCTATAAAGTAGCATGTTTAGAGGAGATTGCATACAATAGTGGTTGGATAACAAAAGATGATGTATTAAAAATTGCATCACAACTAGATAACAATGGCTATGGATTATATTTAAGGGATTTAGTAAAATGAAAAATATTTTAGTAACAGGTGGAGCTGGATTTATTGGTAGTAATTTTATACCATATTTTTTAGATAAGTATGAAGATTACAAAATTATAAATTTAGACCTATTAACCTATGCAGGTAGTTTAGAGAACTTAAAAGAGGTTGAAAATAGTATTAGATATAAATTTATAAAAGGAGATATTTGTAATAAAGATTTAGTTGAATTTATATTTAGAGAGTATGATATAAGAGGTGTGATACATTTTGCAGCAGAGAGCCATGTCGATAATTCAATCAAAAATCCATCAATATTTATAGAGACAAATGTCAATGGAACTTTTAATCTTCTAAATAGTGCATATAGATATTGGATGAGTAGTCCATTTAAATATAGAGATGGATATAGAGACTGTAGATTTCATCATATCTCAACTGATGAGGTATATGGGAGTTTAGGAGATAGTGGACTATTTAGAGAAGATAGCCCTTATGCTCCAAACTCTCCATATAGTGCAAGTAAAGCTAGTGGTGACATGATAGCAAGAAGCTATCACCACACCTATGGATTAAATACAGTAATTACAAACTGCTCTAATAATTATGGAGCAAAACAGCATAGTGAAAAACTAATTCCAACAATTATTAGAAAAGCTTTAAATAGTGAGCCTATACCGATATATGGAGATGGTAAAAATATTAGAGATTGGTTATATGTTCTTGACCACTGTTATGGTATAGATTTAGTCTTTCATAATGGAAAAGATGGAGATACATATAATATAGGAGGGAATAATGAGAAGAGAAATTTAGAGATAGCAGAGATTATATGTGAAATATTAGATAAAACAGTTCCAAAAAAAGAGTCATATAAAAAATTAATAACTTTTGTAGAAGATAGAGCAGGACATGATAGAAGATATGCAATAGATGCTACAAAAATAGAAAATGAGTTAGGTTGGAGAGCTAAAGAGAGCTTTGAGAGTGGAATTGAAAAGACAATTAATTGGTATTTAAATAGAAAGGATAAAAAATGACTTATGTAACAAAAATATATATGCCACCAAAAGAGAAATTTAAAAAGTATATAGATGGAATATATGAGAGTGGTTGGCTTACAAATAATGGACCTTTAGTTCAAGAGTTAGAAAAAAAATTAGAAGAGTATTTAGGGGTAAAAAATCTACTATGTATATCTAGTGGAACAGATGCCCTACAGTTTGCATATAGGCTACTCCAACAAGACGGAAAAGAGGTAATTACAACACCTTTTAGTTTTGTATCAACAACAAGTGCAATTGTAGCAGAGAGATTAACGCCTATATTTGCAGATATTGATAGAGAGACATACAATATAGACCCATCTAATATAGAGGAGCTTATTACAGATAATACTATCGCAATAGCACCATGTCATGTATTTGGAAATGCTTGTGATATAGATAGAATAGATAGAATTGCTAAAAAGCATAATCTAAAAGTGATATATGATGCCTCACACGCTTTTGATGTTAAATATAAGGGTAAACATATATTAAATTATGGTGATATATCAATTATTAGCTTCCATGCAACTAAGATGTTTCACACTATAGAGGGTGCTGCTATTGTTATTAAAGATGATGAGTTATATGAAAAGGCGAAGATAGTTAGAAACTATGGGATAGATGCACCTGACTCTGTTGCAATGTTAGGAATTAATGCAAAAATCAATGAAGTTGAAGCTGCAATGGGGTTATGCATGTTAGATGAAGAGGAGAGAATTTCTAAAGAGAGAAGAGCTAGTTTTTATTTCTATAAAAGAGAGTTAAAAGATTATGTTCAACTCCAAAAGAGAAATCCAGATGCAACTCAGAGCTATAGCTACTTTCCTATAGTATTTAGAGATGAAAATGAGATGAAGAGAGTAAGAGAAGAGCTTTTAAAAGAGAATATTGCTGCAAGACAATATTTTAAACCCTCTCTCGATACTCTACCCTTCGTTAAATCTAAAGTAATGAAAAATTCAAGAGATATTGCAAGTAGAATTTTAGTAATTCCAATGCACTCTAATGTAGAACCAATAGTTAGTAAGATTATTATTAAAACTCTTGAAGAGATACGAGAAAAAGAAGAGTGTTTAGTATGATAGTTGGAAGTAATCAACCATATCTTTTTGCATATATTGGATATTGGCAACTTATAAATCTTGCAGATGTATATGTTATATCAGATAGTATGCAGTATATCAAAAAGGGTTATATCAATAGAAATAGTATCTTAGTAGATAATAAAAAACATCTATTTACCTTAGAGGTAATAGGAGTTCATGGAGATAGCCTAATAAATGAAGTTAAAGTTGGAAATAACTCAAAAAAGATAATTAAAACTATATTTCATGCCTATAAAAAGGCTCCATATTTTGATGAGGTATTTCCAATAATAGAAGATATTTTAAGTAATAGAGAGAAAAATTTAGCAAAATATATAGGTTACTCCATTAAAACCATCTCCAACTACTTAGATATAGATACTAAGTTTATCTATCTAAGTGATTTACAAGGAGAGACAGAATTAAAAGCACAAGCTAGAACAATTGATATATGTAAAAGGGTTGGTGCTACTAAATATGTTAATGCTATCGGTGGACAGAAATTATATAAAAGAGAAGACTTTTTAAAAGAGAATATAGAATTAAATTTTTTAAAAACAGATGATTTTCAATATAGACAGTTTAATAGTGAGTTTATACCTCATCTCTCTATTATTGATGTAATGATGTTTAACTCAAAAGATGAGGTAAAAAAGTTATTAAATAGATTTAGTTTAATAGAATAGAAAAAAGGATTATAGATGAAAGTATCAGATTATATAGTAGATTTTTTAGTTGAAAATAAAATAGATAAAGTATTTAGTTATATGGGTAAAAATACACATATTTGTGACTCTATAGATAAAAATAGTAGTATAGAGAATGTATTTACAATACATGAGCAGGGTGCAGGCTTCTCTGCTGAAGCTTATGCAAGAGTGACTGGTAAAACAGGTGTAGCTACAGTAACTAGTGGTCCCGGAGCTACAAATATAATAACAGCTGTAGCAGATTGTTACTCTGATTCAATCCCAACTATTTTTATAGTAGTAGATGTACGACATAGTGAATGTAAACAAGATAGAGATGTTAGACAGTTTGGATTTCAAGAGATAGATATTGTATCTATATGTAAACCGATTACAAAATATGCAACAGCCATTAATAGCTTAGATGAGCTTAGATATAAACTTGAGAAAGCATATTTTATATCTCAAAATGGGAGAAAGGGACCAATAGTTATTAGTCTACCTGAAGATTTACAGTTTGTAATGGATTTTGAGCCTAATAGATATAAATCATTCTTTAATAGTGAAGAGTATAAAAAAGATAAAAATGGAGATATTAATAGAGATATTAAAAAAACTATAGAGCTAATTAATAGTTCAAAAAGACCTCTAATTTTAGTAGGAGGAGGAGTTAGATTATCAAATAGTGTTAAAGAGTTGAGAGAGTTTGTAAAAAAAACAGATATTCCAATAGTATATTCTCTTATGGGGAAAGATGCTATTAGCAATGAGTATAAGTATAATTTGGGATTTATTGGAAACTTTGGGACTAGATATGCAAATTTAACTATTGCTAACTCTGATTTACTTATAGTTTTAGGCTCAAGATTAGATAATCTTCAGACAGGAAGAAAGATAGAGACATTTGCAAGGGATGCAAAAATTATTCAAGTTGATATAGATAGAGGTGAACTTGGTATTAGAATGGATATAGACCTTCTTATAAACTCTGATATTAAAGAGTTTATATCTAAATTAAATAGATTTGATATATCTTTAGATATTAAATCGTGGCAAGATAGAGTTTTAAAATATAAGAGAGCATACCCAATTGACTACACTCTAAGTGGAACTAAAAAGATGGGGAACTCTATTATCTCTAAACTATCACAAGAGCTAAGAGATGATGATATTATCTGTGTTGATGTTGGAGAGCATCAGATGTTAGTAGCACAATCATTAAATACAAAAGATAACCAGAGAGTACTCTTCTCTGGTGGATTTGGAACGATGGGGTTTGCTTTACCATCTGCAATAGGAGCTACTATAGCTACTAATAGAAGAGCTATTGTTATATCCGGAGATGGTGGATTTCAGATGAATATTCAAGAGTTAGAGATAATAAAGAGACGAAACCTACCTATTAAGATATTTATTATTAATAATAATAGTTTACATATGATTAAACTAAAACAAGATGCATATTTAGATGGAAACTATGTAGGCTCAAGAAAAGACTACTCTGCTCCAAATTTTAAAAAAGTTGGAAAAGCCTATGGGATAGATAGCTATAGAGTATCTAATCTAAAAAATATTAAAAAAATCTTTAAAGAGAGTCTAAAAACCAATAAGGCTCAAATTATAGATATAGGAATAAAAGCAGATATGACAACTGTTGAGCCACGATTAGATTTTAATAGAGCTTTTGAGGATATGACACCACATTTAAGTAGAGATGATTTAAAAAAACAGATGTTAATTGAGTTAGCTTAGAAAAAGGAATATAAGATGAGTAGTATAAAATCAAAAGGAATAGAGGCTTTTATCTGGGATTTACTTGGTAAAGTTTCTGTTCACGCCTCTAGTTTTATTGTTATGATTATCTTAGCGAGACTATTAACTCCTGCTGATTTTGGATTAATTGCTATGATTATGGTAATAGTTGGTATTGCTACAATATTCTCAGATATAGGACTTGGAGGGGCAATAATACAGAGAAGAAGACTCCTCCAGATACACTATTCATCTGTATTTTTCTTTAATATAACAGCAGGTTTTATATTAACTCTATTAACATTCTTCTCATCTAATCTAATTGCTGATTTTTATAATAACAGAGAGCTAATACCAATAGTTCAAGTTATGTCAACTCTTTTTATAATTAGCTCTTTTCATGCACTACAGATGGTAATTTTAAGAAAAGAGTTAAACTATAAACTATTAACACAAGTTACTCTTACAGCATCTATATCTAGTGGTATTATAGGAATAATATTAGCATTTTTAGATTTTGGAGTATGGAGTTTAGTAGCACAGATATTATCTCGTGAACTGATTACTAATATTGTAATTTGGAGAAAAACTGCTTGGATACCATCATTTGCATTCTCATTTAAAGCTCTAAAACAGCTTTGGGGATATGGATTTAATATGTTTCTATCTGGAGTTATAGATACTATCTATGAGAAATTAGACTATATGATAATTGGTAAACTATTCTCTCCTACTATATTAGGATTTTTTCATCAAGCAAAACAGTTAAATCAACTTGTAATTAAATACTCATCTGGAAGTTTAATGTCTGTACTATTTCCAATACTAAGTAAAATACAGAAAGATATATCCTATTTTAGAAGAGTTGTTATTAAATCTCTAGGAGTAATATGCTTTATAACCTTTTTCATACTAGGAGAGCTATATGTAACAGCAGATGAGTTAATAGTTGAACTATTTGGAGATAAATGGGAAGCAACTATTTACTATTTTAAAATATTAGCCCTAAGTGGATTTGCATACCCTATTAGTGCTTTAATGGTAAATATCTTAAGTAGTAGAGGAAAATCTAAAGATTTTTTAAAATTAGAGATATATAAAAAGATAATACAATCTGTTAATCTATATATTCTATATCTCTATGGAATAGATATTTTTCTATATGGACTAATTATAACATCAATATTAGGAACTTCACTAAATATTAAATTTGCAACTAATGAGATTGGTCTCTCTTTTATGAGTATTATAAGACCAATTATTATTAGTGCATTAATAACAGCTATAGTTACTCTATCTATACTTTTTATTACAAGCTATATTAATTTAAATGATTTTTTTATGATTATAATAAAAGGGGGACTCTTTATGGTGCTATATATAGCTATTAATTGGATATTTAGAGTTAAATCATTTGAGTATATTATTGAACAGATACAACCTATATTAACAAAAAGGATAATAAAATGATAAACAGAACAGAAAAAGATATAATGAAAAATTGGAAAAGTAGTAATATAGTTGTAACTATTAGCTGTGTTACATATAATCATGAATATTGTATCTCTCAAGCACTCGATAGTTTTTTAATGCAAGAGACAGAGTTTGCTTTTGAGGTAATTATACATGATGATGTATCAACAGATAAAACAGTAGATATTATTAAAGAGTATCAGAAAAAATTTCCAAATATTATAAAACCAATATATCAAACTGAAAATCAATTTTCACAAGGGATAAATCCTATGTCTTTTATCTTAACAAAAGTTAAAGGTAGATATATGGCATTTTGTGATGGAGATGATTTCTGGACAGATAATAAAAAATTAGAAATTCAAGTAGATATTATGGAGAAAAATCCAAATATTGATATGAGTTTTCACTCTGTATATGAGTTTGTTAATGGTAAAAAGAGAAGAGTTTTAGCTAAACAGGCAGATAGTAATAAGATATTCAGACCAAATGAGATTATATTAGGTGGTGGAGAGTTCTGCCCTACTGCATCTTTAATCTTTAGAACTGAAATAGTCTCAAAAATTCCAAAAGATTGGTTTAAAAAGATGATACCCGGAGACTATCCTCTACAGATGATAGGCTCTAGTAGAGGTGGAGCTTTATATATAAATAGATGTATGTCAGCATATAGAGTTGGAGAAGCATCAGCTTGGAGCAATTTAAATTTTGAAAATTCTCAAAAACAGAAAAAACATTTACTATCTTTTCATAAAATGTTAAATAGAGTTAATAGATATTTAGATAACAGATTTGACAAAGAGATAAAAGAGATTATATATAGTAGTAGTCTAGCTTTTATAAAGAGAAGAGCTATTGATATATCTATAAGAGATGAGATATTTAATAGATATAGAGATATTTTTTCTAAAAAACAGAAGATATTATGGTATCTATTATATAGAAATCAAGATTTACATAATAGTTTAGCGAAAATTAAAAATATGGAATTTTTAAAATAAGATGAAAAAGATACTATTTATTATTAGCTCATTAAATGTCGGTGGTGCTGAGAAGATTTTAACAACTCTTGCAAACCATTTTGATAATATTGGATATAAGGTCACTATATTAATAGCCACTAAAAATAGTGGTTTTTTTCCTCTAAATAAAAATATAGAGGTAGTAGAATTAAAAAGAGTAAAACCTATCTTTACTTTAATAAATGAGTTAAAAAGAGAGATTTTAGCAATTAATCCAGATATTACTATTAGTTTTATGTCAGAGATGAATATCTTAGCAACCATCGCATCAAAATTAGCTAATAAACCTATATTAGTATCTGAGAGAAGTGCTTATGATTTTTTAGATATTAAACCTATCTGGAAAAAGCTTAGAAGAGTTATATATCCATTTGTAGATGGTCTTGTTGTATTAACTAATGCAGATAAGAATAGATACCACTTTGTAAAAAATAGATATATTATAGAAAATCCTCTTATATTAAAGCATAATCACTTAAATATTAAAAGAGAAAAGATAGTTTTAGCTGTTGGAAGATTAAATCCTGTCAAGGGATTTGATTTACTAATTAAAGCCTTTGCAAAAGTTAAAAATAGAGATTGGAGATTAAGAGTTGTAGGAGATGGAAGAGAGAGAGAAAAACTTGAAAAATTAGTTAAAAAATTAAATTTAGAAGAGAGAGTTAAACTTATTGGATTGGTAAAAGATGTAGAGTTAGAGTATAAGAGAGCATCTATATTTGTACTATCTTCGAGAACTGAAGGTTTTCCGGGGGTATTATGTGAAGCTATGGGATATGGTTGTGCTGTTATATCTTTTGACTCTCCATCAGCACCTAGAGAGATTATAACAGATAAAAAAGATGGAATATTAGTTAAACCTAATAGTATAGAAGAGTTAGCCTCTAAAATAGATTATCTAATAGATAATCCTAAAATAAGAGATAATTTAGCACAAAATGCACAAAAAATATCTAATAGACTCTCAATAGATATAATTGGAATTAAGTGGTTTAGAGTAATAGATAAAATATTAAGAAGGGGATAATAAAGTGTGTGGAATAGTAGGATTTAATTGTAAAGATAGCAAAAAATTAGAGAGTATGATGAACTCAATTAGACATAGAGGGCCAGATGATAGTGGTACTTTTGAGAGTAAAAATTTCTCTTTAGGTCATGTTAGACTCTCTATTTTAGATTTAAGCTCTCATGGACACCAACCAATGCACTATAAAAATCTATCAATGGTATATAATGGAGAGATATATAATTTTAAAGAGATAAAAGAGGAGTTAAAAACTTACGGTTATAAATTTAACTCATATAGTGATAGTGAAGTGGTGCTTAAAGCTTACCATAAATGGGGGGTAGATGCAATTAATAGATTTATTGGTATGTTTGCAATTGCAATATATGATAATATATCTTTAGAGTTAACTCTTATTAGAGATAGAGTTGGTGTAAAACCACTATACTACTACTTTGATGGTAGAGATTTTGTTTTTGGTAGTGAATTAAAACCAATTATAGAGTTTTTTAGAGATAAAAAAGAGTTAAAGATTAGTAAAGATGCACTATTTGAGTATTTTAAAGTTGGATATATCTCTTCAAATCTATCTATTTTTGAAAATTGCTATAAGGTTCCAGCAGGAAACTATCTTATATTTAACACTCAAAAATCTAAAATAGAGATAAAAGAGTATTGGTCAATCTTACCATTTTTTAAACTTCCAAAATTCCAAAAGAGTGAAGAGGAGTTAATTGATGAGCTTGAGTCTATTTTAATAAAAGCTTTTAGATATAGAATGGTATCAGATGTGCCTGTAGGAATATTTTTGAGTGGAGGAGTTGATAGTAGTATTGTAGCATCAATTCTACAGAAACATTATGGAAATATTCATACATTTACAATAGGTTTTAAAGAAGAAAAATATAATGAAGCTAAATATGCCAAAGAGGTAGCAGAGTATATTGGTACAACACATACAGAGAAATATTTAGATATCTCAGGTGCAAAAGATATATTAGATAGATTTGTTGAAATTTATGATGAGCCATTTGGAGATAGTAGTGGAATCCCAACAACTCTAGTATCTCAAGTAGCAAGAGATACAGATGTAAAAGTTGTATTGAGTGCAGATGGTGGAGACGAGATATTTTGTGGATATAGAAGATATTGGACTATTAATAATATTGGTAATAAAATATTTAAAGTTCCATACACTATTAGAAGAGGAACTAACTCTATTATGAATTTAATAGGAGATAAAAATATCTCTAAAGTCATAACTAATAGTAATATAGAATTTAAATATAAATTGATACATAAAATTTTAAAAAATAGCAATAGCTGGAGAGATATATATCTAGCACTGACAAGTTATGATATAGATGGATTATTAGATTTTGAAAAAAAGATAGATGAAAATAGTTTTGAAATAGGAGAGAAGATAGCTCCTATGCAGGGTATGATGTTGTGGGATTATCATAGATATATGGTTGATGATATTTTAACTAAAGTTGACAGAGCCACAATGAGTCTATCTATTGAGGGGAGAGAGCCTCTCCTTGACCATAATATAGCTGAGTTTATGGCACAAGTACCTTTTGAGATGAAGTATAAAAATGGAGATAGTAAATATCTATTAAAAAAAGTCCTAGAAAGATATATTCCAAAAGAGATGATATATAGAAAAAAGATGGGGTTTGGAATACCTATATTTGAGTGGTTCAGTAGAGACTTAAAAAAACTATTTGATATATATTTTCAAAAATCTAAACTAGCTAAACATAACCTTTTAAATCAAGAGTATATAGATAGAGAGTATAAAAAGATGAGTAAAAAAAATATTGTAAATTTATGGCATATTTTAATATTTCAAATATGGTATGAAAAGTATATGAGATAGAGGATATATAGTTATGATAGATGAGAAATATTTTATTGATAGTAGATATATTATGGTTACGCTAATATTTATCCCTATAGTTTCACTATGGGGTGCATATTTAGATAACAATAGTGCTATTTTTACACTCCCTTTTATATTTATAGCTATTGGAATTTTATTTATCTCTCTTATTAATAGAGTTGAGAATATTAGAAATAGTATAAATATATTTTTAATATTTTTTCTTATCTATCTTACATATACATTTGTTATACATTTTGGTCTTATAGAGTACTATAACACTTCATATCCATTTGTACAATCAGATGAAGGTCTATTTCATGAAGGAGCTAGAGATGTTGCTAATAAGTTTAGATTAAGTTATAGGTTTGAAGATATAGCTAAAATTAGAGGTTATGGAGATTTACCAGGTTCAATATATTTTAATGCTCAAATTGCAAGATTATCAGAACTTTTTGGAGAACATACATTTTTAGTTCAAAAAGAGGCTGTTACACTAGTATCTGCTCTTATTCCTACTATAATGTATTCTCTTGCTAGATTATATTTTAATGAGAAAATATCCACTACAGTGGCTATAGTATATGGACTATTCTCATTTGTTCCATATCTATCTAGTCTCTTACTTCGAGATGCACATATTGCTCTTATGTACATAACAACTTTTTATATTCTATTAGAGAGAATATCTCTAATTAGATTAACTATTTTAGTTCTCTTCTCTATTGCATCTTACTATTTTAGGGAGCAGACAGGTATATTTATGGTAGGATTTACAGTTGTATATTTTTTTCAATTTGTAAATTTAACTGTTAAAAACAATTATACAAGACTATTTGTATATATAATGACTCTTATAGTACTTATATTAATTGTACTAAATAATGACTATGTTATGGGAATATATAATCAAACCTTTAATAGTTCAGCAGAACATGTAGCAGAACATACAGCATCAGGCTCTTTAGGTGCTAAAATTGCAAAATTACCATTTGGATTAAGTTATATAACACTTTTAGGATTTTCTCAAATCCAACCATTTCCTCCATCACTAATATTTATCTCTAAAAAAGGTATGTTTCAATTTACATATCTATTAGCAGGAATATCTTGGTATTTTGGCTGGGGATTTCTACTATATGGTATTTTAAAAAAAAAGATATTAAAAAAAATAGAGCTAAAACTAATAATTATGTTTATATTCTCTATAACCTATTTAGTATTAGTTGCAGTTATAGAATTTAATCAAAGAAGGCAGATGGCAGTATATCCCATTTTATATATAGTAATGGTATTTAGCTATTTAGAGATGAGTATTAGTGAGAGAACTAAGGTATGGACATTTATGTTTCTATCTTATGTTGCAATCACATTAGCATTTAATTATATAAAATTATAGAAAAGAGTTTAATATGAGGAAAAAAATATTATTTTTTCTACCACTTATGAACAGTGGTGGAGCAGAGAGAGTTACAATCAATATTATAAAAGAGTTAGATAAGAGATACTATCGTATATACCTTATTTTAGGTTCAGATAAAATAGGAAACTCACTACATCTAATTCCTAAAGATATAGTTATATACTCACTTGATGTAGATAGAACTATATACTCTATATTTAAACTAAGAAGAATAATAAAACAGATAGAACCAGACATTATATACTCCTCTCTAAATCGTACTCATATAGCTATTAATCTAGCACTTATTGGATTAAATAGACCTAAGAGCATTATGAGAATACCAAGTTCCCCCAAATTGGTAAATAGATATATTAAACACAGTTTTCTATTTAGTCTGTTTTTAAATAAATCCCTAAAGAGTGCTGATGTAGTAATTGCACAGACTCCAGAGATGAGAGATGAGGCAGTAGAGTACTATCATATAGATAGAGATAAGATAAAAGTTCTATTAAACCCTTTAGATAGAAATTTGATAGATAAATCTATAAAAAATCAGAAAAATCCATTTGATAAGAGATATATAAATGTAGTAGCATCAGGAAGATTATCTAAAGAGAAGGGTTTTGATATTCTAATTAGGGCTTTTAAGATAGTCTATATAAAAAATAGCAATTTTAGACTTCATATTATAGGAATAGATTATAATAATGAGATATATGAATATAGAAAATTAATAGAAAAATTGGGACTATTAGGTATAGTAAATTTTTTAGGATTTAAAACTAACCCATATATATACTATAACTATAGTGACCTATTTGTTCTATCTTCAAGACGAGAGGGATTACCTAATGTTGTATTAGAAAATATATATTTAAAAAAACCTATAGTAGCTACTAAATGTATTCCATTTATGAGTGAGCTTATTAAAGATGGAAAGAATGGATTTTTAGTTGAAGTTGAGAATATAGAGCAGTTAGCAGATGCCATCTTAAGATATAAAGAGCTTAAAGATATAGGCATAGAGGTCTTTAAACAGAGTGATGTAAATAGTTTTTTTAAAGAGTTAATTTAATGGATAGAGAGTTATGAAAAAAGATATATTAATATTAGGACCTAGCCCATTTAATAAAAATATAAATCATGCAGGTGGACAGTTAACTGCCATATCTAATTTAGTAGAATATATGGATAGAGAGTCTATATCTTATGATATTATAGATATTTTTAGAAGCTCATACCCTCCACCATCAAATATAGATAAATTAAAGATGTCATGGAGTAGATATAGGGAGTTAAAAGCTATTTTAAAGAAAAATAGCTATAAAGGAGCATTAGTGTTTGCAACATTTGGATTAGGATTTTGGGAAAAGCTAATATTTGCTCTTATGATAGAGAATAGAGGAGTAGAGACACTATTTTTTATCCGTTCAGGACACTTTATGAACTCTGTTATTAAAAAAGATTACAATATCCCAATTAAAAGATTTTTAATGAATAGATTATCCTATATAGGTCATCAGGGTGGTAAGTGGGAAGAGTTTTATAGAAAAGTAGGAGTTAAAAGAGATAAACTAATTAAGATTTTAAACTGGATAGAGATTAGAGATTATAGTAGAGAGTTCTCAGATAATACGACATTCTTATATGTTGGTGCTATAGTAGAAAAAAAAGGTGTAATTGATTTGTTTGATGTTATCTCGAAATATAATGAATTAAAAAAATATAATTTTATATTTGTTGGTGGAGGTTCACTATTAGATGAGTTGAGCTATAAGAGTAGAAATTTTAAAAATATTAAATTTATGGGGTGGTTAAAACAGGATGAGGTTGCTAAAATATATGAGAGAGCTGATGTTTTAATATTACCATCTTATGCAGAGGGATTTCCTAATGTAATATCAGAAGCATTAAACTATAGATTACCAATAATCTCTACTAATGTTGGTGGAATATCAGAGAGTGTAATAGAGAACTTTAATGGTTTTTTAATGAACCCAAAAGATAGACTAAAACTATATAAATCTATTAGAAAATTAGGAGAGTCTAAGGAGCTAAAAGAGAAATTTTCTAAAAATACTGAAAAGATACTATATAAAAATCACTCTATAGATAATAACTCTAAAAAAATATTTAATCTTTTTAATATTCGGTAAAATTATGATAAAATATATTAATACTATTAAATTTTTAAAACCAATTCAGATACATTATAGACTATATTATAC
>WGAM01000040.1 GCA_015494795.1 Campylobacterota bacterium
AATCGGTTCTTTTGAGTTAGTATCATAGTTTTCATACAGCAATTATATACAAAATATGATATGATGTCAAGTGAGAATTTTCAGCAGAGCTGATTATTTCTCCTCACCGCCATCAATGGCGATGTCTCCGAAATAAGGAAAAATTGATGAATTTAAAAAAAGTGGCTATATTAGGAAGACCAAATGTTGGAAAAAGCTCCCTCTTTAATAGACTTGCAAAAAAGAGAGATGCTATTACATCTAATATAGAGGGGACAACTAGAGATATTAAAAAAAGAGTTGTTACCATATCAGATAATCGTGATTTTGAAATAATTGATACAGGTGGGATTGATGATACTACAGAGATGTTCTCTACAGTAAAAAAACTCTCTTTAAAAACAGCTAAAGAGGCTGATATTATTATATATATGGTAGATGGTAAAACTATCCCACAAGATGAAGATAGAGAGCTATTTTATAGACTTCAAGAGCTAAATAAACCAATAGCCTTAGTTGTAAATAAGATAGATAATGATAGAGATAGAGATGGTAAATTTTGGGACTTTTATGGTTTTGGAGCTAATGTAACTATACCAATCTCAGTAAGCCATAACCGTTATATGAATACTCTATATAGTTGGTTAGAGGAGCATATTCCCATAAGAGAAGAGAGAGAGAGTCTAATTTTAGAAGAGGATAGTGAGCCATCTTTTGAAGATATTGTAAAAGAGGATATTAATAGAGTAGATAGAGATATAAAAGTAGCTATTATTGGTAGAGTAAATACAGGTAAGAGTTCACTTTTAAATGCACTTCTTAAAGAGGAGAGAGCAGTAGTATCTAGCGTTGCTGGGACTACCATAGACCCAATTGATGAGTCTATAGAATATAAAGATTATAATATTACATTTATAGATACAGCAGGGATTAGAAGACGAGGTAAAATAGAGGGGATTGAGAAGTATGCTCTATATAGAACTGAAGAGATGTTAAAAAAAGCAGATATTGCTCTACTTACTATTGATGCAACTGTTGGAGTTTTTGAGTTAGATGAGAGAATTGCTAATCTAATAGAGAAATATAGACTTGGTTCTTTAATTGTTATAAATAAGTGGGATATACGAGGAGATATAACTTATGAAGAGGCTGTAGAGAATATTCGCGATAAGTTAAAATTTTTACACTATACACCACTTATTACAGTATCAGCTAAAACAGGTCAAAGGGTTAATAAGATTTTAGATGAGATTATCTCAATTTATGAGAGATATAGACAGAGAATACCAACTGCTAAACTTAATGAAATAATTAAATTTGCAATAGGAAAACATCACCCACCGTCATATAATGGAGCTGTTGTTAAGATAAAATTTGCTACTCAATATGAGATAAAACCACCTAAAATCGCTCTTATTATGAATAGACCAGATGGACTTCACTTCTCATATAAGAGATACCTTGCAAATACTCTTAGAGATAAATTTGATTTTAGAGGAGTCCCACTTGATATATCTGCAAGAAGAAGAGGAGAGAGAGTAGAAGATGATTAATTATAGTTTCTCCATATCTTTAATAGTTGATAGCAATGCCCCTAGTTTATTTTTTACCTCTAAATATTCAAGCTCTGGTATTGAGTCAGCTACAACTCCTGCACCTGCTTGAAGTGTAATAGAGTCTGGTTTTATAAGCGATGTTCTAATAGCAATTGAGCTATCCATATCTCCATTAAATGCAAAATATCCAATAGCACCAGAGTAGAAGCCTCTCTTTAACTTCTCATACTCTGCAATTAACTCCATTGCTCTAATCTTAGGAGCTCCTGTCATTGTTCCTGCTGTAAATGTAGCTCTAAATAGGTCAAAGGCATCTTTCTCATTTTCAATGATAGCTTCAACATCACTTACCATGTGCATAACATGAGAGTATCTCTCAACTCTCATCATATCAGTAACTTCAACTGTGCCAACCTCTGCTACTCTTCCAACATCATTTCTACCTAAATCAACTAACATAAGATGTTCTGCACACTCTTTAGGGTCATTCAACATCTCTAGCTCAAGCTCTCTATCTCTTGAGTGAGTTTTACCTCTCTTTCTTGTTCCTGCAATTGGTCTAAGAAGTATATCTCTATTATCTAGTTTTACCATAACTTCAGGAGATGAGCCACAGATAGAAAAATCTTTATAATCTAATAAAAATAGATATGGTGATGGATTTTTAGAGCGAAGTAGTCTATAGAAACTTAAAGGGTCAATTTTACCCTTTTGTGTATATCTATTTGAGAGTAGTATCTGAAAAACATCTCCACTTCTTATCATCTCTTTAGACTCAACAACAAGCTCTTTAAATCTCTGCTCACTAATAGAATACTCTCCATCTCCATCTAAATTAGCTCTCTTTAACTTTTGAGGTTTAGAGCTACTAATTAAAGCCTTTTCTATCTGCTCTACTACAGAGCTATACTCTTCATCATTTTTAATAATAGTAAGGATTGAAGTTTTATGAGAGAATGATAAAATAATAGATGGTCTAACTAAATCTAAATCGGGTGTATTTAAAGGGTCAAAGAGACTATCCATACTCTTTTTTAAGATAGGCTCAAATACTTTAACCATATCATAACCGATAAATCCAATAAATCCATCTACAAAAGAGAAGCCTAATCTATTGGCTAATTCTCTATATCTCTCTTGGTCTAACTTTTTATAATAATCTTGAAGAAAACTAAAAGGGTCAATATCTAACTCTTTAACTTTTCCATCTATATTGGTATATAGTGTCTTATTATTTTTATAGATAACTCTCTCTTTAGCTCCAATAGTTATAAAAGAGAAGTTACCATCACTACTATTTACCACACTCTCAAAGAGCATGGTTATCTCGTTTGGAAAAATCTCTTTTATTTTTCCATACATAGCTACAGGAGTTAACTGGTCAAAAAGTATCTGTTTAATCATTTAACTACTATATTTTTTTAATGTAGGCATTTTTTGATATATCTTCTTGTACTGTTGATAAATCCTTTTCAGCCTCTCTATGACTATAGTATGGTCCTACCAATACTCTAGTTAACTCTCCATCTTTTATCTTCTCAGTCTTATATGATAGTTCATCTTTTTTTATCTTTTTAATAGCATTGCTTGGGTCTTTAAATGCACCAATTTGAATATAGTAACCTTTTTGTATATATGTTGTTGAGCTTTTTTTAGCTCTATGGTGAACAACTGGTTTTTCTGTTGGTTTAGGGTGGCGTACTACTTTTTTGACATAAGTATCTCTATGGTGAGTAGTATGATGAACAGTATGTCTTACTACTTTTTTTGAAGTATGGTCTCTAAGAGGTATCTTTTTATGTGTTGAGCTACTATTTTTCTCTACTAATGATAATTTATCTTCAGCTTTACTATCTCCTAAACTACGATTAGCTAATACTGCTGCTGTTCCCAATGCGGCTGTAGTACCAATTACTGCACCTGCTGTAGAGTTACTACCACTTTGAGTATCAACTATAGCACTGCTATTACTCTCATTTCTCTCCTCCTCATCATTGCCTAAAATAAGCTTTGTTATTACAATAGATATAACTAAAATAATAAATAGTAGAGCTAAAAGAGTCAATATGTTTTTAAGTTGAGTCTTTTTAGAATTTTCATTGTCTTCTATAACAATGTCATTTAAGTTCTTGCTTTCCATTCGATTTAAATCTCCATTTTTTTAAACGAAGTATAGCACAAAAAAGGTTATTTTATAGCGTAAAATCACATTTTTTTAATAGGAAGGAGTATTTTATTGTAACTTTTTGGTAAATTTCTATTAGGAAAAATTTTATACCCTTTATATGATTTAAAATCTAACATATTCTGTATATTTTCTGTTAAATCATATACTCTATCTATAGTTATATCTTTAGTATCTATAAATATTTGAATGTGATTTTTTTTAGAACTTTTGTATCTATAAAATTTATTAATAGATAGGGATTTTAGAATATATTTAATAATATGGTAAAATTTGTCACTACTCTCTTGCTCATACTCTAAAACAATATATCTAATTTGATTATCTTCTATAAGAGGTAGTGCTACTGTGAGTTCTCTATTTAGATGTTGAGCAATTAGTAGAGGAGTAGGAGACTCCTCTATCTTTTTAAACTTACTATATAGAGTTCGATTATTAAATTTAATCTTATCTACAATAAAATCTTTTTGAATGTAGTAGAATTTTGCATTAAACTTTAAATCAAAAATCTTTACTTCCAAAATTAATATATAGCCTTATCATAGATAATAAAGTTAGATGCTAACTCTCTCATCTCATCTTTAATCTTAGCATGAAGCTCTGAATTATTAATATTATCTAATACATCTGCAATTCTATTTGCAATAATCTCAAATTCAGCCTCCTTCATTCCTCTACTTGTGAGTGCTGGAGAGCCTATCCTAATGCCTGAAGTTATAAATGGACTTCTTGTCTCACCAGGAACAGTATTTTTATTAACTGTAATCCCTGCATCACCTAAAGCTTTATCTGCATCTTTTCCTGAAAACTCTCTATCTAAAAAAGATACTAAAATAAGGTGATTATCTGTTCCATTACTAACTAGATTATAACCTCTATTAATTAAAACATCAGCTAACACTTTTGCATTTGATTTTACCTGTTTTGCATAACTCTTCCAACTATCACTAAGATTATTTTTAAATCCAACAGCCTTTCCTGCAATTACATGGACAAGAGGTCCTCCTTGAAGTCCCGGAAATATTGCAGAGTTTATCTTTTTAGCAATAGCTTCATCATTGGTTAAAATTATTCCACCACGAGGTCCTGCTAGAGTCTTATGTGTAGTTGTTGTTACAACATCAGCATAAGGGAATGGACTAGGGTGTTCACCTGCACAGACTAAACCAGCAATATGAGCAATATCAGCAAATAGAATTGCTCCAACCTCATCTGCTATCTCTCTAAACTTTTTAAAATCTATCTCTCTAGGGTAAGCAGAGGCTCCACAGACAATAATCTTAGGTTGAACAATTTTAGCAATATCTCTTACTCTATTATAGTTAATATAGCCATCAAGCTCAACTCCATAGGTGAATGATTGATAGTTTTTACCAGAGAAGCTTGGTTTACTCCCATGAGTTAGATGTCCACCATGACTTAAATCCATACCTAAAATCTTATCACCTGCTTTTAATAAAGCTGCATATACTGCTCCATTTGCTTGACTACCTGAGTGTGGTTGAACATTTGCATATTTACAACCAAAAAGCTCACATGCTCTATCTATTGCAAGTTGTTCTATGGTATCTGCATTTTCACACCCACCATAATATCTCTTATATGGATAACCCTCTGCATACTTATTTGTTAAAACTGAACCCATAGCCTCCATAACAGCTGGAATTGTAAAATTCTCACTCGCTATCATCTCTAAATGGTTAGTCTGCCTCTCTAACTCTGCATTAATTGCACTAAAAACCTCTGGGTCAAATTGCTCCATTTGGTATCTCAAATCTATCTCCTTTATATTATTAATTTTTACTCTGGTCGCATGGCAGGAAATAGTATCACATCTCTAATTGTATGTTTATTAGTTAGTAACATAATTAATCTATCTATCCCTATCCCCTCACCTGCTGTTGGAGTCATACCATAACTTAAAGCTTTTACAAAATCACTATCCATATGCATAGCCTCATCATCGCCTGTTGCCTCTTTAGCATCTACTTGTGATTTAAATCTCTCATACTGGTCTATTGGGTCATTTAACTCACTAAATCCATTTGCTATCTCTTTTCCTGCTATAAATAACTCAAATCTCTCTGTAATATCAGGATTTGTATCACTTCTTCTTGCAAGTGGAGATATATCAATTGGGTAATCTGTAATAAATATAGGATTAATAAGTTTAGACTCTACAAACTCATCAAATAGTTCTGCCTGAATATAACCTATTGTCCAATTATCATCATATTTAAGATTATTCTCTTTTAAAAATGATAAACCCTTCTCTCTATCTGTTGGAATATCTTTAGATACTCCACCAATCTCTATAATTGCATCAATCCATGAGATTTTTTTAAATGGAATAGTAAAATCTATCTCTATATCTCCATAGATTAACTTTTTATCTAAATTTAAGTTAGTAAATAGATAATCAAATAGCTCCTCTGTTAGCTCCATTAACTCTATATATGTATGATATGCCCAATAGAACTCAATAGATGTAAATTCAGGATTATGGGTAGCATCAATTCCCTCATTTCTAAAGTTTCTATTAATCTCAAATACAGACTCCATTCCACCAACAATTAATCTCTTTAGATATAACTCGGGTGCAATTCGTAGGTATCTATCTACCCCTAAAGCGTTATGATATGTAATAAATGGTTTAGCATTAGCCCCTCCGGGGATTGGGTGCATCATTGGAGTCTCTACCTCTAAAAATCCTCTATCTTCAAAAAATCTTCTAATAGATGAGACTATCTTAGAACGCATAACAAAAGTATCTTTAACTTCACTATTTACTATCATATCTAGGTATCTTTGACGATATCTTAACTCTTGGTCTTGAAGTCCATGAAATTTCTCTGGAAGTGGAGATATAGCTTTAGTTACAATATTTACCTCTTTACAATATAGAGTAGTCTCTCCTGTACCTGTAATAAATGGGTATCCAACTGCCTCTATTATATCTCCAACCTCAAATAGCTTTTTAACAACACTATTATAGTATCCTTTTGGCAAATCATCACGATTAAAATAGAGTTGAACCAATCCACTACTATCTTCTATCTTAGCAAAAGATGCTCGACCCATAATTCGTATAAATTTAAGTCGTCCTGTTAATCTATATATCTTCTCTTCATCTTTTTTATCTTCTCTATCTCTAAGATAGCTACACTCATCTAAAAAATCTTTAGATAAAGTCCCTTTTTTAATACTATTTGGATATGGATTTATCCCCAACTCTCTTAATTGATTGCTTTTTTTAATTCTCTCTTGAATATATTGATTTTTAAATATCAATCTTGCTCCCTTTTTTTAGTTGACAATCTTTACAAATTCCTGTTATCTTCATAATATGATTTGTCATTTTAAAATTATGTTTTTCTGCAATAAGCTCCTGCTGTCTCTCTATGGTATCATCAATAAACTCCTCAATAGCTCCACAGACAAGACAGACTAAATGGTCATGATGGTCGCCTAAGCCAAACTCATATTTTTTTCCCTTTGCACCAAAAGAGATAGAGGTTACAATATTAGCATCTTCTAATATACTAAGAGTTCTATATACAGTAGCAATACCAAGTCTTATATCTGGATATCTTTTTTTTATAAGATTATATATATCTTCAGGAGTGAAGTGTCCTTGATTACTATAGATAATCTCTAATATTAACTCTCTCTGTTTTGTATATTTTAGCTTATTAGATTTTAGTAGTTTTTTAAATCTATCTAATACCTCTTTATATGTTAAAATTTGGCTTATCATATATATTACCCATCTAAATTAATTGCACTAAGATTTATATCTTTTATTGTGCTATTTGACTCTTTTGAGCTATTTGTATCTAAATTTAATAACTCTTCTCCTACATTTAAAAGAATAGGGAGAGTTTGACTACCTTGTGAGCTTTTTAGTAACTTTTCAGAAAGGTACTCTGACTTATTAATAGCTACAAATATTAATCCTATTATAGCAGTATATTTTATAACACTAACTATATATCCCCAAAATCTACTTAAAAAAGATATTTCATCATAATCATCTTCATTTTTTAACATATAAGATAGAAAACTAACTAATATCCATACTCCAAGAAGAGTAACAATCAGCCCTACCAATCCTATTGTAGGTTCACTTGGTAAAGGATATATATTCTCATTTATAAACTCCCCTACCCTATTATTTATTCGAGTAGCTAATGCAAATCCTCCAATAATCCCAATAAGATTAAAAAGTTCATGCATAAATCCTGTAACAAACCCTTTAAAGCCTAAAAATAGTACAAGCCCAATTACTATAAAATCAATTGTTGTAAGTTCCATTATATTTTATATTACCTTTTTTTTTAGAAAAAATTATACCTTAACTTATATAGATATTAGTTTATGTTATCTATCGAAAATTAATTTTTGTTCTTAATTCATCAGGTTTGTTAGAAAATTGCACTGCTATATCTTTAGTGATAACACCATTTTTAACGAGTCTCTCTAATACTTGAGTTTGAGTCTGCATTCCTGATTGACCCTGACCTAGTTGCATTTGAGAGTATATTTGATGTACTTTATCTTCTCTAATTAAGTTTGCTATAGCATGGTTTGATACCATAATTTCAGGTGCTGCTACCCTTCCACCCCCATGTTTTGGAAGAAGTATCTGTGATACAACAGCAACAAGTGAAGTTGAAATCATAGCTCTAATCTGCCCCTGCTCATCACCAGAAAATACATCAATAATACGATTAATTGTTCCGGGAGCTGAGTTTGTATGTAGAGTTCCAAATACTAAGTGACCTGTCTCGGCTGCTGTTAGTGCTGCTTCTATTGTCTCTTTATCTCTCATCTCCCCAATAAGTATAACATCAGGGTCTTGACGCATAGCATACTTTAGAGCTTTTGCAAAACTATTTGTATCTGTTCCTGTCTCTCTATGAGAAAATACACACTTATTATTTTGGTGAATAAACTCAACTGGGTCTTCAACTGTAATAATATGTTTATGCTCTGTCATATTAATCTCATTTAACATTGCTGCTAAAGTGGTTGATTTACCAGAGCCTGTTGGTCCTGTTACTAACACTAGCCCTTTTTCTCTTTTAATTAACTCTTTATATATCTTTGGAGCGTCTAAATCATCAAGTGATGGTATTTTTGTTGGAATAATCCTAAAGGCTGCTGCAATATCTCCAAGAGTTCTATAGTAGTTAGCTCTAAATCTACCAATATTAGGGAGTAAGAGAGCAAAATCTAACTCTAACTCCTCCTCAAATGCCTTTTTCTGCTTCTCTGTAAGGAGTGAATAGGTCATCTCTTCAATATCTTCACCTGTTAATATGGGAAGATTAACAGCTCTAAGTTTTCCATCAATTCTAATCTGTGGTTCACTTCTGCTAACTAAATGTAAATCTGATGCACCATGAGCTACAACGCTCTGAAGTAGTTTTTTTATATCAATAGCCATAAGAGATTATCCTTAAAAAAAAATATCTCTTATTTTACTATTAATTTTTTAAATTACTCTATAATTTTAGGAACAATAAAGAAATCATCAGCCATTTTTGGTGCATGTGATAGAATATCTTTAGATATTTGAATGTTAGAGTCTGGAATATCCTCTCTCATAGGTGTTCCACCTGCTAGAGTTGAAAAGGAACTATCAAGATTTGATGTATCTAACTCATTTAAATTATCTACAAACTCTAAAATCTCTGTTAACTGTTTTGTTAGCTCCTCCTTTTTATCCTCTTCTATTTTTATCATAGATAGTTTTTCTAAATTCTCTAAAACCTTGTTATCTATTGTCACAATAATCCTTTTTTATTAATTTTTGCCATTATATATCAAAAGAGATTAAGATATTACTCTTATCTATTTGTTATAATCTCAAAATTACTAACGAGGAATTACATGCAACATCTAATAGATACTAATGATTTAAGTGATACTCAAATAGCAAATATTTTAAAAGATGCTAAAAGATTTAAGAGACAACTTCCACCTCCTCTTTTAAAAAATAGATTAATTATTACACTCTTCTTTGAGAACTCAACAAGGACTAGAAGCTCATTTGAAGTAGCTGCTAAGAGACTTGGAGCTATGGTTGTCCACCTTGACCCATCTAAAAGCTCAACTAAAAAGGGGGAGACACTTAGTGATACATTTGAAAATCTCTCAGCTATGACTCCTGATGCTGTTATTATTCGTCATGAGTATAATAATACTCCAAGAAAACTAGCAGATAAAAATCTAACTCCAATTATAAATGCAGGTGCAGGAAACTATGCACACCCAACTCAATCTCTATTAGACTACTTTACAATGGTTGAGGAGTTTGGAAGTGAAGTTAAAAATAAAACTATAGCAATAGTTGGAGATATTATAAGCTCAAGAGTAGCAAGTAGTGGAATTAGACTATTTAAGAGAATGGGAATGAGGGTTATACTTATTGCACCTAAACCTTTTATGCCTGATAATGATTTAGAGAAGTATGAGAAATTAGAAGATATTATTGATGAGGTTGATATTGTTATGAGTCTAAGAGCCCAATTAGAGAGACATAAAGCTCCAATCTTTGAAGATTATGATGAGTATGCAAAAGAGTATTGTATAACTAAAGATAGATTTAAAGATAGAGATATTATGCTACTTCATCCAGGTCCTGTTATGAGAAATATTGATATATCAGATGAGATGTTAAAAGATAAGAGATGTAGAGTTTTAGAGCAGGTTAAAAATGGGGTATTTATCCGTATGGCAATTTTAAAAGCTCTAATGTTAGATAGTTGAGAGTAGATAGTTAATCTACTCTGCTTCTAATATAGCACCACTACTAGCATTTGTAACTAAAGCTCTATATTGTCTTAGCCATCTACTCTTTAGTGGTTTAATAATAGGTTTAAATCTATCTCTTCTTTTTGCTATCTCTTCATCACTAATTTCTACTCTTAAGATATAGTTATCAACATCAATAAATATCTCATCTCCATCTTCTAAGAGTCCAATTACTCCACCCTCAGCAGCTTCAGGAGATACATGTCCAATACTAGCCCCTCTTGTTGCACCACTAAATCTTCCATCTGTAATTAGTGCCACCTTATCACCTAAGCCCATTCCCATAATGAGACTAGTTGGGGCTAACATCTCTTGCATTCCCGGACCTCCCTTTGGACCTTCATATCTAATAACAACTACATCTCCAGCTTTAACTTTCCCATTCACAATACCCTTTATAGCCTCATCTTGAGAGTTAAAACAGACAGCAGTTCCTCTAAATACTCTATCTCCTATAATTCCAGCAGTCTTAATAACAGCACCTTGCTCTGCTAAGTTTCCATAAAGAATAGCAAGTCCTCCAACTTCACTATATGGATTATCTATAGTATGAATAATATCAATATCTTTAATCTCACTATTTGCAATTCTCTCTTTAAGTGTCTCTCCTGTAATAGTAAGATTATCTATTAATATATCGCCTCTCTTATTCATCTCATGCATAACAGCACTAACTCCACCAGCTCTATCTATATCTTGCATATGAACAGTAGTCAAACTTGGAGATATTTTTGCAATATGTGATACTCTTTTAGATATACTATTAATATCTTCTAAATTAAAATCAACTCCTGCCTCTTTTGCAATAGCTAACATATGTAAAACTGTATTGGAGCTTCCACCCATTGCCATATCAACTGCAAAAGCATTTTTAATAGCATTCTCATTTAATATATTTCTTATATTAAATTTAGATGACTCCTCTTGAGCCATTAGGGCAATTTGACAAACTCTTCTAGCAGATTTTCTATATAGCTCCTCTCTCTCTTTGGTTAAAGCTAAAATAGTACCATTTCCAGTAAGTGCAATTCCCATAGCCTCCATTAGAGTATTCATAGAGTTTGCTGTAAACATTCCACTACAACTACCACCACTAGGACAGGCATTACACTCCATATCGGTTAACTCTTCTGCTGTAATCTCTCCTGCTTCAAACTTACCAACACCCTCAAATACAGTAGCAAGGTCGATAGGAGTTCCATCTTTGCTATAACCTTTTGCCATAGGACCACCACTAACAAAGAGTGTTGGGACATTAACTCTTAAAGCACCCATAATCATACCGGGGACTATCTTATCACAGTTTGGAATTGCAATCATAGCATCTAACTTATGTGCCTCCATTACAGTCTCAACAGAGTTTGCAATAATCTCTCTTGATGGAAGTGAAAATAGCATACCATCATGACCCATAGCTATACCATCATCAACTCCAATAGTATTAAACTCAAATGGTACACACCCATTAGCTCTAATCTCATCTTTAATAATATCTGCAACCTTATTTAAAAAGAAGTGTCCTGGAATTATCTCTATAAATGAGTTTGCTACTCCAATAAAAGGTTTACTAAAATCTTCATCTTTTAAGCCTGTTGCTCTAAGTAGTGAGCGATGAGGTGCTCTATTATGCCCAACTTTTACTATATCACTTCTCAATATATATCCTTTTTTATAAAAATTTTATATTTTTTGCAAAATTATATCTAAAAAGCTTTACATTTAAAAAAAAGTTAGTTATAATCTCATTCCAATTTCAGATGTGCGGGAATAGCTCAGTGGTAGAGCACAACCTTGCCAAGGTTGGGGTCGCGAGTTCGAACCTCGTTTCCCGCTCCATTAAATTTTTGCCCGGGTGGTGGAATGGTAGACACAGGGGACTTAAAATCCCCCGGTCATTGTGACCGTGCCGGTTCAAGTCCGGCCTCGGGTACCATACTAAAATTGGTGACAAAAAAGGCGACATCGCCAAGTGGTAAGGCCGCAGCCTGCAAAGCTGTTATCCCCAGTTCGAATCTGGGTGTCGCCTCCATAATTTAATTTTAGTTTAAGTTTTTTTAGCTAAAATTACACCTCTTATAAATGTCGGGAGATGTCAGAGTGGTCGAATGTGCCGGTCTTGAAAACCGGTGAGGGTAACACCTCCGGGAGTTCGAATCTCCCTCTCCCGGCCATACTTTTCCCTTTAAAATATATCAAACTTTAATTATTTTTAATAAATATAATAATATATTTTATTTTTTATTATCTAAATTAATGATTATCTTAAAACTTAAAATATGTTTTCTATCATAAAATAGATATAAAAATAGCTATTTTTTTATAAAAAATGATAAATATCAAGAAAAAATAAGGTTTCTACTGTTATTATGATGATGTAGATTTATTAAATTGATTATGTCTAATATATTTAATAGACTTTTTTTTAATAAATTAAACGAAAAGGAGAAAATGTGAAAATTACAAATTTAAGTCTAGTAGCTATTATGGCTTTAGGTATGATGAGTGTTGCAAATGCAGATGTAGATATGAAAATTGGCGGTCAGGGTGTTGTATATTACCAAACTGCAGACGGTAAAGGTGATGGAGATCTCTTTGATAAACACTCAAAAGATGCTAAAGGAAATCCTCAAACCAAAGCAAATGCTGGGTTACAACTAAATGCTACTAGTGACCTAGGTAACGGTTTTGGTCTTGGATTGCAAGGTACTGCTTTAAGTACATGGGGATTGGAAAAAAATTTAGTTGATAATACTATGCAATCAGGTGTGGGTAATAATGGTGATACAACAAATGCAACTGATTATTTTGCAATTACTAAAGCATATTTAACTAAAAAAATCTCAAATACAACTCTGAAATTAGGGCGACAAGAGCTTCCTAAATCTCTATCTCCATTTGCTTTCTCTGAAGGTTGGAATGTATTTAAAAATACATTTGATGCAGCAGTAGTAATAAATAGCGATATTCCTGATACAACTCTAGTTGGTGCTTATGTATCTCGCTCAAATAAACATAATGATTTAAGTACATTTAATGATATGGCAGGTGGGGCTTTACCGAGTGGTGCCTATATGTTAACTGTAAAAAACCAATCTATTAAACAGCTCCCAATTACTCTTAGTTACTACTCTCTTCCTGATTTAACAGGTCATGATGAAGGTTCTGCTATATGGGCTGATGTTCAAGTTGATGCTGGTATCCCTGTTAAATTTGGACTTCAAGGTGGACAGATAGCTCCTGAAAATAAGATGGAAGATACAACAGCGATGGGTGCTAAAATAACAGGGAAAGCTGGTCCTGTATCTCTAAAATTGGCATACTCAACTGTTGATGATGGAAGTTTAGCAGTTAAAAATGTTGGAACTAATGTAAAAACTCCACTATATACACAGATGATTTTAAATCAAAATCATATAAGTAGTGATGCAGATACCTTTCTTGTTAAAGGAGCTGTACCTATAGGATATGGTAAATTAATTGCTCAATATGGTGCAACAACAGATAATTCAGATGCTGGTACTGATTATAATGAATTAGATGTTATCTATAAATTTAAAGCACTTGGTGCTGATATGTTAGCTGCTTATGTAATGAGTGACCATGATGTAAAAGGGGAAGACCCTAATAATATTATCCGTTTCTGGACAAGATACAAATTTTAATATTATGAAATTAGGAAATTTTAAAATCCTAATTTCAACCCCAATCTTCATCTCTACTTTTATATCTATGTTTATCTTTCTTATATGAGGTTTGATTTTTAAGTTTTTGTAGCCTATTTAAGTATGTCATATTAATCTCTCTTATATCATCTAATATAAAATCCTCTTGAGACTCACTATATAATCTATCTATATAGCTCTTTATCTTCTCGTGATACTCTGAATTTAAGGTAATATCTATCTGTTTATCTAAATTTTTCTTTAACTCTTCAAACTTTTCTAAAAACTGATTTTGAGTAATATTTTTATCTCTAAACATCTTAAATAGATTTTTAGTTACTTTTTCAAGTGAGTTTATATATTTTTGTCTCTTATATTTCTCTATCTGTTTAGGTGTATATCTCATAGAGAAATTATAGTTAAAAACTTACTATAGCAAGTTTAAACTATATTTTCTTTGAAATCTATATGTATCTCTTCAGTTCACTATTTTTAACCTTTGGTAGGTCTTTAAATCTATGATAAATTTTACTATCGGGCTTTAGTACAACCCAAATAGTCATAAATATAAGCGAAAAATATGTATATATATCTTTATGTTTAATATACCAAGCCTCCAACTCACCCTTATATGGGGCTATGATTTTATCATAAAAATCTAATCTATCACTCTTATGATTATCTAGCATACTCTCCTCATCTCTAAATACAATAGAGCCAATTCCAGAGAGTCCCGGTTTTACCTTAGTGATAGTATTTTGAGTACTCTTATCAAATGCTAAAAAACATCTCTTAGCTTGAGGTCTAGGTCCAATAATACTCATATCACCCATTAAGATATTAAATAGTTGAGGTAACTCATTTATTTTTGTCTTTCTTAAAAATTTGCCGAAGGGTAGAACTCTAGGGTCATCTTTAACTGTAACAGTTTGAGTTCCCATATTTGGACTATCTTTTAACATTGTTGCAAATTTTAGTAGATTGAATATCTTACCATCATATCCAACTCGTGGTTGAACATAAAATATCTCCCCTTCTCCTGTAAACTTTAGAATTATCATAACAATAATTAGTAGTGGAGAGAGTAAGATTATTGCTATTGTTGAAAATAGTATATCGAAAAATCTCTGTAACATGACTACATCCTATTATCTAAAAATTTTCCAGTCTCTTTATGTCTAAAATCTGGAATTATCTTAAAAAAGAGTGAAACTATCTCATCTCTCAACCATACATCTCTACTCTTTATACTCTCTATCTCTCTTAAGAAGTAATCTAACTTTTGATTATCAAATATTGGCTCATTTTTAATGACTCCAATACTCTTAAATCTATCCATATCTAATATCTCTTTTTCTGTATAGAACTCTTCAAAATCCTTCTCTCCTGTTGTATCACTATTAAAGAAGTAACAAGGGTATTTACCCTCTTTAGGAAGAGTATCTATTAAAGCTCTAGCCTCATCTTCACTTTTACATATATATGGCTCATATCCTAAATCTTTTAGATATATGATTGCAATATCAGCAAAGCTAATTAGATGAAGTTTATCACTCAATTTTGGAAAGAAAATATCTCTATTCTCTCCTAATATAGCACTCATTAGACACAACTCACCAGACTCTTTAGGAGTTACAAAATATCTCTTTATATCTTTTGGAGCAGATAGAGGTTGTTGTTTCTCTATTCGTCTATTAAATCCATATAGGAGTGAGCCATCAGAGAATGCCACATTTGCAAATCGTGCTGTAGATATTGGAATATCTAAACTCTTCTGCATTAAAAACATCTCCATAATTCTCTTACTAGCACCCATCATATTTACAGGATTTGCAGCTTTATCTGTTGAGACACAAAAATATTTATTAGCTCCATTTTTTATTGATTGCTCTATAGTTTTTATGGTATTTTCAATATTAACCTCAACCATTCGCATTAGTGTAAATGGGTCTTTTTCACTTCTAACATGTTTTAGAGCTGATATATTTAAGATATAATCATATTTTCCATCAGAGTTAATAAAGGCATTATACTCTCTACTTCCAATATCCAATGCATATGTTTTAAAGTCACCCTCAATATACCCCAAAGAGCTTCTAATATCTCGTACCAACTCTACTAGATTATTTTCACTAATATCAACTACATGTAACTTTTTAGGCTCTCTTTTAAATATCTCTTTTGTAACAGCCTGTCCAATTGTTCCAGCTCCACCTAAAACTAAAAAAGATGACTCTCTAATAGTAGATGATAAAATATCTTCATACTTATTAATATCTCTACTAAAAAGCTCCTCTTCTCGTCCAATAAGTTTTAATATATCCATCTTAAACAACCTCTTTTTCTAATATTTTAGATAGTGAATCAGATATATAATCTATATCACTAAAGCTCATTGTAGGATATAGTGGGAGAGTTAACTCTCTTCTAGCAATATCCTCAGCAATGGGTGCAGAATTTAGATTTAAATCTTTAAATGCAGTAAACTCTTTAAATATAGGGTAGTGGATTGATGATTGAATACCAACCCTTTTTAATCTATTTATAAGCCATACTCTATCTATATTAGGAGATAGTAGTATTGGAAATATATGATATACAGGCTCTATATTTTTTATATTTTGAAATGGAATTGATATCTCTTTTATAGATGATAATTTTTTAATGTATCTATCTACTAGATAGCCCCTTTTTCTATTTGCATCTTTTAATTTTTTTAACTGAACTAACCCAATTGCAGAACGCATCTCATCAATTCTATAGTTTAATCCAACATTAGATACATTATAAGATATTGCCCTACCTCTATGTCTATCAAGAGTTAATGCACTCATTCCGTGACTTCTAAACTCTCTAGCTCTTTTAGCCAACTGTTTATTTTTAGTAATTAACATTCCACCCTCTCCAACAGATAAGTTCTTATTGGTAAAGAAGCTAAAGCAACCATAATCTCCAAATGTTCCACAAGCTTTTCCCTTATATTTTGCATCTGGAGCATGTGCTACATCTTCTATTAGATAGAGTCCTCTTCTTTTACATAGGGTTACAATCTTATCCATCTCACAAGGGTATCCTCCATAGTGAACTACAACTACAGCCTTAGTTTTAGGTGTGATTTGAGTTTTAATAGTCTCAGCAGATATATTCCAATTACTATAACTACTACAGTCAGCTAAAACAGGTGTGGCTCCAACCATCTTAACCACATTTATATCGGCTACAAATGTGAGTGCTGGGATAATCACCTCATCTCCACTACCAATACCTAAACCTAAAAGTGCCATATGTAGAGATGCTGTTCCACTAGATACTGCTGTAGCATATATATTATTTCCTAACATATTTGAAAATTTACTCTCAAACTCTTTAGTCTTCTCTCCCATAGTTATCCAACCACTATCGACTACATCTTTAACAGCTTCACTCTCTTGGGCATCATAATTTAATTTAAATAGTTGTACTTTCCACATTTTCAATCCTTTTATATACTTTATCATAATTTTTAACTACTAAATTGAGGTCAAACTCTTTTACTTTTTCCATACTATTTTTTTTATATCTATTGAGTCTATCTTCATCTTCAGCCATAAATATCATTGTACTAGCTAAATCCCTCTCATCTTTTATCTTTATCCGTTTTCCGTTATAATCATCAATAACCACATCTCTACACCCGGGCATATCAGTAGCAATTAGTGCTAAACCAAGGGCAGATGCCTCTAATAGGACTCTTGGAACTCCCTCTCTATAGTATGTAGGCAATACAAATATATCAGATAGGCTAAGTAGCTCTTTTACATCATCTCTTCTACCTAAATATTTAACATATTTACTATATTTTTCTATCTCTTCTAATGTAATAGAGTTATCTGTATCAAGTTGTCCTACTAGTAAAAAGTTATATCTATACCCCTCTTGATGAGATATTTTTGCAGATTTTAGATATGTTAAGATACCTTTCTGCTTTACCATTCTACTGACTAATATAAATGTCTTATTATTATCAATTTTTAACTCCTCTTTTAGCTTTTTTATCTTATCTCTATCTATATCTGAAGTAAATTTTTCTAAATTAATTCCACTACTTCTTATAATAGTAGCTCTATCTTTTTTAGTTAAACTATTTTTTATAAAATATTTAGCATCATCACAATTTTGAAATATTGTAAAATCAACTTTAGATTTAATACTCTTCTGAAGCTGATTATATACTCTCTTTAATATTCTATTTTTTAGACTATCTTCTGTAAATATACGCCCCATTCCTGTAATAGTACGACTTATTTTTATATTATTCTTTAATCCAAATGAGGCAATAGGTAAAAAGAGAGTAGGTTTTGTATCAAAAGCGTGAACAATACTATTTGGTGGTTGCTCTTTTAATATATCTCTTAATCTCTTAATAGAGCGTAAATCATCAAATATAGTAAACTCTCTACTAAAGTTATATTTTTTATAATCTATTCTATTTTTAATAAACTTATCCTCTTTTTCTGTTCCAATAATATTTATCTTATAACCCAAATCAATAAATTTTTTGGAAATCTCTATTCTAGCACTTACATCTTCGCCTCCTAAAAAGATTAAATTTTTCATAATATCCTCCATATTTTAGATTTTATCTCTCTAATCTCATCTTGATATGGTTGATTTGTATCTATAGTATAGATATAGTTTGCACTATATGTTAGATTTTGATTTAGTTTATGTCTAATTTTAATAAACTCTCTACTCTCTTTACCCTCTTTTATCCTCTTCTCGTTTCTCTCTACAGCAATATCAACAGGAACAGTTAAATATAGGATAATATCAGGTTTCGGCATCTTCTTATATAGACTATTTTCTAACTCTACCAATCTTAATTTTAATCCACTATAATATTTAGTATCTAATCTATGGCTATCCATAACACCACAATTCTCAGATTTGTATCTATCAAATATGACAATATCACCATAAGATGATTTATCCCAATATCTTTTAGCTACTCTATATCTATCATAAGCTAATATGAGTTGTCTTATAATATATGGTAGTGATTTAGCTCCATTTTTCTGAATACTAGATTTCATACTGCTACTACTTGACGCCTCTCTTCTTAATAGTTTTATTAATAGATTTAGAGGATATGTTAATAGAGATGATTTTGGCTTTCCAAAATGTGTTAAATGTGTTGTAAAGTTTTTACCTAGCCAAGATTTTAAATCATTAGTAACAGTACTCTTTCCTGTAGCATCTAACCCTGTAATTGCTATCATTACCCCTTTAGAGAGTCTCTTTTTTCTTCTGAAAAATATCTTATTAGATACTCTATAGAGTAGTTGAGATAGATTTATATAGCTTTCCCTAAGTGGATTTATATATCTATATCTTTTTAATCTCTTTAATAGTCTCTTTCCTGCTAAATATCTATCTACTTTTGAGCCTACTCTAATAGTCTCGATATATCCATAAAACTCATCTTCTCCAATATTTGGAAAAAACTTATATAAAAACTCTTTTAACTCATCTCTATTTGTGCCATTTTGCAGATATATACTTTCGTTTAGAGTTCGCTTATGCTCTTTCTCTGCCAATATAAACTCATTTATTTTAGAGTGTTTAACCATTACTCTAAATATAAACATAACAAGCTCAATATGCTTTTTAGGTATTGGTATACCACTTTTATGTAGAGTTAAATTATCTAATATATACTCTTCAAAATCAAAATGGATAGATTTTGTCCAACTAGCACCTGTCTTTATGGTATAGTATATATGTAGATGTAGTATCCCACCACTATCAATATCATATCCATAGAAGTGTTTTACCCCATTAAAAGAGATGTGACTATCTGTTGCCTCTTTAAAATTTAGTCTTAAAAGAACTATCTCGAACCTAGATATATCATCTCTACTAACTAATAGGTCTAAATCGTCATACCCATCTAGTGCATCATCTAATAGATAGTTACTCTTCCAGTGACAATATCTAATATTCTCTTGAGCCAACTTATCTATTAAATCTTTTGATAACTTATACATCTTATATATCCTCTCTATTGTTATTAAACATTACTTTAGTATTATTAAATTTTTTATCTATAATAGATAGATTTTTTTTAGAATTTTTTACAAAAAGCTCTATATCATCACTATCTCTTAACCGTTTATGACCTCTTCTTTTTAATCTATCAACAATAGTTTTATTGGAGGCATCAACAATAATAACCTCATCGGGTTTATCAATAAGTGAGATAAACTCATTTAGCAAAATGAGTATTTTTAGATTATTTTGTACTTTTGTTGTTACGATATTTTGATATATGTGAGATATACCCTCATCTACAAAAACAGCTCTATCATCTATGAAATTGATACTTGCAAAATATTGGTTTTTACCAATCTTTTTAATACTATTTCGTATAAAATTAAATTTATCGTAAAGAGACATATTAAGCTCTTTTGCTATTTTAAATAGCACTTTTAAAATAGTAAAAGCATTTTTAGATTTAAAAAAGAGATATATTAAATATATATCTCCTATATGGTATCTTTTTATAATCTGCTCATCAGATATGGTATATCTATCTTCTAATAAGGTTTTTAATATATGGCTTTTACCAGCTCCAGCAACGCCTGTTATTTCAACTATCTTCATAATAATATCCCTATTTGTTTTTTAATATTATTATTATACCATAACAAATATTAATATAATATAATAAAAAGTATTATTTTGTGTTTTTATTAGCTAAATTAAATAGATAGTAAATAGTGTATTAAATATTAAAAAGTTATTCACATGTTTTTTACCTCTTTTATTTTAAGTTTTATAAAAAACTAAAAAAGATGTAAAAAATAGAGCTTTTTATTGATATTTAGTCCTATTTAGAGCTAAAAAATAGTCAAAAAAAGCTAAAAATATAGTTTGTATTAAGTGACTTTTACTTAACTTTTTAATCTAATTAAATTTTCATTTAATATAACCCTTTTAAATCCCTATATTATGGAGTTTAGGAGGGGTTATACAATATAAAAATAGTTAGAATAAAAGAGAAATTCCATTATTAAAAAAATTTCAATTCTTAAAAAGTTATTCACATGTAGAGCAAAATTTTAAAAGTCCGAAATATAGGCTTTATAAAGCGATTTTTTAAAAGTTATTCACATATTAGTCGACCCGTGAATAACTTTTTTTTTGAACCTCTATAATTCCCACAATTTAGGGATTTTATACCATAAAAAATGAAAGTTATTCACATAAGTTATTCACATGTGAATAACTTTTAAACTTAAAAAAATAAAATCATAAAATACAAATAATAATAAAATTTAAAGAAAATATATATTTAATTTTATATATAGTATAAAAAAAGCTATTTTTTTGCTCCTATATATACTAAAATAGTTGAAATTAGATACTTTTATGGGTAATATGAAGTAATAAGATTAAATAAAAAGTTTAAGCTATTTATTGATAATTTTTTTACAAAAATCAATAAAAGTGGTTATGAGAGCTATTTAACAAAAAGAATAATCAAAATTAGACAAAGTTTATGTGAATAACTCAAAGTTATTCACATGTTATTCACATAGTTATTCACATATAATAGAGCTTTTAAACCCCTATATTTCGGGCTTTAAAAAAGTTATTCACATAATTCACAGGGTGCTACTACTACTACTACTTATTTAAAAAAAGAAAAGCAAAAAAAAATTTTTTTGATTTCAAAAAATTGGATAAAATCCATTAAATCAAAAAAAATTAAAAACTTCTATAAAAAAAAAAAAAAATTAAAAACTCCTATATAA
>WGAM01000041.1 GCA_015494795.1 Campylobacterota bacterium
AACACAAGCTAAATTTATCTGTAAACAATGTGGATATTTAACAAATGCAGATTTTAATGCAAGTGTAAATATTCTAAACTCTGATGCGGTAGGAACTACCGTCAAAGCCTCTTAATATCTGAACAATAGTTCGGAGTTTCTAGGAAGCTCCGCCATTTATGGCGGGGTAGTTCACTAAATCTCTATATCTATCTTCTACTATAATGATTTCTAGTTCTATTAATACCAAAAAGAGATTTTTCAATTTTTGCTAAATTATATATAGCTTTTTGATGACCAGCTTTAGCAGCTTGTTTAAACCAATATCTAGCAAGATGAATATCTTTTTTTACACCTCTTCCTTGAAGAAAACTAACTCCCATATAGTATTTAGCTTCTATATTTCCACCTAAAGCTGATTTATGAAACCAATAAAATGCTCTTCTCTCATCTCTTTTAACCTCTTTTCCTATAGCATACATTTTAGCTAAATCTAACTCTGCTTTTATATTTCCATTTTCAGATGCTTTTATCGCAAAAAATAGTTTTTTAGAACTATTTTTAACATTTTTATAATTTAAAGATGATTTAATCCTAACCTCTCTAGCATGAGTATATAAATCTGTTGTTTTAGCATTTAGATTTAGTGTTAAAAGTAAAATTATCATTATTAGCGTTTTCATTTTATATCCTTTTTATTTTCTTAAACATATTATATAACAAAATAGATTATATTAAACTTATATGTATTAAAAATAGAACAAAAAAATTTTTTAATATTAAAGCTAAAGTGAAATTATATTTTTTATTTACATAAAAATTAATTACTTTTAGATAAAATATATCCATGAAAAGATATTTAATAATTTTAATGCTATTTCCACTTTTTCTAAGTGCTAAAATATTTAATGAGATAGAATTTAAAGGTGATATTGATTTAATAACAGGTGAATTTGATAGAGAGACACTGCTTAAGATATGTCATATTGAATACCCTCCAATATATAAAATATGGAAAAAAAATCCAACTTTTAAAACTAAACAGATAGATGAGTTTGTCCATAGAGTAGAGGAGTATGCAAAGAGTATTGGTTACTACAAGGTAAAAGTTTTATCAAAAACTAAAAAGAGAAAAATTATAATATATATAAGAAAAGGAAAACCTATAAAAATTAACTCTCTTAATATAACTCAAGGTTTCGAGAGATTTTCACAACTTAAAATAGGAAAACGATTTCGTACTAGTGATTTTACAGAGACAAAAAAGAGAATTAGTAGATATTTAGAGGAGAATGGATATCCTACCTATAAGATGAGTGCTAAAGCAGTAGTTGACCTTGATTTATATAGAGTTGATATTACTATAGATGTAGATAGAGGTAGAGAGAGATATTTTGGTAAACTAGATATAAATAATAGCTCAAAAATAGATAATGATTTAATTAGAAAACAGATAAAATATGAAGAAGATGAGCTATATAATGTACTGAAACTAGAAGATAGCTATGATAATATCTATAAATTGGGAGTATTTGATAAGATAATTATGAAGCCTGATTTTAATGTAACTACTCAAAAAGTACCTATAAAACTATTCCTAGAGGAGGGAGATACTAAAGAGTTATCATCACATTTAGGTTATGATACCTATGAGGGGTTTAGAGGTGGTGCTGAATATATTGACCATGATTTTTTTGGAAACTTAAGAGAGTTTAGATTAGGTGGAAAGATTACACAAAAAGGGTATAAGCTCCATACAGGTTTTTATGACCCTAAAATCGTTTTACCATTTTTAGATAGATTTTTAGGAAAATTTAATTTTAGAAATGAGTTGAGTTATCAAAAATGGAGATATGATGGTTATAATGAGGGGTTAATGGTAGAGAGAGTCACCTTTGGAAAAGAGCTTTTTGAGTTAGACCACTATTTTGGTTTTCAAGTTGAAAATAACAAGATTAAATCTGATAACGGTTCTTTGCTTAGTGGTAGTTATCTTGTCAATTCACTATTTTATAAATTAGTTATAGATAAGAGAGACTCTAAAATGGATGCTAAAAATGGATACTATACATCTATATATCTTGAAAAGGCGATGAAGCAGTTGGCTTCAGAGATAGATTATCTCAAACTATTAGTAGAGGGTAGATATATAAAAGAGTATGAGCCAATGGTTTACGCATTTAAGATAAAAATGGGTTGGTTAAGTCAAGAGACTCCTATATTTAAACACTTTTTTGCAGGTGGCTCTATGAGTAATAGAGGTTATGAGTATAGAGATTTAGGTCCACATTTTGATGGTGACCCAATAGGAGGTGTTGGTTTAATTGATACATCTTTAGAGGCAAGAAGATATTTAACTGAGAAGTTTGCTGTTGTTACATTTTTAGATGCTTCTACTATTTCTCAAGAGATAGATAGATATAATGCCCACTGGTATAGAAGTTATGGTTTTGGTCTTCGTTATCTATCTATTATTGGTCCTTTAAGATTTGATATTGGATTTAAAGATAAGTATGAGTTTGCAATACATCTTGGTATAGGACAGGTATTTTGAGATATATCGACTTATATATATATTATACTATAAGATATATAGTATTATTTACTCTATTAATTGTAATACTATTGGGTTTTATTGTTGAAAAACCAGTATTTCTATTAAAATTAGCCTCAAAGCCATTAAGCGAATATGGTATTAAATATAAGAGTATTAAAGGGGGGTTAATATCAGGTTTTAAACTAAGAGGATTTAACTATCAAGATAAGATAACAGCTAATAGTGCAGAGTTAAGAGTTGATTGGAATAGTTTAAAAGATAGAAAACTAATAATAGATAATTTAACTTTAAATAGAGTTCATATTAAAAAAGAGTATCTAAAATCTCTAATAGAGAGTAATAGTAGTAACGACGATAATAATAGCTCCCTCCCTTTAAAAAAGATTATCATTAAAAAAGCACATTTAGATATAGAGAATATTATATATAATAATTATAAAATAAATAGTGCTAATTTAGATATTAAAAATTTTAAAACTGATATAAAGAGTCAATATAGAGGAGATATTAAACTTAAACTAGATAGTAATATTACAAATCTTAATCTCACAACTAACATTACTAAAGACAATAACTTTAAACTTAAGGGGGATATTGAGCCTAAAAGAAAATTTTTAGAGCCTCTTTTAAAAGAGCAGAATATAACTCTAAAAAGAGTTCCTAAATTTTATATAGATATAAATAAAGATTTAAAAATATTAAAATATCATATTTCAATTAATAGATTAGGTTTAAAATATTTAAATTATATAGTAGATAGTAAAAAACTTATATTTAAAGGTAACTATAATATAGAGAAAAAAGATTTAAATGTAGATATAAATACTATCTTAAATAGCAACTTAGCAAAACTAAAATTAAAAGGTAGTGCAAATTTAAATTTAAATGATATTAATAATAGTTTGAAATTTAGAGTTAAATCAAATATTAAAACCCTTAATCTATCTATTATAAAACCATATAATATTAATGGCGATATTAATTTAAATGCCTCTGGAGATATGAAGAGAGTAAAATATACTCTATTAACTAATACTCTTAAAATAAGAGATAAAAAATATAGAGTAGATAGTAAAAGATTGATAGTAAATGGTAGCTATAATATAACAAGAAAAGATATAAATATTAAAAATATAGATACTATATTAAATAGCAATTTAGCAAACTTAAAACTAAAGGGTAGCAGTAGATTTAATTTAGATGATATTAATAATAGTCTAAAGTTTAGAGTAAAGTCAAATATTAAAACTCATAATCTATCTATTATAGAGCCATATAATATTAGTGGAGATATTAATCTAAATGCATCTGGAGATATGAAAAGATTAAAGTATGCACTCCTAACAAATAGTCTTAAAATAAGAGATAAAAAATATAGAGTAGAGAGTCAAAGATTGATAGTAAATGGTAGCTATAGTGTAGTAAAAAAAGATATAGATATTAAAAAAATAGATACTATTATCTATAGCAATATAGCAAATCTTAAATTAAAAGGGAGTAGTAGTCTAAATCTAAATGATATTAATAGTAGTCTCAAATTTAATATTAACTCTAATATAAGACCTAAAGAGGAGTTTATAGAGGAGTATATAAAAGATAAAAATATTACAATTAAAAAGAGTCCAGATATAAATTTAAAGGCTAATGGAACTCTAAAAGAGACAAATTTTCAGATAAATCTAAATGATTTAAGAGTTAAAAAAGAGGATATAGATTTAAAATTATCATCTATTACTCTAAATGGAGATACTAAACCTATAAATGGAGATACTAAAGTAGATATAAAGAGTAGATTTATATCGAATATAGCAGATGGAGTTATAAAAGATAGATTAAAATTAAATTTTAAAGATATAAATCAAACTCTAAACAGTAAAGGAGATGCTAACCTACTATTTAAATCTAAATATATAAATAGGGTTTTAAGAGATAAAAATATTACAGATATTACTATCTCAAATAATCCAAAATTATATATAAAGATAGATGGTAACTTAAAAAAATTAACTCTTACTCTAAATAGTAAAATAGATATATTAAAATATAAAATATCTTCACATCTAAAACTAAATAGCTCTCCTATAAAATTAGATATTATCAACCATAGAGTAGATGGAGCAATTAATATTATTAATATCTCAAAAAATATGGGATTTTCTATAAAGAGTAGATTTAATGGAGATTATACTAATCCTAAATTTATGAATAGTAGTAGTAGAGTCTATATTAAAAATTTTAATGGATTTGGAGTAAATCTAAATCCACTCACACCTATTAATTTAACTATAAAAAGTAATAAAAGTGGAGCATTCGCTAAATTAGACTCTAAAAGAGTTAAACTAAATATAACAACTAGAGATTATGATAACATAAGATTTATTTTAAATACAAAAAAGTTATATATATATAAAATAGTAAAACTTCCTGATGAGCTACACCATAAGTTTATAGAGTTACATCTAAAAGGAGATATGAAAATCTCAAAAAAATATTTCAATATTAATGGAGATATATACTCAAATAAAAAATTTAAAGCTAAAATCAGTGCTAAAAATAGTTCCAAAGGATTAAATACATATATAAATATACCTCATCTAAAATTAAATGCCGATGGAGATATAGATAAAAAAAATATAAAATTAGATATTGAAACAGATTCAATATTAGAGTTAGAGAAGGAGATACAAAAATTATATCCATTTGATATTGTAAAGGTAGATGGTGCATTAACTATTAAATCAAAACTAAAAGGTGAAAAGGTATGGTTAAATATTAACTCTCCTAAAATTGAATTTAATGGCTTTAATATAGAAAATATTGATATAGATGGAGATTATAAAGATAACTTAATCACTTTAAATAGAGTAAATCTTAAAACTACTGGATTTGAAGATGAGAAATTTAATAAAGAGATACATCTAAATAGAAAAGCTAAAATATATTTAGGAGAGAAGAGAGATATTTTAATAGATATGCTTCCTAATATATTAATTATAGCAAAAGGAGATAAAAAATATCTTCGAGGAAAACTCTTTATAAAAAATTTACCAATTGGACACCCAGATTATGGAACTATGTTTTTAAATACAAATATAAACTATAAGCAGAATGATGATAAAAAAAGAGTAACAGGAGATATATATTTAAAAAAAATGAGACTATTTTATGAGGCAAAATTTTTAGATATAGCCTATGACCCTGATGTATTAGTTGTGACTAAAAAGAGTAAAAAGATAAAAAAGAGATTAAATAATAATGAATTTTTAAATAATACATATATTAATATTAATTTAAAAGCACCAAAAGCAAAGTATAAAACTCCAGATATTGACCTTGATTTTAATATTAATCTAAATATAAATAAATCATTTGGAGAACCAATATCTCTTATTGGTAGAGTTGAAGATATAAATGGACACTATGACCAAGTGCCAAAAAGATTTAAAATTGTAAACTCAACAGTTCTCTTTAAAGGTGGAGAGAAGATAAATCCTCTATTAGATATAAGAGTAGAGTATGAGCTACCCCAAGTAATGATATATATAGATATAGGTGGAGATGCATCTCGTCCTAAAATAGAGTTTAGTTCAGAACCACCAATGCCTAAGAAAGATATTATGTCCTATCTACTTTTAGGTGTATCAACTGCAAAACTCTCTAACGGAGAGGGTTCTTTAGGAAGAGAGGCAGAGCTATTTATATTAAATCAAGCAGCAAGAGATTTTGCCTATGACTTTAACTTAGATAGGCTATTTATTAAAGATGATGGAACAGGAGATGGTTATATTATTGAAGCTGGTAAAAAGATAACTAAACACAATATGGTAATTATTGAGAGTTCAAAAGAGGGTAATAGTTATATTTTAGAGCATGAGTTTGATAAGAGTGTAAAATTGAGAGTAGGACAACATCAAAAAGAACACCCCTCTGAGAGTATAGATATATTCTATAGAAAAAGATTTAAATAGTAAAATTTATTAAGATAATAATTAAATTTTATTCTTATTTAAAAAATATTATGTTAGTATTGTGGTAATATATTTAAACAGAAGGGTAATTGTTATGCCAGATACAAATTCAATCAAAGAACAAAAACCTGCTATTAAAAAAATATTAATAATAATTGTTATATTAATTGGTATTGGAAGTTATTTCTATCTATCAAAGCAAAAATTATTTTCTACTAATCTTATATCAAATCATAATTTTATTTTTAAAACAGCTCAAAATAGAGAATTTCATATAAAAGCTTCTAAAAATAGTCTATTAATAGATGAGTTAAAGGGGAAAATAGTCTTTTTAAAGGTTTTTGCTTGGAATTGTCACTACTGTCAAAAGGAGATACCAGAGTTAATTAAACTGAAAAATAAATTTAAAAATGCTTTTGATACTCTAGCTATTGAGTCTCAACACCACTCAAATCAAGAGAATCTAGATTTTATAAAAGAATATAATATTAATTATAATATTATTAATGGAGATAAACAGACCAGATTTTTAGACTATTTAAAGGAGGAGTATAAATGGAACGGTGTTATACCGTTAACAGTTGTAATTGATGCAAAGGGTAGAGTTTTAGCATTTGAAGTTGGATATAAATCTTATAGTTTAACAACTCTTCTTCAGACAACACTCAAACAGCTTACTACAGTAGCTAAATAAAATTATATAGGAGATTGAGATGAAAAAAGAATATATATCTATACATTTAATAGTTATTTCTATACTTTTTATAGGTTGTGGAGATAATAATGATAAATCAGTTGCTATTAACAATATAGAAAAGAGTATTAATAAAAAAGTCACAACAGTTGGTTGTGGGAAAAATAAAGATAATAGTTCAAATAAGGAGTGTAATCAAAATAGAGACTCTGCAGAGTTTATTTTAAATGTTTTAGCCAAAGAGAGAGAGAGTAAAAAAGATAGTAAAGATATTGGAGATATAAAGATAAAGAGAGATTTAAACTCCTCATTAGAGGTAATTGCTAAAGAAGAGCATAAAAAGAGTAAATTAAAAGAGGATTTAATAGCTTTAGTTGATAAGGTTGACAACTCAAAAGAGCTAAAGAAAAAGAAGTTAGAAGATTTTATTAATAGTATTGATGAAGAGCAAAGTGATATATTAGAGGATAGAAAAAAAATTTCTATAATAAAAGATGAACTTAATAATCTTGTTAAGTTAAATAGTAGAGATTTAAAATCAAAAGATATTAAAAAAGAGTTAGAGAGTTTAATATTAGATGTAACCGAGTCTAAAAAAAGTCTTTCTCAGACACAAAAAAGTCTTAAAAAACTAGTTGAAAATGCAGAAAAGAAAAATACTTTATCTGCTAAAAAATTTGCAAATGCAATTATTAAAGATGTAAAAGATAAAAAAATTGCTATTATTGAGGAGAACAGTAAATCTTTTATTATAAAAGTACAGAAAGGAGATAATTTATCTATTCTAGCAAAAAGATACTATAACGATAAGAGTAAATATAAGTTAATATATGAAGCAAACAAGAATAAGATAAACTCAAAATATGAGATATTTCCAAATACTAAATTGATAATACCTAAAATTTAAATAAGGAGAGTATAAATGAGAAAAAGAATTAGTATAAGTCTATTAATATTAAGTGGTGCATTAATTGCAGGAAATGTTAATATTACAAAAGATTTAAAATCAATCACTATTCAAGAGAATGGTAAAAATATTAAAATAGAGAGAAATCAAGATACAAAACATAGATTAACTTCTAGTTTTACAAAAACAAGTAGAGAGTGTCCTCCATATTGTGTTCAACCTATGAATATAGGAAAAGTTAAAACTATTGGGGAACTTGAACTCTTAAAATATATTAAGCAGATGCAAAATGAAGATAGTGATATGCTTTTGATTGATACGAGAACTAGAGATTGGTATGCAGGAGGAGCTATTCCCGGTTCTATTAACCTCCCATTCACTATGTTAAAAAAGAGTAGTAAATATCTTCCAAAAGTTCTTAAACTTTTAGGTGCTAAAAAAGTTGGTAATAAATGGGATTTTAGCAGAGTTCCTAAAATGATTATATATAGTAATGGTATTTGGGATGCACAAGCAACAGAGGCAATTAAATCTCTTCTTGCTCTTGGTTGTCCTGAAGATAAAATCTTATATTATCGTGGAGGTATGCAGAATTGGTATATACTTGGTTTAACAGTTAAATAGAAAGGTAGATGATAAAATATGTTAAAAAAAATATCTATTATTCTACTTGTATTAGGAGTTAGTAGTATCTATGCAAAAAACTCTATTATGAGTGGATTAACTAATATTGTAGATAAGGCAGAAGCTACAAAAGCAGAAGATAAAAAAGTTTTAAACTATGCATTTAAACAGAGAATGAGAACGCAGTGGATAGCAAGAGATGCAATATTAATCTCTATTGGGTTTAATCAAAATTTCTATCAACAAGAGATATTAAAAATTGCTAATGATTTTAATGAAAATTTTAATAAATTATTAGCTAGTAAAAAAGATATAGATAAAGCTATAAAAGAGGATAAAAATTTTGCTAAAAAGATAGAAGATGTAAAGAGTACATGGATAAAATTTTATGATAGTGTTAAAAAACTATCTAAAAATCCTAAAGATAGAGACTCTTTAGAGTTTATTAGTAAAAACAATATAAAGCTTTTAGATGATATTGCATATATCTTTACCCATTTTATTAAATCATATCAGAGTAGCGATAAGTTAGAGGCATCTATGGCACATATTAAAACTATGCTATATACTCAAGTTGGAAAACCAAGAATGTATATCAATAAGATAGTAAAAGATAGACTATTAATAAGAGAAAATATCAATAAGAAAGATGCACAAAAAGATTTAGATAAGAGTATAAAAACTATGGATAAGTTAATGAAAGCTCTAAAAGATGGAGATAAAGATTTAGAGCTTAATGGTACTGAAGATAGAGATATTTTAGAAAAACTATCTATTAGTCAAAAGATATGGGATAGAGTCAAATCTTTAGTATTAAAGAAAAAATTAACAGATAAAGAGCTAAATAGTATGATTAAAGATAATGAAGAGTTTATTAAAGTTCAAGGTGAAGTTGTAAAACTTACACAAGCATCAAATGATAACTAAGAGAGAGTAGGCTTTTCTCTCTTTTATAGTTTTATTCAGTAATTTTTCTTATAAATTATGATATATTTCTTAGATGAAACTAAAAATAAAAACTATTTTAAAAGATTATTATATTTTTATAAGGGATTTTCTTAAAGCTTTTTTTGATGATAAACTAAGTTATTACTCTGCAAGTTTAAGTTTTTATACTCTATTTTCTATTGTACCACTCTTAATAATTATCTTATCTATCTTAACACATCTTCCTATATTTGAAAATATATATAAAAATATTGAGACTACTATCTTTACTAATCTTATGCCCACTAACTCTAAAGAGATACTAACCTATATCAATAAATTTATTGCAAATTCTGGAAAATTAGGTATTATTGGTATTATATATATTCTATTTACCTCTATGATGTTTTTTAAAAACTATGATTATATTGTTAATGATATATTTGAGTCTAAGCCACGAGGATTTTGGTCATCTCTATCTATATATTGGACACTTATTACACTAACACCTATTATGTTAGCTCTATCATTCTATCTATCTATGCAGATGCAAATAATTTTAAATAGAAATAGTCTAACATCATGGATAGAGATTATTACAATATTACCATTTACTATAATATGGTTAATATTTTTTATTACATATAAAATATCTGCAAATAGAGAGGTATCCAACCATTCAGCACTAATAAGCTCATTTATAACATCTTTGGTTTGGTATTTAGCAAAAATTGGATTTATCTTTTATGTTATTCATAATAAAACATATTTAAGTATATATGGAAGTTTAAGTATTTTGCTATTTTTCTTTCTGTGGATATATATATCATGGGGAATTTTTCTATATGGATTAAAATTCTGTTATATATTAGATAGAGATAATGAGATTAGTGAGATAAGATAAAATATGGCAGAGAGGAAGGGATTCGAACCCTCGATGAGTTGCCCCATACACGAGTTCCAGTCGTGCTCCTTCGACCACTCGGACACCTCTCTATATTGGAGAAGAATTATATCAAAATATAATAAATTTAATCTTTTTTAAGTTATCTTTAGATATTATTTCTTCGCCTCTTTTAGACCTATGCAATAGCATTGGTGGACAACGGGTCAGGATGGGGACATAGCAGCCCACCCACCCTTGCTATGTGCCGTAGCTATCTGGAAGAGGTATTTTAATTATAATATCTCCTTTTAAGATAAAATTCATATTTTTAAATATTATAAAACTTTTATTATTGTATAATGTAATATCATACATTAAGGATAGAATAAATATGAGACAATTTATCACACTTTTAATTACCTTATTAATCTTTAACTCTTCACTCTTTGCATTATCAGATAAAGAGTTAGCTATATCCATTAACCTAGCTGGAAAACAGAGAATGCTTACTCAAAAGATGACAAAAGAGGCTTTTCTTATTCATTCTAATATAAATAAACAAGAGAATATAGAGAGATTAAAGAAGAGTAGTAAACTTTTTGATAAAACACTTAAAGGTCTAATGTTGGGTGATAAGTCACTGAAATTAGTAGCTATTAAAGATAAAGATATACAAAAACAGCTTAAAAAAGTCAAAAAACTATGGAAACCTTTTTATAAAGAGATAGAAAATATAATTTCTAATAAGGCAACAGATAATAGCTATAAAATATTAGAAAAAAATAATATACCTATTTTAAAAGAGATGAATGTTGCTGTTGGTATGTATGCTTCACAAAATAAGGGAGATAATAAACTTAAATTAGCAAATGATATTAACCTTGCTGGAAAACAGAGAATGTTAACTCAAAAAATGGGAAAAGATTTACTCTTTATAAAAAATAATATTAAGAGTAAAACTTATATATCAGATTTTAAAAAATCTCAAAAACTTTTTACTAAAACAATTAAAGGTCTTCTTAATGGAGATAAAGAGTTAAATTTAAAAGGCACTAAGATAACTCAAATTGTAAAACAGTTAAAAGTAGTTGATAAACTCTGGATTAATCTTCAACCTACATTAGAAAAATCTCTTCATGGAAAAGATACTAAAGAAGCTATAGATGAGCTAGATAATATATTAGTTGAGATGAATAGAGCTGTTATACTATATACTAAATCAGTTAATCGCGAAAAACAGAGATTAAAATTTTCATCTATTATAAATAGTTTTATGAATAGAAATAATCAGTTAAAGAGACTCGTTAATCTATCAGGAAAACAGAGAATGCTAACTCAAAGAATGACAAAATTATCTCTTTTAGTATCATCTAATATTAATAAAAAAGAGAATATTAAAAGACTTCTTAAATTTTCATCTCTATATAATCAGACACTAAATGCTTTTAAAAATGGAGATAAAGAGTTAAACTGCATACCTCTAAAGAGTAAATCTATAGATGAGCAGATTAAAGTTATAGAGAAAAAATGGGAACCTTTTTATAAAAATATTAAAAATATTGCTAATCAAAAAGATAAAGATGGAAAATCACTTAAATTTATTATAGATAACAATGAAAAGCTTTTAAAAGTCTCTAATGAGTTAGTAAAGAGATATGAAAAATCAAATCAATCTCAAAATTATCTCGATAGAGTAAGACTTAGAGTTGTAAATGTAGCAGGGCGACAGAGAATGTTAACTCAAAAGATGACAAAAGAGAAACTTCTTCTCTCAAAGGGTAATATGGAGTATAAAGAGAAATTACAAAAGACAATAAAACTTTTTAATGACTCACTAAATACTCTAATTAATGGTGATAGTAATCAAACTATAGTAAAACCTACAAATAGAAAGATTAAAAATCAGTTAGAAAAAGTTCTATCTATCTGGACAAGATTAAAACCTCTATATCTAAAAGAGAAGTTATCATCTAAAGAGATGAAAACTATTATTAAAGATAATCCTATTTTATTGTCAGAGATGAATAAAATGGTTAAAATGTCAGAGGTTGAGATTGAGTATTAATCATCATTTATCACTACCCACTCATAAAAGGGTAGTGCATTAAACTCTATATTTTCTATTTTAAAACTATATTGTGTAGCTACTGTTACAATAGTTACTATCTTAACTCCATTTTTTTTATATATCGAAAATTTTGAATGAGATTTTTTCCACATACTATTTTCACTATTAAATGGAGCAGGAATAATTAAATTTCTACTCTCTGTAATATATCCTCCCTTTCCAAATGCTTTAAACTCTATATTATGTTTAATTAGAGATAGTGCTACCATTGTATCAAACTGCTTTGGAAACTTTTGACTAAGTGTAAGGTATTTAGCTAGAGCAAAATCAAAAAATATTAACTTTTTACTACTTGAAGCAGTTTCATCTTGAATAAATCTAATAATACCTCTATCTTTAAAATCTCTTATCTGTCTATATATTAAATCTTTTGAGATTTTATATCTCTCTTTTGCATAACTATATAGTTGAAATGTGGTAACTATTGAACCATTAAAGTGTGCTAATATATTTAATAGTTTTGCTTCAGAACTACTAAAATGGCTCTTTATAAATAGTAAAAATAGTTGCTCTTTAGGTGCTATATTTAGAGCTAATTGTGGTAGAGTACCCTGCTTTAAAAATAGATTAAAAATCTGCTTTTCAGAATTTAACTTTTGAAATCCAAAAAACTCCTCATAATCGAGTAATGGTATCTCTAAATAGTTAAACTCTCTACCATAATTATAAAATCTATCTGATATAATAATTAGTTGTTTAACTTTGGGAAGAGTCTCAAAATAGTTATGGGTATAGTGGTCAAGTATTAGTAACTCTATACTATTAAATTTAATAAATCCCTCAATATCTTCTCTAATAATATCTCTAAATTGAAATTTAGGGTCTAAAAAATCTATATATAGATAATCCTCTTGATTAAAATCTCTAAGATAATCAAATATTAAATAGCTCTTTCCTGAAGATGGAGAGCCATAGATAAGTAATTTTTTACTATCTTTGGATATATTATACTTTCTCTGATAATAGTTTGTAAGATTAATATTTCTATTATAAAAATACTCCAATAGCTCCATAAATTATTATATCTCTTATTATATTTTTACTATTTTACATTAAATCATCTATAATCGCTCTTAGGATATAATTTTTTTTAATATAATATAAGGGTTAATAGATGATAAGAACGCGTTTTGCACCATCTCCAACAGGATATTTACATATTGGAGGATTGAGAACTGCACTATTCTCATGGCTTTGGGCTAGAAAAAATAAGGGTAAATTTCTACTTAGAATAGAGGATACAGACCTATCAAGAAACTCTGATAAAGCAGTAGATGCTATATTAGAGGCATTTAATTGGGTTGGTATGAGTTATGATGGAGATGCCATTTTTCAATCTAAAAGATTTGATATATATAAAAAATATATAGATAAGTTACTAGAAGAGGGAAAAGCATATAGATGCTATATGAGTAGAGAGGAGTTAGATACTCTAAGAGCAGAGCAGATGGCAAGAGGAGAGAGAGCTAGATATGACGGTAGATATAGAGATTTCAGAGGAACTCCTCCAGAAGGGATTAAACCTGTCATTCGTATAAAAGCACCACAAGAGGGAAATATTATATTTAATGATGGAATAAAAGGAGAAATCTCTATTGCATCAACTGAAGTTGATGATTTTATTATTGCAAGAAGTGATGGGACACCTACATATAATTTTGTTGTAGCTATTGATGATGCACTGATGGGACTTACAGATGTAATTAGAGGAGATGACCATCTATATAATACTCCAAAGCAGATAGTTGTATATAGAGCATTAGGATTTAAGATACCAAACTTTTATCATGTAGCTATGATAAACAATGAACAGGGCAAAAAGCTATCTAAAAGAGATGGAGCTACTGATGTTATGGAGTATAAAAATATGGGTTATCTTCCAGAGGCTCTATTAAACTTTTTAGTCCGTCTAGGTTGGAGTCATGGAGACCAAGAGATATTTACTATAGATGAGATGATAGAGCTATTTGACCCAAAAAATATAAATAGGAGTTCATCAAACTATAATTTAGATAAGCTATTGTGGTTAAATAGCCACTATATTAAAAATATGTCTAATGAAAAATTGGCAACTCTTTTAAAAGAGTATGGAGTAGATATAGTAGAGCATAATAGATTAAATTTGATATTAAATGCTACAAAAGAGAGAGGAAAAACTTTAGTTGAATTAGCAAATCAGATAAACCTCATCTTAAAAGCTCCTAAAGAGTATGATAAGAAATCATCTAAGAGAGCGTTTAGAGGAGAGGCTAAAGAGATATTAAAAAAATTTATAATACTACTTCAGAGTTGGGAGACTCCATTAGATGCTCCAGCAGATTATCATAAAGTGTTAGAGAAGTTTGTATCAGATAATAGTATAGGATTTGGAAAGATAGGACAACCTCTAAGAGTTGGCCTATTAGGCTCTATGAGAGGCTCAGGATTAGATGAGATTATGGCAATATTGGGAGTTGATGAGGTGGTAAAGAGAGTAGATAGAGTAGTAGCCACTCTTTAGGAGTACTTTAACACTTTATATGTATAATCTTTTTTTTAATTTAAAATGGAGCTATATAGATGGATAGAAAAAAGATTTACAATCCAAACTCTAAAGAGAGAACAGCAGATAGAAAAATATTTGGTGGAGAGCCTACAGGAATTTTTGAGTTAAATGATATTAAGTATCAGTGGGCATATAATCTATGGGAGGTGATGCTAAATAATACTTGGTTTCCAAAAGAGGTTGATATGACACAAGATGTATCTGATTATAAGAGATTGACAGATTCTGAAAAGATGGCTTATGATAAAGTTTTAGCACAACTTATATTTATGGACTCTCTTCAGACAAATAATCTTATAGATAATGTAAACCCTTTTATCACTTCACCAGAGATTAATCTTATATTGGTTCGTCAAGCATTTGAAGAGGCTCTTCACTCTCAAAGTTATGCTGTTATGGTAGATAGTATATCTCAAAATAGTGATGAGATATATCAACTATGGCGAAAAGATATGAAGTTAAAGAGTAAAAATGATACTATTGCTAGAGTTTATGAAAATCTAAGTCAAAATCCTACAGATGAGAATATTGTAAAAGCTATGTTTGCAAACCAGATATTAGAGGGGATATATTTCTATAGTGGATTTACATATCTATATACTCTAGCTAGGTCAGGTAAAATGTTAGGTTCAGCTCAAATGATTAGATTTATTCAAAGAGATGAAGTGTGTGTGCATCCTGATACTCAATTACTTACTGCAAATGGTTGGAAAAATATAGCTGATATTTCAACAGAAGATTTTATTGCTCAATATGATATGGAAAATGAAGAGATTACTTTTGAAAAACCTCTACATAAAACTTGGAGAGATTATAAAGGCTCTATGTTTAAATTGGTAGATAATAGAGGTAAAGTTTTACAAAATATATCAAAAGGTCACGATTTAGTTATAAAATCTCGCTCTTCAAAAAGTGATAAAATAACTATAAAAAAAGAGAAAGTTGAAGAGGCAAAATTTAATGGATATAAATTTATCCCCTCTTCAGGTTATGGAGTTGGTAAAGATAAAACTCTTACTGAATTGGAAAAATTACTTATAGCTATACAAGCTGACGGAACAATCGATAAAGAGAGAAGAGGCAAAATTACAGGAAAACAAGCTATTCATATAGGACTAAAAAAAGATAGAAAAAAGGAGAGATTAATTTCTATATTAAAAAATGGAAATTTTGAATATAGAGAATATGAAGATACGAGAGATGAATTTAAAAATTTCTATATAAAAATAGATAATACTCTTCAAATTGATAAAAATTTTGATTGGGTTGATTTAACAAAAATATCATCAAATTGGGGTAAAGAGTTTTTAAATGAATTGACTTTTTGGGACGGACATAGACCAAAAGACAGAGATAGTTTCTATTTTTCAACTACAAACAAAAAAGCATTTGAAAAAGTTTTATCTATTGCTTCATTATCTGGAGTTAAATTTAAAAGTAATATAGAGAAAGATGATAGAAAAGAGAGTTATCTTGATATATATAGATTAACTTGGTGGATAGATACAAATAATTTACAAACTCAATCATTAGAAAAAGTTGAATATCAATATGAAGGTAAAATTGGTTGTGTAACAATGCCTAAAGGAACTATTATTACAAAATATGATAATCAAGTTTCAATTACAGGAAATTGCCATTTAGTTCTTTTTCAAAATATGATAAAATCTACCAAAAGAGAGAGACCAGAACTATTTACTAAAGAGCTACTTGATGAGGTCTATAATATGTTTAGAGAGGCTGTTGAGTTAGAGAGCAGTTGGGGAAAATATATTACAAATGGACAGATATTAGGGTTGACTGATAATATCATTGAGCAGTATATACAATATTTAGCTGATGAGAGACTAAAAGCTGTAGGAATGGAGAAACTATATAATGTAGCTCACCCAATTAAGTGGGTAGATAACTTCTCTAGTTTTAATGACCAAAAGACAAACTTTTTTGAGGGTAATGTAACCAACTACTCTAAGGGTAGTTTAGATTTAGATGATTTTTAGGAGTCTAATATGTCTCTTCTTAAAAAGATAGAGTATAGTATCGCTATACTCCAATTAAAAACAGTTTCCAATTATCAAAAAAATTTAGATACTCTAATAGAGTATATTCATAAAAATAGAGACAGAGATTTAATAGTAGCTCCAGAGGTATATCTAACAGGATTTGATTATGAGAACTTTAAAGAGGCATCAGATTTTTACTATACTGCCTTGGAGTCACTTTTACCACTCATTACAAATCAGATTTTAGTCTTAACTCTTATAAATAGCCATTTTAATCAAGCTATTGTAATCCATAATAAAAAAATAGTACATACTCAAAATAAATATAAGCTATTTAGATTGGGAGATGAGCATAAATATTTTATTCAAGGCAATAGAGAACTAATAAAACCATTTACTATTAATGGAGTAAAGTATGGGTTATTAATATGTTTTGAGTTAAGATTTAAGGAGTTATGGAGAGAGTTAGAGGATGTTGATATTATTATTATCCCAGCTATGTGGGGAAAAAGTAGAAGAGTCCATTTAGAGGTATTGGCAAGAGCTTTAGCAATTATGAACCAATGTTTTGTAGTTGTTGCAAATTCTGCTAATATTGATATGGCAAAAAGCTCATTAATTACCTCTCCATGGGGTAAAATAATTAAAAATAACAGATTAAAATTAATTACTAAAACTATTGACCTAAAAGAAGTTACGAAAGTACGCAGATTAGTCTCTATGAGATAAATTTAAATTTTCGTTTACTTATCATTTACTTTTATTCTATATAATACGAGTAAGAAAGATATGAAACACATACACTCCTTTGTAAAACTTTATTAACTTCTCCTTTGATAAACGAAACTCCCTCTTTCATATCTTTCATAACTAAAAAATAGATAAAAAAATTCGAGTTAAAACTATGTATAGCGTATTAATTATAGGTGCTGGTGCTAGTGGTTTGGTATCTGCTATTATATTAGCAAGAAGAGGAAAACGAGTAGCTATTTTAGAAAAAAACTCTAAAATTGGAAAAAAACTTTTAGCTACAGGTAATGGTAGATGTAATATTACAAATAGAAAAATAACATTAGATAGATTTCATTCAAAAAATCATAAATTTATAGAGAGAGTATTAGATAGATATAGTTATAACTCAATAGAGAAATTTTTTAACTCTATTGGATTACTCTTAACTGAAGAAAAAGATGGAAAAGTTTTTCCTATGTCACTTCAAGCATTAAGCGTTGTTGAGCTTTTAGAGTATGAGTGCAAGAGATTAGGAGTAGATATATTTTGTAATAGTAGAGTTGAGAGTATAAAAAAGTTTAAAAATAGATATAGAGTAGAATTTAATAGTAGCTCATTAGAGAGTAAAAATCTTATTATTGCTACAGGAAATATATCTGCACCTCAACTTGGTGGAGTTGATGATGGATTAGAGTTTGCAAAAAGTTTTGGACACTCTATTATTACCCCATATCCATCATTAGTCCAATTAACATCAACTATGGCTAATCTAAAAAGATTATCAGGTGTAAAAATATATAGCAGGGTAACTCTAAAACTAAAAAACAGGATTATAGAGAAGAGAGGAGATATTCTATTTACAAACTATGGAATATCTGGACTTGCTATTTTAGATATTAGTAGATTTGTAGTAGAGGAGCTAAAATATAAAAAAGAGACTATTTTGACAATAGATTTAATGCCACACTTATCTAAAGATAGATTAAGAGATATATTAAATAGAAGAGATAGACCATTAGAGATTACTCTTAAAGGATTGATAAATAAGAAAATTATTAATTTCATATTAGACTCTAAAGTAGATAATATTATTAGAAATATTAAATCCTTTAAATTTATAGTTGATGGAACTAGAGGATTTAAGGGTGCAGAGGTTGCAACTGGTGGAGTTGATACTAGAGAGGTAAATCCAAAGAGCTTAGAGTCAAAAAAACATAAAGGGCTATATTTTACAGGTGAACTTTTAGATGTAGATGGAGATAGAGGTGGATTTAATCTACATTTTGCTTGGGTTTCTGGTTTACGAGTTGGAAAAACAATATGAATAATTATGAAAATTTAATCTATATTATGTTACATTACACTCTATTTTAATAAAATATAAGGATTAATTATGGATATAATAGAAGAGTATGGTTTAGATTATACTGTTTGTGAATGTTATGATGTATCTCTTGGGACTATTTTAGACTCTATTAAAGCAGGAAATGATACGCTAGAGGCTCTTATGGAGGATACAGATGCAGGTACTGCCTGTGAGTTGTGTCAATCTAAAGAGATAGATGAAGATGGAGATAGAGAGTTACATCTTACAGAGATTTTGGAATATGTAAAATCTAATCAACAATAAAATATTAAAACTACTCTTAATAGGTTGAGTAGTTTAATCTCTCTACACCTTAACTTAACCTTAAACATCATCTAGGCATAATTATACAATTAAAAAAAAGGAAATCCTACTTATGATAAGAGTATTAATATCTATTATTCTACTTAATATATTAATTTTTGCAAAAGAGCCACTATTACCAACAGAAAAGAGCCTAATAGAGGGTCAACTTAGCAATGGATTTAAATATACTATTAAAAAAAATTCTAAACCAAAAAATAGAGCAGAATTTAGACTACTTGTTAAAGTTGGCTCACTTGAAGAGGAAGACGACCAAAAGGGGATAGCACACTTTACAGAACATATGGCATTTAATGGAACTAAACACTTTAAAAAAAACGAGCTTATTAAATATTTAGAGTCAACTGGTGTTAAATTTGGAGTTCATCTTAATGCTAGTACAGGTTATGAAAAGACTCTATATAAACTTAGAGTACCTTTAGAGAGAGATAATCTAAAAAATGCCTTTTTAATATTTCAAGATTGGGCAGAGGGATTAAATTTTAATAGAGATGAGTTTAATAAAGAGAGAGGTGTAATTTTAGAAGAGGCAAGAGTTAGAGATACAGCTGGATTTAGAATATATAATAAATCTAAGAAACTCTTCTTTGGAGATACAAAATATATGGAGAGAGTTCCTATTGGAGATAAAAGTATTATTAAAAATATATCTGTAGAGAGAGCAAAAGAGTTTTATACTACTTGGTATAGACCTGAATTTATGCACTTTATAGCAGTTGGAGATTTCAATACAACTATTATTGAAAATATGATAAAAAAAAGCTTTTCACATCTTAAAAATCTATCTCATAAAAAGAGAGCTTCAAGAGAGATACCAGATAATAACCAAACAAGAGTATTATCATTAACAGATAAGGAGATAACATCAAATAGTCTAACTCTATCCTATATTGATAAGTTAGAGGATACAAGAACTAAATCTGATTTAAAAAAGGGTATTATTGAGGAGATGACATATCAACTATTTAATATAAAAGCTAGAGAGCAGATATTAAAAGATAATCCAAAAGCTACCTCTATAAATCTATCGGCTGAAGAGATAAATAGCAAAAAGGCTACATACTCTTTTACTGTAGAGTATAATAATGGAGATGATAAAGAGGCTCTAAAAGAGCTATTTGAGCTAATAAAATCATTCTATAAATATGGATTTTCAGAGAGTGATTTTAAATTGGTAAAAAAATCTCAACTTAAAGAGAATGAGAGAGAATATAGAAAAGTATCTGATTTACACTCTGATACAATAGCATCTCAACTTGTAAACTATGCACTCTCAAACTCAATATATATAGATTATGATGCTAAATATAGATTAAAAAAAGAGCTTATAAATAAAATATCATTAGAGGATATAAATAGAGAGTTTAAAAAGATAGTAAATTTCAGAGATAGATTTATACTCTTTATAAATACAGATGGTACAAAGGTATCTAAAGATGAGGTATTAAAAATTATAGATAGTGCAAAAGCCTCTGATTTAAGAGAGGATAAAAAACTTCCATCTAAACTTATAGATAGAGAGTTAAAAGGCTCAAAGATAGTCTATGAAGATTATAGTAAATCTACTAATATATATGGATTTATTTTAAAAAATGGTATAAAGGTAATATTTAAACCTACCAATTTTTCTAAAGATAGAGTCTATTTAAAAGCTTTTAGCTTTGGTGGAACTTCACTATATAGTGCTGAAGATTTAGATAGTGTAAAAAAAACATCACTATTTGTAAATAAATCGGGAGTTGAGGGTTTCTCAAATATAGATTTATCTAAAATATTAGCAGGAAGAGATATTGGAGTAGATAGTAGCATCTCTAAACTTACAGAAGATATATATGCTTATGCAAATAGTAGAGATTTAGAGTGTATGTTTGCATTTTTATATTTAAAATTAACTACCCCTACCATAGATAATAGAGTAGCAAAAAATGAAAAAAATATTTTAAAAGCTCAAGCTAAAGAGGTACTTAGAAATCCACAAAATAGATTTTATCAAGAGCTATCAAAATGGTATCAGTTAGATAATCCTAGAGTGAGATTTGATACACCAGAGAGCATAGATAAATTAGATATAAATTTTATGCTAGAGATATATAGAGATAGATTTAGTGATTTAAATAATTTTAACTTCGCTATTATTGGTGATATTGGAGTAGATAAGATTAAAGAGTTTATAGTTAAATATCTAGGTTCTCTCCCTACCATAAAACGAGATGAGTGTTTTATAGATAGAGAGATTGAATATAGAAGAGGAGACCAATATTTTGTAAGATACTATAATAATGAGAATATATCAAATATATTAATTCTATATCGAAGTCACATCACATATAGTAAAAGAAGAGAGTTAGCACTAAAAGCATTAGTTAGTATCTTAAATGTTAGACTTAGAGAGCTTATTAGAGAAGATAAATCAGGAGTCTATGGGATTAGTATAGATGGCTCTATATCAAGATTGCAAGAGAAAAAATCACATATTACAATATCTTTCTCTTGTGACCCTAAACGAAGAAAAGAGTTAATAGATTATATATATAAGAGTATAGATAAGATAAAAAGAGAGTTTGTAAGCAGTAAAGAGTTAAATGTATATAAAAAGAAGTTTAGAGTCTCTTATGATACAAATATGAGAGAAAATAGCTACTGGTTAAATAAGATGATAGATAGTCATAAGTTTAATGAGCCTCTAAATAGTATATATACTCTACCAAAGTTAGTTGATAAGATAACTAAAGAGGATATAAAAGATATTGCAAATAGAGTATTTAGAGAAGATAGACTACAAGCAGAGTTAAATCCAAAGAGAAGATAGAGTTATTGTGAAAAGAGAGATATTAAGAGTAGAGAATTTAAGAGTTAAAATAGGAAATAAGACTCTTTTAGACTCAATTAGCTTCAAGATAGAAGAGGGAGAGATTTTTGCTTTAGTAGGAGAGAGTGGAAGTGGAAAATCTTTAACATCTCTAGCTATTATGAGACTACTACCAAATGGTATAAATATTATAGGTGGAGATATACTCTTAAAAGATAAATCTCTTTTTAGACTTCCAGAGTATCAGATGCAAAAAATTAGAGGTAAATCTATCGCTATGATATTCCAAGAGCCTATGAGTGCTTTAAATCCTGTTATGACTATTGGAGAGCAGGTAGCTGAAATTATAAGATTACATCTAAATCTAAAAAGTAGTGAGATAAAAAATAGAGCTATATCTCTATTTAGAGAGGTTGGGATAAGAGATGCAGAAGGGAGATATAACTACTATCCTCACCAATTTTCAGGAGGAGAGAAGCAGAGAGTTATGATAGCTATGGCTCTAGCTTGTGAGCTAGATTTATTAATAGCAGATGAGCCAACAACAGCATTAGATGTAACTATTCAAGCACAAGTCTTAAAACTTCTAAAAGAGATACAGAAGAGAAGAAGCCTATCAATTCTATTTATTACCCATGATATGGGGGTAGTAGCAGAGATGGCAGATAGAGTTGCAGTTATGCGTTATGGGAAGATATTAGAGCAGAATAGTGCAGATATATTTTTTAGAAATCCCTCTCACCCATATAGTAAAAAACTTCTATCAGACTTAAATATCAAAAAAGAGACTATAGAGAGTATAAAATCAGAAAAACTCTTAGAGATAAAAGATTTAAAAGTATATTTTCCTATTAAAAAGGGGATTTTTCAGAGAGTAGTTGGATATATAAAGGCAGTAGATGGAGTGAGCTTAACTATTCCAAAAGGAAAAACTTTAGCATTAGTAGGTGAGAGTGGAAGTGGGAAAAGCACCATAGGAGAAGCTATAATTAGACTAATAGATATTACTAATGGAGAGATTTTTTATAATGGAGTAGAGATTTCAAAACTATCTCAAAAGAGTTTTTTAAAGTATCGCTCTAAAATTCAGATTATATTTCAAGACCCCTACTCCTCTCTAAATCCTAGAATGAGTATAGGAGAGATAATTAGAGAGGGAATTATAAGTTTAAAAGTTCTTAAAAGAGATAGAGGGTTACAAGATAGATATATAAAAAATCTTCTCTTAAAAGTGGGATTAAAAGAGGAACATTTCAATAGATACCCACATGAGTTTTCAGGTGGACAGAGACAGAGAATAGGAATTGCTAGAGCTTTAGCTGTAAAACCAGAGCTTATTATATGTGATGAGCCAACCTCTGCATTAGATGTATCTGTAAGAGTTCAAATTTTAAAACTTTTAAAAAAACTACAGAGAGATGAAAATTTAAGTTATCTATTTATTACACATGACCTCTCTACTATTCCAATAATAGCAGATGAGGTTGTAGTTATGAGAAGAGGAAAAATAGTAGAGCATGGATTAGTTAAAGATATTATGCAAAATCCTAAAAAGGATTATACAAAAGAGCTTTTAGCTTCTGCTCCAAAATTTCATCAATTTTTCCTTATTTCAGAGACATCGCCATTGATGGCGGTGAGGAGAAATAATCAGCTCTACTGAAAATTCTCACTTGACATCATATTATATTTTGTATATAATTGCTATATGAAAACTATGATACTAACTCAAAAGAACCGATTAAAACTCAGTTCCACCAAACTTGAAATTGTTAAACAGTTATCTTATTACTCTGCGAGACTTTATAATATAGGTCTTTATAGTGTTAGACAATATTATTTTAATAATAATGCTTATTTGAACTATGCAAAGAACTATCACGAATGCAAAGATAATGAAAATTATAAACTCTTAC
>WGAM01000042.1 GCA_015494795.1 Campylobacterota bacterium
AAGCATTATTATTAAAATAATATTGTCTAACACTATAAAGACCTACATTATAAAGTCTCGCAGAGTAATAAGATAACTGTTTAACAATTTCAAGTTTGGTGGAACTGAGTTTTAATCGGTTCTTTTGAGTTAGTATCATAGTTTTCATATAGAAATTATATACAAAATATGATATGATGTCAAGTGAGAATTTTCAGCAGAGCTGATTATTTATCCTCACCGCCATCAATGGCGATGTCTCCGAAATAAGGAAAAATTGATGAAAGCAATAATAAACGCAAAAATAGTCACCTCAAAAGAGATTTTAAGTGGATATACTATTATTTTTAATAAAAAAATTATCTCAATTAATAGAGATTTACCATCTTATACAGATATAGAGATAATTGATGCTAAGGGTACATATCTTAGTGCAGGTTTTATAGATATTCATATTCATGGTTCAAATGGAGCAGATATTATGGATGCTACGGCTGATAGTCTAGAAATCATATCAAAAAGCCTTATTAAAACAGGTGTTACCTCATTTTTAGCTACTACAATGACTATGTCAAAAGATAAGATTATAGATGCTCTAGTAAATATTAAAAAACATAAAGATAGTGTTACAGGAGCAAAAATTTTAGGAGTTCATCTTGAAGGTCCTTTCATCAATCCAACTAAAGCTGGAGCTCAAAATCCTAAATATATATTAAAGCCAAATATTAAATTTATAGAAAACTATTTAGATATTATAAGATTAATTACAGTTGCACCAGAGATAGAGAGGGCTAGAGAGTTTATAGAGTATATTAAAAAAAACTATCCACATATACTACTTAGTATAGGACATAGTAGTGCAAATTATCAACAGACTAAAGAGAGCTTCAGATGGGGAGTATCTCATGCAACTCATCTATTTAATGCTATAAACCCACTTCACCATAGAGAGCCAAATATTATAGGAGCAGTCTTAGAAGATGATAATATTAGCTGTGATATTATTGCTGATAATATCCATATTCACCCATCTCTATTTAAGATACTCTTTAAACTTAAAGATGATAAATTGATTTTAATTACAGATGCTATGAGAGCAGGTTGTTTATATGATGGAGAGTATAGTTTAGGTGGGAGAAAAGTTTTTGTAAAAAATAGAGAGGCGAGATTAGAAGATGGTACTTTAGCAGGTAGCGTACTTAAATTAAATAGTGCTTTAAAAAATTTTAAAGACTACTCTAATATATCAATTCCTAAATTAATCTCAATGGTAACCTCAATACCTGCTAAAAGACTGAATTTAGAATTAGGGGAGTTAAAAAAGGGATATCCAGCTGATATAGTGTTATTTGATAGTGATTTTAATATTATTAGAACCTTTATTAATGGCTCTTCTTTTAGAGTGAGAGAAAAATAGAGTGTTTTTAAACACTCTATTTTTAATTATTTAGTTGCCTCTTTTGCTGCTTCAAGTGCCTCTTCATAGTTTGGCTCTTGTGTAATTTCAGGTACAACTTGCTTATATGTAACTTTACCATCTTTTCCAATTACAAATATAACTCTAGCTAAAATTCCAGCTAATGGACCATCTGCTAAAAGTACACCGTAAGCGTTAGCAAAATCTTTATTTCTAAAATCTGAACATACTTTTATATTATCAATTCCTGCTGCTCCACACCATCTAGCTGCTGCAAATGGTAAATCCATAGATACTGTAATTACCTCTACACCATCAAGATTTGCTGCTTCACTATTAAATCTTCTTGTCTCTGCATCACATACACCTGTATCTAGTGATGGAACTGCTACTACAAGCTGAACTTTACCCTCACCACCTACTTGCTCATCTTGAAGCATTGGGTCACAATTTACTACTGTTACTACTGGTGCTGTATCACCTACATTTACCTCATTACCTGCTAAGTTACAAACTATGTCATTTTTAAATGTTACTGTTGCCATCTATTTTCCTTATATTTTTGTTTAAGTTGTGGTATTATAATTTAAATCGGATAAATATACTCTTAATTAATCTAAAAAAAAATATTTTTATTTAGATTAATATTTTATAATATAATACAACGAAAAGATAAAAAAGATATAATATTGATAATTTTATATTAAAAAAAGGTTATTAGTGAATAAAATTATAAATAGATTAAAAGAGAGTAGTTATCTGTTACATATAGTTACTCTAATGACAGGTACACTTATGGGTCAGGCTATTATGCTACTCTCTGTTCCAATTTTAACAAGACTATATAATCCTAGTGAATTTGGTATATATTCACTATTTTTTGCCATAGCAAGTATGGTTGGAATGGTATCAAGCTTAAGTTATGAACAGGCTATTATGTTACCTAAATCTAATCGAGATGCCCAAGTTTTGGTATTTCTCTCGATTATTACTACTATAATGATAACTATCATTCTCTCTATAGTTATATATCTCTTTAATCAATTCTTTATAGAGTATTTTAAAAATAGTAAATATCTATTATGGTTGTTACCATTTGCTACACTATCTATTGGATTACTTCAAATATTTGATGCCTACTCAACAAGGAAGGAGTTTTATAGAAAAATTGCCACTACAAAAATGAGTGCATCAATAGCTACAGTAACTATTCAGAGTGGAAGTAGATATATATTTAAACTTAATGGTTTAGTAGTTGGAAAGATATTATCAGATATGTTTGCACTATTTTTACTTATATCTTTTCATATAAAGAAAAATACACTAAGACTTAAATATCTCTCTAAAAGAAGATTAAAAGCAAATATAAAGAGACATGAAAACTTTCCAAAATATCAGATGGCTTCAAACTTAACCAACTCAATATCTCAAAATATACCTCTTTTTCTATTTTCATCTCTATTTTCTCCTGCTATATCTGGATTTTATGCCTTAACATATAGAGTAATGGTAGTTCCAATGATTTTAATATCAAACTCTACAAGAAGTGTCTATTATCAAAAGGCATCTAAGATGTATGCAAATAGAGAAGATATATATCCTTTATATAAAAATACAACTTTAGGATTATTAAAAATATTTATTATACCTCTAATTATAATTATCTTTTTTGGTAAAGATATATTCTCATTTATCTTTGGCAGTGAGTGGGAAGAGTCTGGGTTAATTGCCCAAATATCTGTTATATGGTTTATGTTTGGATTTATCTCTCCACCTACTACAGTTATGTTTAATATATTTAGTCTTCAGAAAATTAGATTAATAGTTCAGATAACTACACTTTTTGCTAGAGCCTTAGCCATATATATAGGCTACTTTTTTTATAATTCATATATTATCTCTTTAACTCTATTTATAGCTGTAGGTGTTATCCATAATGGAGGAATGATAATATATATATATAGTAAAATTCAAGATAATAGGAGAAATTTATGAAGTTAAGTTTTTTTGGAGATACAGTTTTAGATAAAGTCTATAAGATAGATTTTGATATAGATGAGTTTATATTTAATTTAGAAACTCCTCTATCTTGTGATGGTATTCCGGCTAAATTTAAAGTAAATATATGTCAAGAGAAATCATATATAAAAGAGACATTTGGTAAAGCTCCAATTGCTGTAAGTTTAGCCAATAATCATATTATGGATTTTGGGCAAAAAGCATTTAATAAAACTATAGATATTTTAGAAGAGAACAGTATAAAATATTTTGGAGCAGGTAAAGAGAGTAATAATTTTAATAATCCTCTTATTATAAAGTTTAAGGACAAAAAGATTGCACTACTTGGTTATAGTTGTCCATCAACACATGCTATTTTTGGAGATAATATAAATAGTGGAAGTGCAAAACTAAATATAGAAGATATTATTAGAGATATAAAATCCCTTAAATCTAAAGTAGATTTTATTATAATAGAACCACATTGGGGTATCCAAGATATATCTATCCCTAAATTTAGTGATAGGAAAATAGCTCATAGATTAATAGATGAAGGTGCAAATATGATTATTGGACACCATGCACATGTAATACAGAGTTATGAGATATATAAAAATAGATATATATTCTATGGAATTGGTAATTTTATATTTCCCGATTTAGATATTCCAACAAGATGGAATGGGAGTAAATTTACAGCAAGAAGAGTAAAAAAACAGGAGATTGAACACCGTAGTTCAATAGTTGTAACTTTAGATAGTAATTTAAATATAGACTTTTTTACTGTTAGATTGGAAAATGGAGTAGTCAAAAGAGCTAAATTTAAAATTCCAAACTATTTGCCAATATCAGAGCAAGATTTTCAAAAAAGATTAGCTATAGAGAATAAAAAGGCTATGATAAAGAGATTTTTAAGAAATCCAAAACTCCCCAATATAAACCATATAAGAGAACTACTAAATATATAAGTGTAGATAGTGCAAAATATTTATTTTGTGCTATTTTTTGATATTCTTGAACTACTATCATATTTAAATTCAATCAGTTATGTAATCCACCCAACTATTTATAAAATTAAATATATTGGTGGAGGCGTGGGGAATTGAACCCCAGTCCTAAAATAGATAGAACTATGACTCTACATGTTTAGATGGTATTGATTTATCTTATCTTGCTTCGCACAATACCCAAAGCTACACAAGACTAGCCAGGATTTCATCTTTTAGCATGGCTTCCAAAAGATATAGTCATCATATGTGATACTTCATAATCTAGCTAAGACGACACTCACTAGCAAAGCAGTCCAAAAGTTTTATTAACTCTACGCTACTGCGAGAGCTGGACGGTAATCTGTATTATTTGCGTTTATTCGCGATGAGCCGTATAACGGAGTTGCTCAGTCCGACATGCACATAGCCCCTACTATTCCAGTCGAAACCAAGTCGCCCCCATATTTTATGGGAATTTTTATTATACCAAAATTTTATTTATATGTCAAACTAACATCTTTGTAATCTTTTGTGTCATATCTTCTATTTCCATATTTTTTAACTCATCTTCCTCTCTAAGTTTTTCTACCTCTTTATTTAAAGTCTCTATTTTTTTATGTAATGCAATATTTTCATCTTTAATCTTATTATATCTCTCTACTAATAGTAGTACTTTTGTACTTAGCTCCTCTAAAGGTGTTTTATTTCTCATAATATATTCCTCTTCTATTCATTAATTTTCTCTTTTATCTCTTTTGCAATGCTGGATATTTTATCAATTTTTTGGGAGTTAGTCAACCTTTCATCTAAAAGTATTTTAATAAAAGCTGAACCTACAATAACACCATCAACACCTTTAGCTTTCTCTTTTGCTGTAGCTTGATTTACTCCAAATCCTACATAAACAGGAGTATTAGTAAACTCTTTTATACTCTTAATAATAGGCATTAAATCTTCACTATGTTTAGCACCTGTAATTCCTGCATAGGCTACAAGATATATAAATTTATTTGAAGAGCTAACTATCTTTTTAATTCTCTCTCTACTATCTGTTGGTGCAATAAAATCTATAAGATTTAATCCCTCGTTTTCTATAATAGATTTATATGGTTGTGCCTCTTCAAAAGGTAAATCAGGAATAATAAAACCATTAACTTTAGATTTTTTAGCCTCAGATATAAACTTATCTAATCCTATATGGTAAAATGGATTAAAATATCCCATCCATAAAGTATCTATTTGGGGTGCTATCTCTTTAGATATATCAAATAGATTTTGAATTTTAAATCCACTCTGAAGTGCTTTAAGATTTGCTTTTTCTATAATTGGTCCATCTGCAACAGGGTCAGAGAATGGAATACCAAGCTCTATAGTATCAACACCTACCTCTTTTAAAGATAAAATCATATCAACAGTAAAATCTAATGATGGATAACCAGTAGTAATATATGCAACTAATTTTTTCAACTTATATACTCTTTTTAATTGCCATTATACATTTTTTTAATTAGAAAAACTATTAATCTTTAATTGCTATAATTCCACTCCAATTTTAAAATAAAGGATTATAAAAAAGTGTTTGGAAAAAAAACAAAACGGTATGATATTCCACAAGATATTATGGATAGCTATAGATATGCTAAAATCTCTACAAATAAGGGTGTTATTTGGGTAAGATTATATCCAGATGAAGCACCAAATACAGTAGCAAATTTTGCACATTTAGCCAAGAGTGGATTTTATAATAATCTAAAATTTCATAGAGTAATTCCAGGATTTATGGCTCAAGGTGGCTGTCCACACTCATCACCTACAGGCAATCCTGCAAGAGTAGGTACAGGTGGGCCTGATTGGTGTATTGATTGTGAGACAGATACAAGTCTTAGACCTCATAGACGAGGAACACTATCTATGGCACATGCAGGACCAAATACAGGTGGTAGTCAATTTTTCATTACATTTGTACCAACACCTCATCTTGATGGAGTACATACTGTTTTTGGAGCTATTGATGAAGATGATAGTGAGAGTTTTAATGTACTTGACTCAATTAATCAAAATGATGATATTATCTCTATAGAGGTGTTAGAAGAGAAAAAATAGGATTATTCCCTCTTTAATTAGAGGTTTTTTTAAATTTTATAATAAATTTATTTGTTAAATTGTAATCGTTTATGTTACAATAAGAGTAAAATTAACAAAGAGGTTTATTATGAGTCTAAAAAAGATATTAAATCCTGCTCTATATATTATGAACCTATTGTCTTTTAAGATAAAGATAATAGCTTCAATATCAATACTATTTATAATCTTAATCTTTCCATCTCACACTATATTTTTAGACCATTATAAAAAACAGAAGATATATAATAGACAACTTATTGGTTTAGAGTACATTAAGATAATGTATAAGTTAATAGAGTCTCTTCAATCTCATAGAGCAGATATGAATAGCTACTTAAATGGAGATAAGAAAAAAAAAGAGGATATATTATATGATGAAAAGCTATTTGATATGAGAAAAGATGCTATATATGAAGAGGACTCTAAACAGTTAAATCTATTAAATTCAAATCAAAATTTTGCAAAAGCTCTTAGTCAATATCAACTTGTAAAATTTAATAAAATTACAAAAGATAGTAACCCTGAAGAGATATTTAAAGAGCATAATAATATTATAGTTCTATTTAAAAATAGTATTTTTGATATATCAAGAGTTACAAAATTTAATATAAGTGATGATTTAAGGATAAACTATCTAGCCGATATGCTTCAAGATAAACTATTAGGAATATATGAACTCTCAGGTCAGCTTTTAAGTCTCTCCTCCACTGTTTTAACTAAAAAAAGTATGATACAAGAGCAGAAAAAGATACTATATTCGCTCTCAACAGAGCTTGTAAGCTTAAAATCTGATTTAGTTGATAATAAGATTTTAACTAAACTAGAGAACTATCAAGCACTACAAAATCAAACTACAGAGGTTGCAGATAGACTAAAAAAGATACTATCAATTGTAGATAATAATCTAATATTAAATCAAAATCTCTCCTATGATATTCATATTTTTTCTAAGAAGATAGAGAAGGCTATGTATGCACAAGAGGAGTTATATGATATGTTCGCTAAAACCTATAAAACTACTCTTAATGAGCTAATAGATATTTCAAAAAGAGAGTTAGACTATATGATTATAATATTTTTAGGAATAATTCTACTATCTCTATATATATTTATAGCATTCTATCTATCTATAACAGATAACTTAAAAAAGCTTCAGATAGCATCTGAGATGATTTCAAGAGGAAATATAGACATTCATCTAAAAGTAAGAAAAAAAGATGAGATAGGAAAAGCTCTATTAGCTTTTAATACAATGAGCGATAATCTAAAAAAGAGTATATCCTTCCTTGATGGATACAAAAGGGCTATAGATAAGAGTAGTATTGTATCAAAAACAGATTTAAAAGGAATTATTACCTATGCCAATGATATGTTTTGCCAAGTTTCAGGTTATTCAAGAGAAGAGTTAATAGGAAGTCCACATAGTATTGTCAGACACCCTGATGTAAAAAAAGAGACATTTGAGAAGATGTGGAGAACTATTCAGAGTAAAAAAGTATGGAAAGGTATTGTTAAAAATAGAAAAAAAGATGGAAGTACATATATAGTAAATGCTACAATTATACCTATTTTAGATAATAGAGGTGAAATTATAGAGTATGTAGCCGTAAGACATGACATAACAGAGTTAGAGAAGAGTAAAGAGGAGATAAAAAAACAGAGAGTTGACCTATTGACAGGATTACCAAATAGAAATCAACTCTTAGAGGATTTAAATGTAGCTATAAAACCTATTATATTTTATCTAAATATAGATAATTTTTCAGGATTTAATGACTTTTATGGAAAAGAGATAAGTGATAAAACTCTATTATGTCTATCTAATATATTAGATGAGATAAAAGATAAAAATAGATTTAAGCTATATAAGCTTGAGGCTGACCAGTTTATACTACTATTTCAAGAGGGTTATCTATCTAAAGATAATTTAGAGTTCTTTTTTGAAGAGTTTATAGAAAATATAGAGAAACAACTAGAGATTAGAAACCGTATTAGCGTATCTGTGACAGGAGGAGTTGCACTCTATTATGCTATTGAAGATTATCAAAAATTGATTTTATATAGCAATATTGCAAGAAAAAAGGCTCAAGCTGAGCATAAAAAATTTTTAATATTTCAACATAATATGAGAAGAAATGAGGATTATGCACATAATATTGAGTGGATAAGACGAATAAAAGAGGCTATAGAGGAGGATAGAATAACATGTTACTATCAACCTATATTTGATAATAATACAGAGAAAATTAATAAGTATGAGTCTTTAGTTAGAATAATAGATAGAGATGGACAACCAATATCTCCATTTTTCTTTTTAGAGATAGCAAAAAAAGCAAAACTCTATGAGCAGATTTGTAAAATTATTATAGATAAGACTCTAAATAGATTTGAAAAGGAGATTGATATTGAGTTCTCTTTAAATTTAACTGTTGATGATATTTTATCTGAAAAGATAACAAACCATATATATCATAGATTAGAGAGCTATCCAAATCCAAATAGAGTTGTATTTGAAATTACAGAATCTCAAGAAATTTCTGATTATCAGATAATAAATAAGTTTATTAAATATGTAAGAGAGTATAATGTCAAAATTGCAATTGATGACTTTGGTAGTGGATATGCAAATTTTGAGCATATCTTAAATATAGATGCTGATTATATTAAAATAGATGGAACACTTATTAAAAATATAGATACAGATAAAAACTCATATATAATTACAGAGGCAATTATAAACTTCTCTAAAAAATTGGGTCGTAAGACTATAGCAGAGTTTATACATAATAAAAATATATATAATATAGTAAAAGAGTTAGGTGCAGACTATTCACAAGGGTATTATCTTGGTGTACCTGCAAAAGATATAGTGTAAATGTTTTTTTATATTTTAAATAAAAACTCTATCATTTACAATAAATAATGTAAAACTAAAACGAACAACTTAATATAAAAAATTTATTTTTTTTACCAAAAAAGTCATTTTTTAAATTCCTATATGAAAAATATATGTTATACTTTTTTAAAGATTTTAAATAAAAATTAGTTTTTATTTAAATTAAATTTTAAAAGTAGGTGAGTATTATGAAAAAAAAGTTTTTTTTGCATATAAGAGTATTTACTCTTCTATCATTTTTATTAACACCAATTTTTGCAGGTAATATCCCAGATGGAAAACCATCTCTAAATAGGGTATATAGAAGTGCAAAAATATCTGATAGTTATCACTTTTTACTATTAGATGGTAAGAGATACTACTATGTCAATACAAATAAATCAAAAACATTAACGCCTAGTGAGATGAAATCTTCAAATATTTTAGAACTCCTTAAAAGCAAACAGTCATGGGGACAAGCATTTGCCTCTAGTGGTAATTATATTAAGAAAAATGGTGCTATTTTTACTGAAAAATATTTAGATAGAATTAAAGTCTTATCTCCTAAAAAAATTAAATATTTAAATAAAATTTTTATACTTCAATAGAGCTAAAATAACTTTATATATATTCTCTATAGATTTTATCTCTACCCTCTCATTGATAGAGTGAGGATAATTAATTGTAGGTCCTATTGAGGCAAATTTAATATTTGGATACTTTTTAGATAATACTCCACACTCAAGTCCAGCATGTATTGCACTATATTTAGCTTTGCCAAAAATTCTCTCCATACTATTATATACTTTTTCTGTAAACTCATTTATTTCAGGCTTCCACGCAGGATATTTATACTCTTCTATTGCTTTAAATCCATATTTTTTAAATAGATTTATATTTTTATTACATATCTTATCTAATCCATCTTTAGACATAGCCCTAGCACTACTCTCTATAGATATATCTCCA
>WGAM01000043.1 GCA_015494795.1 Campylobacterota bacterium
TAAACTACCTCCACAAGGTATTTGGAGTACTATTGGACTTATTGCAGCTATTATATTTATAGCACTCTGGGTACTCTTACCAATTATTACAAAATTAGAGAAAAAGCTGTAAGGGGTATAGGATGAATAAAGAGTTAAAAATATTAGGAATCGTTGTAATCTTTACCCTTATATTATATTGGGGTGTTGAGCCATTTGCACACTCTCAAATGCATAAACATGTTGAAGGGCATGGTTTAGTATATGATGGTAAAGCTGATATAGAGGAGGCTTCTAAAGCTAAAAAAGAGGCTAAAGAGAAATTTTGGGCAGATGTTAAAAGAATTTCATCTATAAAAGGTGACCCAGTTGCAGGTGAAGCTACATTTGCTATGTGTGGTAGTTGTCATATGAAAAATGCTAGCAATATGGGTGGGGTAACTCCCCCATCACTTGACCATGCTGGTGCATTATATGATAAAAACTTCTTAATTGCACTTATTAAAAATCCTGCAATGGCTACAAATGTTGACCATAAGTATAAAGATACAGCAACTCACCCAATGGGTGGTGTAATGAGTATGGTATCTTCTGACCAAGATATTGCAAATGTTGTTGCATACTTAAAAACTAAAAAAGCTGGTGAAGTTACACCAAAAGAGGCATTTATTGAAGCTTGTTCAAGATGTCATGCTAATAGATATGGTAAGTTGACTCAATTAGGAGAAATCCCTAAAACTAAGTCAAATATTAAAACAGGTCAAGATATAGATAGAATGAAATATGACCAAAAAGTAGCTACAGAGCAGAATGCATTAGCTGATTATCTTGGTAAACTTCCACCAGATTTATCTATTATCTATAGAGCTAGAAGTGAACACTTCTTAGAGACATTTATCGAAAATCCTCAATCTCAACTTCCTGGTACTGCAATGCCTAGAACTGGACTTAGTCATGAGGGTATGGAGAAAGTTCTATCATTCTTAGAAGAGACAGGTGACCCTAGTAAACCAGCTAGAGATGCACTTGGACCTTGGGTACTTGCCTTCTTTGTAATCTTTACAATTCTAGCATATCTCTGGAAACAGTATCAATGGAGAGATTTACATTAATCTCTTCGCCCTTTAGATAAGAGTTAATCTCTTATCTAATCTATTATATGAAAAAAAATTTTCTATATCTATATATAATTAATAGTATTATTTTATTTACTATATATTACTTTAATATACTCCATATCTCATCTACAGAGACAGATTTAACTGCATATCTTCTATCTATAATCTTACCAGATAATTTAATGAAAAATCATGAGATTTTTATAGATAGTAGATATACTTTAATAATAGAGAGAGCTTGTAATGGATTAATAGCATATTTTATGCTACTCGCTTCAATTATCTCATTTCCATCAACTATTAAGTATAAAATAGTTTGGGCAATTATAGGGTATATTCTAATTAATATAGTTAATATATTTCGGATATGGTTAGTGACTTACTTTGTACTTAAAAATAAGCAATATTTCTATATAGCTCATGATATTATTGGAAATATACTACTTATATCTATCTCTATTTTAATTTTTATACTATTTATTAAAAGTAGATATAATTCTACCTAAAAAAAGGTATATTATGAGAGTTACAAAATACTCGGCAAATGGAAATGATTTTATACTATTTATAGATAAAGTAAAAAGAGATAGAAGAGATTTAGCAAAAAAGCTCTGTCATAGACAAAATGGGGTTGGAGCTGATGGGTTAGTTGTACTTGTCCCCCATAAAGATTATGATTTTGAGTGGGAGTTTTATAACTCTGATGGAAGTTTAGCAAATATGTGTGGAAATGCCTCTCGTGCTGTGGCACACTTTGCACATGAGAAGGGAATTTCAAAAGATGGGAAGGCTGAATTTTTAACAGGGGCAGGAGTTATTAGGGCTACTATTAATGGTTTATATGTAGTTAGTGATATGGTTACACCAAAGATTATTGAGACTAAAATATATGAGTATGGAGAGAATTGGTGGCTTATAGATACAGGTGTACCTCATCTAGTAGCAGTTAGAGATAATATAGATAGTTTTGATATAAAAATTGCTAAAGAGTTAAGAGAGAAATATGATTGTAATGTAAATATCTGTAACCCTAAAAAAGATACTCTATTTGTTAGAACCTATGAGAGAGGCGTAGAAGATGAGACTCTAGCATGTGGTACAGGAATGGTTGCCTCTTTTGTTAGATGTCATAAAGAGGGACTTTTAGATGATATGGTTAAGGTATTTCCTCGCTCTGGAGATGAGCTATATATTAGTTTAGAAGATGGAGTATATAGATTTGGTGGAAAGGTTACAAAGACATTTGTAGCAGAAACAGTTGATTAATATGCTAAAATTACAGAATATTTTAAATTAAAAGGGAAAAATATGCGAAAAGGTATATTTATATTACTTCTATTAAGTAGCTCTCTACTTTTTAGTAAAACGCTAGTAACAGTTAATGGACATAAGATTGATGACTCTATAATTCCAAAAGGGTATGAAAAACTTGATGATACTACAAGAGCAAATCTTATGGAGCATCTTATTAAAGAAGAGCTAATTCAAGCAGAGCTTTTAAAGAGTCCTTTAGTTAATAATGAAGAGTTTAGAAGAGCTTTTGAGAAACAGAAGAAGATTGCTCAAAAGGAGTATAAAAGAGTATCTGGAAAAAATTTAACAAAGGCACAGATTAGAAATATTAAAGGCTCTATTGCACTTATGTTATATCAACAAAAAGAGTTCCAAAAGACAAAAGTTAGCAATCAAGAGGTAAAAAATTTCTATTATAACAATCAAAATAAATTTCAATACCCTAACTCAATAGAGATAGCAAATATTATAGTTAAAACCAAACAGGAAGCAAGAAATATTATATCTCAATTAAAACATGCTCAAAATTTAGATAAAGAGTTTATTAAATTAGCAAGAGAACATAGACAGAATGGATATATGGGTTGGTTTGGAGAGGGAATGGCACCTGATAATCTATTTAATATAGCATATAGAGCTAAACCAAAAACATTAATTACAAAACCTATTAAGACTAAATATGGTTATCATGTCGTATATCTTCTAAATAAAAAACATGCAGGAAAAATATCTTATAAAGATGCAAAAGATAAGATAAGATTTATGTTAAAAAGACAAAAGGTGATCGAAGCATTGCAAAATAAGATAGATAATCTATATGCAAATGCAGAGATTGTATATTAAATTATATTTTATAAAATATAAATGGGTAGTATATATCCTATTTTTATAAAAAAATATCAAATTTCTTAACTCTTATAAGTATATAAGCAAAATATATTATAATTGCTTTATGAAGCCTGTTCAATTTTTAAGCAATTCTATTAAAATAGATAATATTATAAAGGGTTTAACTTTAAGTAAGTCACTTTTTGTATCAGCCATCTTAATAGGAGAGAGTCATACAGGGAAAAAGACTTTAGTTAAAAGTCTATTTCCAAAACAGAGATTTATTGATGGTAGAGATTTAGATACATTAAATAGAGTATTAGAGAACTCTAATGAGGTTATTATATATAATTTTGAGGCAATTAGTAATATAGAGTCTCTAAATTTTGAAAATAAGAGAGTTATTGCTATTGCAAATATGGTTAAATCTACTCCTTTAATAGAGAGAAAATTTGCCTTTATATATAATATGCCATCACTTAGGGATAGAGATGAAGATGATATAAATATTCTTATAGACTATTTTATTAAAGATATTAAAAAGAGTCTAATGATAGATACTACAATAGATTTAAGTAGTAGTGATATAGACTTAAGTGAAAATATAAAATCTCTAAAATCATCTATATATAAAAAGCTTATATTAAATGGTTTAAAGCAAGATGATATAGAAAATATCCTTTTTGAATATCTATATAAAAATATAGAGGGTAATAATGCCTATAGAGAAAATCTATCGCTTTTTGAAAAACCTTTAATTCAAGCTGGTCTTAAAAAATTTAAATCTCAACTGAAACTCTCATCTGTTTTAGGTATAAATAGAAATACTTTAAGGAAAAAGATATATGAACTCGGCATTAACTGATTTTAAATTCTTTATTGAATATGATGCAAATCCATTTATTCTATTTAACTCAAAAGGAAAAATAGTCTATTTAAATTATAGTGCAGAGATGTTAATGGGTTCTTGTAGCACAAAAGAGCTTTTTGATATTACTCTATCTTATGCCCCAAAAAATTTTGGATATAAAAAGACATTGATTGATTTATCATTTGGATATTTTGAATTTTATGCTATTAATGTATCTTACTTTAATGAAGAGGAGATAGCTATCCATCTATATAATAGACCTATGGTTAAGCTTAATAGAGAAATTCATTTAGAGGGTTACTCTCTGACCGATATTAATCTTCTTTTTGAAGCAAATATAGAGCTTTTTAAGATGCAATATTCGGGTAAGCTAAAATTAATAACAGATTATGAGTTACCAAAACTATACATTCATCAAAATAATTTCTCTCTTTTAATTCGTAAAATTTTTGAGCAGATGAAACAATCATCTAAGATTGAGATTAAGATAAAAATTAAAATTGGTGAAGTAATTGTTATTAATAAAAATAGGTATCCCATAATTTTATTTAATTTTATATGTAAAAATAGAGATAGAACTAAAGATAAAGAGATACTAAATATTGCTACAGAGAATCAGATAAATGTGCATTTTAATAGTAATATGGTATCTTTAGAGATACCAGCTATTAAATAGTACTTTTTATATATTAATATATAATATTTTTTGTATAATAATAGAATGCAAGAGGCAAAAATATTATTTGAAAAATTAAAGATTGTATCACTATTAGATTTAGCTTTGACTACTCCATCGAGCTACAGTAATAACTCTATATCTAAAAAGTTAATAGTAGGGGAAGTTCAGACATTTGAAGCAGAAGTAATTAATGTTAATAGTAATAGTGGACGAATGTATGTTGTTTTTAATCTACCAAAATTAGGTATAGAGTTAAAATCAGTATTTTTTCAAGTGACAACTTATCACTATGATACATTTAAAATTGGCACACATCACTATATTCAAGGTAAAATTACATCATATAGAGGTGATATGCAGATGATACAACCTAAATCTATTCAATATATAGGGGAGATTATACCTAAATACTCTACTGCTATTTCAGATTATCAGATGAGAGAGTTAATTAAGTTATATATTACAGAAGAGAACCTATATAATGAGGGTTTAAATAGAGATGAGGTATCTTTTTTAATAAAAGTTCACTATCCTAAAAGTTTAGAAGATATTAACCAATCTAATATAGAGATTTTAAAATTTATAGAGGCATTTAATCATTTAAAAAAGCTTAAAGGTAAAAGGGTTAATTTTCCTGCATTGGAGTCTTTAGATGGAAATATAGATAGTTTTATTAAAAATTTACCATTTAAGTTAACTAAAGACCAAAATAGAGTTATTAGCCAGATACAAAAGGACTTAAAAAATAAGAAAAAAGCAGTTAAGAGAATTGTTATAGGTGATGTAGGCTCTGGTAAAACCATAATAATATTGGCTAGTGCAGTTATGGCATATCCTCATAAATCTATATTAATGGCACCAACTTCACTTTTAGCTATGCAGATATATGAAGAGGCTACTAAGTTTCTACCAAAATATATGAAAATAGCTTTAGTTAAACAGAGAGAGAGTAAAGGAGACTATTTAAGTGCCGATTTTATTATTGGAACTCATGCTCTATTATATAAAGATGATATTCCAAAAGCTCCATTAATTATGGTAGATGAACAACATAGATTTGGTACAAAGCAGAGAGCTAAATTGGAGCAGATTGTAGCAAAAGGAAAAATTAAACCTCACTTTTTGCAGTTCTCTGCAACTCCTATACCACGAACACAGGCAATGATGGAGAGTGAACTTATTGATATGAGTTTAATCACTACAACTCCATTTAAAAAGGATATTACAACAGAGGTTATAGATAGGAGTGATTTTAGTAGGCTATTTAAAGAGATACAGTCTGAAATATCAAAAAATAATCAAGTCTTGATTGTATATCCATTAGTTGAAGAGAGCTACTCTATTGCCTATCAATCTATTGATGAGGGGAGAGGATTTTGGGAGAAGAGATTTAAAAATGTATTTGTAACTCATGGAAAAGATAAGAGAAAAGAGGAGGTTTTAGTTGAGTTTAGAGAAAAGGGAGATATTCTATTAGCTACTACTGTTATTGAGGTTGGTATATCTCTACCAAGACTTACTTTAATTGTAGTTGTAGGTGCTGAGAGATTAGGTTTAGCTACACTTCATCAATTACGAGGTAGAGTAGGACGATTAGGGCTTAAGAGTTGGTGTTATCTATTCACTAACGATAAATCAAATGGAAGATTACACTCCTTTTCTAAAACTCTTAGTGGATTTGAGATAGCAAAATTAGATTTAAAATTTAGAAAGAGTGGAGATATTTTAGATGGGACAATGCAGAGTGGATTACAATTTAAGTGGTTAGATTTAGCAGAAGATGAAAATATTGTAAAATTAGCCAAAGAGAGATTACATAGTTTAGTCAATTACCCCACCCTAAAGGGTGAGGCTTGAAGATTTTTAAGCGACTAAGTCGTTTAATTTTAATCTTGGCGGATGATTGACGCACCCATATCTCTTGGCTACTACTTTTGGTAGGGGCTGAGAGTTACTTTTTAAGAACTTAGATAGGATATTTGCAGCACCATTTACATCGGCATTAATTAAATATCCTTTTGAGGTTCTAAATAATCCACGCTTTATGCGTGAGCCCATATAGACTTCGTGTTTTTCTATTGGTTCATTGTCAAGGTACGAGCACTTAGAAGTATAGCTCTCCTCTTGGAGGTGATATTCTATACCTAATTGTTCGCACTTGCTTTGTAATTTTCTCTTGAAAATA
>WGAM01000044.1 GCA_015494795.1 Campylobacterota bacterium
TAAAATGGACCACCACCAAAACCAGAACTTGCACCATTATCTTTTGCTTTTGAGTAAGCTGTAGAAAGGGTTAGCCCCTTAGATGTTACACTTAAAGTTCCACTATATATATTTGCATCGGCATCATTTAAATAGCTCTCTTTAGCATACTATAATCCTACCCCATAAGTCATATCTCCTAGCTCTTTTTCATAGTTCGCCTCTAAGTAGGCAATACTATCTATTTCATTATCTTTTAGGTTGTAGTACCAAGCCCCAAGTGCTAAATTTTGAACGCCCTCATAATTGACACCCAAAACTTGCATACCTTTAGAACCATTTACTTTAGTAAACTTATCAACCTCATCAGCATCAACTCCTGCCATTTTTTGGATTTGACCTAAAAAGATAGTAGTATTGTCAATACTTTTATTTTCAAAAATAGCAGACTCAAAAGTGTTGGGAACCATTCCAATATCATCTACTTGTGCAAATGGAGTCTCTATCTCTTGGCGACCCACTTTTAGCACACTCTTCCCAACATCTAACTGCATATAGGCTTCACCTAAAATTGAATAAGATTTATGATTTTCGCCTCTTAATGGAACTAATCCATGATTATCATCATTAAAGATAGCATTTGATGAGTATATACTTGCCCCAAGAGTTAATCCATAAAAAGCACCCGTTTGAATATGAAGTTTACCCCCTAATGCATCATCTCTATAGGTTCTATCATCTGTTACATCATGTACTTGATAACTCCCTCGAATATATCCATCTACTTTTATCTGCTCTAATGCACTACTTAAACTATCTGCTTTTATATTTAAAAGAGTTAAAAGCATTAAATTTATCTTTTTCACCATATAATTCCCTTATTTTATAGACTTATGATAATTATCATTTTAGACTTTGAATATTACTATTTTTTTTCTTACAGTAAAATAAAAGTGATAATTATTATCATAAATAATATTAGTAAATTTTATAAAGTTTCTGCTAAAATAGATAAATTTAAAAAAGGGGAGATATTGAAATCTTTAAAACCTATACTAATAATTATTGGAATAATATCTATAATTATTACAGTTTTTTTAACATTAGCCAAAAAACAGAATATGGTTACCATTAAAAAAGGGAATATTTCACATCAACCAATAGATATAAAACTTCACCACTATCAAGATAGTCAGTGTGGTATGGTAATTGATACTATTAAATATTCATCTGAAGTTATATCTCCTGATGGTAGAACATGGTTTTTTCATGACCATGGAGGTATGATAAAGTGGCTAGAGGATAAAAAGTTTAAAAATAGTGCTACTATCTGGGTACATGCTATAGATACTAATAGATGGATAGATGGTAAAAAGGCTCACTATACTAGAGATGAGAATACACCCATGAAGTATGGATTTGGAGCTTATGAAAATAGTAAAAATGGAACTATATTGTTTGATGAGATGAGGTTATTAACATTAAGAGGTGAGACTATGGTAAATCCAATAATTAGAAAAGAGTTACTTAAAAAGAGAGAGAATGGAAACCATTAATATATTATCTATTATTACTATTGCATTTTTAGGCTCATTTAGCCACTGTGTTGGAATGTGTGGAGGGATTGTTATTGCATATAGTAGTACAAAAATAGAAGATAATTGGAGTAGAAAAAGACAAGCTATAGCTCATATTCTATACTCATTTGGAAGAGTTACTACTTATGTGATACTTGGTGCAATGTTTGGTTTTTTAGGTGGTGTTGCTATGTTTAATAATTTAGCTAATGGAATACTACTTATTATTGCAGGTATATTTATGATTTTAACAGGTCTATCTCTTTTAGGAGAGATAAAGTTTTTAACTCTTATAGAACACTCTATATCTAGTTCAAATTGGTATAGAAAAACATTTAGAGAGCTACTTCAGACTAGGACTATTATGAGTTTTTTTATATTAGGAGTTATTAATGGACTACTCCCTTGTGGTTTAGTATATTTTTTTGCAGTAACATCTGCTAGTACGGGGAGTCCTCTATATGGAGCTTTAGTAATGTTTATATTTGGAGTTAGTACAATTCCAGCTCTTTTTAGTTTAGGTTTTTTTATAGGATTATATAAAAATAGTAATATTAGAGATTTAATTTTAAAATTAGCATCAATAACTGTTATTATATTTGGAATATATACTATTAAAAATGGATATGAGTATATTAAATATCCACAAAAAAGTATAAGTGAGTGTTGTGAATTTAATCCAGATGATGTAAATATTAGCGATAAGTAGATTAAGTATATGTTATTAATAGCAATTTTTTATGTTATACTTATCTTTAAAATTGAATGAGCAATATAAAATAAATGAAACAGAGTTATAGTCAATGCGATATAAGTTTTACAATAATCTACTCTATGCATTTATATTGTCAATACTCTTAATTAGTATTGATTTTACAGCAGACTATTTTTTTAAAAACTTTTTTATTATCTCAAATAGATTTCTACAACAGATTTTATTAACTTTTCTATTATCTTTTATTATCTCATTTCTATATACTAGATTACGATTTTTTATTACTATTATATTTTTATTATTTAGTATAGTAGAAGTAGGATATTTTGCTTTTTTTAGGAGTTATATACAATCATACCATTTTGGACTAATATTTAGTGAGTTTAAAGA
>WGAM01000045.1 GCA_015494795.1 Campylobacterota bacterium
CCTATCTAAGTTCTTAAAAAGTAACTCTCAGCCCCTACCAAAAGTAGTAGCCAAGAGATATGGGTGCGTCAATCATCCACCAAGATTAAAATTAAACGACTTAGTCGCTTAAAAATCTTCAAGCCTCACCCTTTAGGGTGGGGTAATTGACTTCTACTCCAATAGATTAGTTAAAATTAACTAATAAAAGAAATAATAACATTAATAAGCTTTGTTTTTAAATTAAGATAGAGAGTGAAAAGTTAATATATTAACTTTATTAATAGATTTAATAAATATATTGTATAATCAAACTAAAATAGACTAATTAAGGTAAACTAATGATTAATTTATCTGATATACCAATGTTTTCTGATTTAGATAGAAAATTTCATAAAGAGCTAAAAGAGAGCATACATCTAAAAAAGTTTAAAAAAAATAGTATTGTATTCTATGAGGGAGATGAGAGTGACTATTTATATGTATTATTAGAGGGTAGTGTAAAACTATATAAGACATCTCCAAAAGGTTCACAAATTCAGATAAAAAGGATGAGTTCCCCAAATACAATAGGGGAATATGCCTGTTTTGAAAAAATTCCATTTCCTGTAACTTGTGAATTTATTACAGATGGCATAATTGGACTACTACATTTTAATAATGTATATAAGTATCTCAATAATAAAGAGTTCTCTTTAGGTCTTATAAAATCTCTTACAAGTAAAGTCGTAATGCTATTTTCCATTTTACATAAAGAGACAATATTATCATCAGAAGCCAAAGTAGCTGATTTAATGCTTAATAATATATCTATCTTTAAAAGATTAAAAAATAATGAGATAGCAGGTATATTAAATCTAACACCAGAGACATTTTCAAGAATTATTACAAAATTTAAAAGAGAATACATAATTAAAATGGAAAGAGAGGGATTAAAGATTTTAAATAGAGAGGCATTAAAGATTATTGTTGAGACAAATACAGTAAAAAATTGTACAAACTGTATAGCTAATTTTAAAACAAAATCAGCTATTAATTAAAAATAAAATCTTTTTCTCATTAGAATAGGAGAGGATTTTAAACACCTATATTAAAATATTCAAAAAAATTAAGAACTTTTTTCCAATTTTAAGTTAATTCAGAGTAAAATAGTCCTAATTAAATTTTAAAAGGATTAAAACAGTGACAGGAATACCACAACCAGCATTCTATATTTTTAAATGTCAACAATCAGCACCTCCGGGTATGCCAAAACCTAGTTGTGTTAGTCAAAACAACCCAGAGTCTCAACAGCTTATGCAACATCTATCTCAAAAGCTAATGATGAAGGGGATTATTGCAACAGCTACGCCAATTCAGACCTCATGTTTAAATAGATGTCAACAGGGGCCAGTTATACTTGTAGAACCAGGACACACAATGTATGTAAATCTTAATAAAGAGAAGATAGATAGAATTATAGATGAGCATATTATAGGTGGAAAAGTTGTAGATGAGTATGTTATTGATGAGAGTGCGTGGGGAGAGCCAATTCCTCCTGCATCAATGGCAAGATAATTTTTTTAAGAGGCAAACAGCTATTTTTTGCCTCTACTCTCTTTCTCCTCAATTCCACTCATACCAAATCTTCTAGCTAACTCCTGTTTTACTCTATCTGGAGATATATCTCTATATCCAAGTCCAACTAAAGTGTGATATGTTAAATCGGCAACTTCATATATTACTTGATTATCACTCTCTCTTTCTATTGCAATAGCTACCTCATCAGCCTCTTCTCTTATCTTACTAACCATTAAATTTTTATCATTTAATAGTTTTTTTGTCCAAGACTTAATATCTTCTTTACTACTTTTTCTCTCTAAAATAGTATGATATAGAGTATCTACTACACCATAGATATTATCTGTATCTATCTTTTTATCTAAAATAACTCTATCTTGTAAAACAGATGTAAAAAAACAACTATCTCTTCCTGTATGACATGCTACACCATTCTGTTTAACTTTTAAGATGATAGTATCTGCATCACAATCAATAAGTATATCTTTTATCTCTTGAGTATGGTTAGAGGTTTCCCCCTTTTTCCATAATCTCTTTCTACTTCTACTATAGTAGTGAGCATAACCACTCTTTAGAGTTAATTTATAAGCCTCTTCATTCATATAGGCTAACATTAAAACTTGATTACTCCTATAATCCTGTGCTATAGCAGGAATTAAAGGATTTTTTATCCAATTAATTTCCATAAGTAGTTACACTCTCTCTTGGTGTTTGAGTTGATAATCTCTCTTTCTCTTTTCCCTTTGTATCTATCCATATATTAGGAACTGCACCACCCGGTGTTAAGAAGATTTTAGCATCTCTATTAACCTTTAGAGCCTCATTAAATTTAGCTTGAGTCTTAATCTGCTCTAATTGAATAAGTTCAGGTGTTAGGGACTCTGATATTAACTTATTTGCTTTTGCTTGAGAGATAGCCTCTATTCTAATCTTATCTGCTTGACCTTGAGCTACAATTCTATTCTTCTCTGCTTCACCTTTTGCAATTTCAGCTTTCATTAGTGCTAACTCTTTTGCCTTCTCTTTTTTCTGCTCTGCAATAGTCACCTCTTGTTTTGCAGCCTGTACCTCTTCAATTTTTGCTTTAATTTTAGGTGGTAATACAATATTTCTAAGTTCAACTGAAGCTAATACTACAGGTTTACCCTCTAATGAATTTACCTTCTCTCTAACTTTTGTCTGAATTGCACTTGCTATCTCATTTCTCATCTCTGGAAGTTTTTCAGCTGGATACTGTCCAACTACATCTCTTACAACCTCTCTAACTTTAGAGTTAATAATCTTCTCTTCCCAACTTGAACCCCATCTCTCTATTGTTTTTGGTGCAGACTCTGCTCTTAAGCTATATTGAACTGCTATATCAATGCTAACTGTAAGTCCTCTCTGGTCTAAAACTTGAATTGCAGGATTTCTTCTAAGTCCACCCTCAAATCCACCTCTTGATAGAGTAGAAGAGTAGTTATCTCCTATAGTACTCTTATGTGTATCACTATATGTAATAAGTCTAATTCTAGTATTAACAGGTATAATTCTCTCTAAAATTGGAATATAAAAATGAAGTCCAGCTTTTAATGGTTTCTCTTCAAATTTACCTGTTCTAACTTTAATTCCAACTTCACCCGAATTAATAATAGTAAATGGTTTTAAAAATATAACTCCTACTATAATAGCTAATGTTAAAAATATAAGTTGTGGAACTGTTTTTTTCCCACCTCTATCTCCATTATCATTTGATAATTTTTTTAAATTAGGTGTTTTATTCTCTCCACCTCTATTTGGTTTTTTCTTTTTAAAATAGTCATTCATATCTGCTGGCATTAAATTTCCTTAATTAATATATGTTAAATATTTAATGTAATCAGGATTTTTCCCAGTTACTACATCAAAATATGCTAATTGTAGTCTCTTAGTAATCTCTCCTCTACCACCAACTCCAATAACTCTTGCATCAACCTCTCTAATAGGAGTAAGCTCTGCCGCTGTTCCAGTTAAAAATGCCTCATCTGCAATATAAATCTCTTCTCGTGTTATTCGTCTTCTAATAACCTCTATTCCCATATCATTAGCTAAATCTATAATTGTCTGTTGAGTAATGGACTCTAGCGTATTATCACTAGGAGGGGATATAAGTTTTCCATCTCTTACCATAAAGAAACATGCTCCACTAGCCTCTGCTATATATCCTTGGTCATCTCTAAGTAGTGCCTCATCATAACCAGCCTCTACTGCTTCAAATTTTGCCATTTGAGAGTTAAGATAGTTTGCTACTGCTTTTGCTTTTCCCATACTAGATGTATTTGGAGTTCTTGTAAATGAGCTTATTTTTAATCTAATACCCTTTTCAAGCCCCTCTTCACCAAGATATGCACCCCACTCCCAAGCAGATATTGCAACCTCAACAGGTGCATCTTTATGGTAGAGTCCCATAACTCCATAACCTAAATATACTAATGGGCGAATATATGCTCCATTAAATAGCTCATTTTCTCTAAGTAGCTCAACTTGTGCTTGATTTAACTCTTCTAAGCTATATGGGACACTCATAAGTGTCATTTTTGATGAGTTTAATAGTCTTTTTGTATGCTCATTTAGTTTAAAAATAGCACATCTTCCATCAACTGTCTTATAGGCTTTTGTACCCTCTATTGCTCCGTTTCCATAGTGTAGTGTATGTGTTAATACATGAACCCTAGCTTCATCCCAAGGGATAAACTCTCCATTCATCCATATATATTTTGATTTATTCATATTCTGTTGCTCCAAAAATTAATTGCTGATTTTAACTAAATTAGGGTTAAAAAGAGACACTATTAATTTTTATAATAAAAAAAACTATTTATATATTAATTTTTAAAAAAAAAGTAGATATATTATATAAAATAGTTTAAAGGAATAATATGATTAGAAAAGAACTTTTAATAGCAATATCTCTATCTGCACTACTTTTAGGTGGTTGTGTGGATTCATCAACAGGTGCATCAGCTAAAGCAGATATGGAGGGGGGAAAATCTCCTAAGGTAGAAGCTCCAAAGAAGGAGGTTAAAGCTCCAGCACAAGAAGAGAAAAAAGCAGAAGAGCCTAAAAAAGAGGCTACTGTAAACACTACTGTTTGTGCAGGTTGTCATGGTGCAAACTTTGAGAAGAAAGCTATGGGTGTATCTAAGATAGTAAAAGATTTATCAAAAGATGATATTATAAAAGCTCTTAAAGGGTATAAAG
>WGAM01000046.1 GCA_015494795.1 Campylobacterota bacterium
AGTTATTTATAAGAGAGTATATTTTACTAATTATGATATAATCTTCTAAAAAAGGATTTTTTATGTCAAGAAAATTAGTAAGTTTTGATTGGGCAATGAAAAAAATCTTAAGACAAAAGGCAAATTTTGTTATCTTAGAGGGTTTTTTAACAGAACTTTTAAAATTTGATGTAAAGATAGAAGAGGTTTTAGAGAGTGAGGCAAATCAAGAGAGCGAAGAGGATAAATTTAATAGAGTTGATTTGTTAGCTAAAAATGAGAATGGTCAAATTATTTTAATTGAGGTTCAATATAGTAGTGAGATAGATTATTTTCAGAGAATGCTCTATGGCTCATCTAAACTAATTACAGAGTATATCTCAAAAGGAGATAGTGGATATAGAAATCTTAAAAAGATATATTCGGTTAATATTGTCTATTTTGCTTTAGGAGAGGGCGAAGATTATGTATATTATGGAAAAACAGAGTTTAGGGGACTACATAAAAAAGATGATATTCTAAGACCATCAAAGAGACAACAAGATGATTTTCATATTAATACTATTTCAGATATATATCCAGAATACTATATTTTAAGAGTAAATCAATTTAATGATATTGCTAAAAATAGCCTTGATGAGTGGATATATTTTTTAAAAAATGAGGAGATAAAGAGCGACTTTAAGGCAAAAGGGTTAAATGAGGCTAAAGAGATTTTAGACATTATGAAATTAGATGATAAAGCAAGAGCTATATATAAGAGAAGTGAAGAGAATAAGAGATATAAAGCTTCTCTTCTATATACAGCTAGATTAAAGGGGTTAAAAGAGGGTGAAAAAAGAGGAATTGAAAAAGGTAAAAAAGAGGGAGAGAAGAAAAAGGCTATTGAGATAGCTAAAAATTTACTTGTAGCAAAAGTAGATATGAAAACTATTGTTAATAGCACAGGTTTAACTATAGAGGAGATTAAAAAACTTTGATATTTAAACCTATTAAAATTATTTTGTAACTTTAAAATAGGTCAAGTTGGTAATAAAATCAATAGATTAGCTATTTATATCTAATTATATCCTTTGGCTCTTTTGCTTCAAATTCATAACCTAAAAGAGATATTGATTTTGCATGTAGTAAAACTCTTTTAGAGCGAGTTACAGAGCCATATCTCTCATCTCCAACAATAGGGTGTCTAATAGATGATAGATGGAGACGGATTTGGTGAGTTCTACCTGTCTTAATCTCTATTGATACTTTTGATTTTTTTCCTTGTATCTCTATTGGTTTTACTACTGTAATGGCAGGTTTTCCATTTTTTTTATCTATTTTAGAAAAAGCCTTATTACCTCTTTTATGTGTTGTAATTGGTGCATCAATAGTAATCTCTTCAAAAAACATCCCTTCTATCCAAGCAATATATCTCTTTTTAACCTTTTTTTGTTTAAAGGCATTAATGGCATCTTTTAGAAATGCTCTATCTTTTGCTAAGAGTAAAACTCCTGATGTATCTCTATCGAGACGGTGAATTAACTCTATATTTTTATCTCTACTCTTTAAAATATCTAATATCTCATAACTATCTAAAAGAGGAGGTTTATTAATAGCTATTATAGTATCATCTTCATAGATAATATCAATATTATCTATACTCTCTACTCTAAATCTAGTATCTTTTGCAACTTCTGCTCTTGCTATCTTTACTTTTCTATCTAAAATATATACTAAGCCTCTATCTATTAACTCTTTTGCTCTCTTATTTGAGATACCCTCTTGCTTAGCAAGTAACTTATATGCTTTTTCCATTTATAACTCTTTTTCTATTGATTTTAATATAGGATTAATATCTGTTCTATTTATTATCTTTGCTGGTTTTATCTTCTTATACTCTATTAAAGTTTTAGATAACTTCTCTTTTTCTATAATGGCTATTCCCTCTATGGTACTAAAAATATCTTTCTGATTAAAGTAGTAAACTCCTGATATAATTTTACAACCAAACTGTGCAGGTTCAGATGCATTATGTCCACCAATAGGGAAAAATGAACCACCAAGTATTACAATATCACTAATAGCATATATATTAATAAGCTCTCCTAAAATATCAGCTACTACTATATCTGAATTAAATGCCTCATTATCTGAGTAGTTATGATAACTATAGTGATGTTCTATTGCTACCTCTTCTACCATTAAAGAGACTTTTTTAAATCTATCAGGGTGTCGTGGAACAATTACCAATTTACTATTTGGCTCAATCTCTTTTAGTTTAATAAAGGCATCTAAAATAAGCTTCTCTTCTCCATCATGTGTACTTCCTCCACATATTAAAAGAGCTTTGGGTTTTGAGAGTCTTTTTGTAGCTGATGGGATATTTGCCAATTTTATATTTCCAATAATAGTAATATTTTTAGCTCCAAGTCTCTCTAATCTCTTTTTATCTATATTGCTCTGTGCATAAACTTCATCAATATATCTAAATATTACTCTATATAGCCATCTTACTCTATAGTATTTATGAAATGAATTATCACTAATTCTAGCATTGATAAGAAGAGTCTTAGCACCTCTCTTTTTAGCTAAGAAAAATAGAAGATACCAAAACTCTGCTTCAACTACTACTAAGACCTTTTGAGGTGCTATCCAGTTAAATAGAAGTGGTTCAAATGGTAAATATCTACTATTTATAGAAGAGACTTCTGATATTGCACTATATCCTGTCTCTGTTGTAGTGGTTAATCTTAATATTTTAGTAGGAAGTTTTTCTAGTATATGATATATTGCTCTTGCCTCTCCAAAGCTACATGAGTGAAACCATACTCCATTAGGAGTTAATGGAGGGTTATTTTTTAGAAAAAATCTCGCAGGAATTGATTTTTTATACTTCTCTTTTCTTTTTGATAAAAGATATAAAATTGGAATAGCAATAGTGTATATTAAACTAATAATAACACTATATAGGAGAAAAAAGAGGTTATCCAAATAATATTATGCCTCTTCTTCAACACTCTGTGGCTCTATATATAAAATTCTACCACAGTGGTGACAAGTACATATATCTTCAGATTTAATAACCTCCACATAAGCACTATCATTTAGTTTCATATAACACCCATAACATGCCTGTTTTCTTACAGGGACAACAGTAGTATTTCCAGCCCAAATACGGATTTTTTCATAAAAAGATAGAATTTTCTGGTCAATATCTCTAATTTTACTATCTCGTTTTGCATAGAGTTTAGCTTTCTCTTTATCAATTGAAGCTAATTTTTGAGATACCTCATCAGATACTTTGGCTAAATCAATCTCTGCCTTATCTAACTCCTTATTTGCCTCTAGTAACTCCTCCTCTTTAGTCTCTAATACTCTATTTAATCTATCTATCTCTTCATTTGCAAAACTTAACTTCTCTTTAGCAAGTTCTGTCTCCATCTGTAGAGCTTGCATCTCTTTTTCACTCTTAATAGCTCTCTCTTTTGCAACACTTAAAGTTAACTGCTCTTTAATTGATTTAATCTGATTTTCTAAAGAGTCTATTTTTGAATTAATATCCTCTATAATAGAGTTTATATTAGATACCTTTTTATAAATTTCATCTCGTTTTATAACTTTTTTGTCAAGTTTTTTTTGTGCCATCTTAATAAGTGGATTAAACTCATCAATTGATTTATCTAATTTTGAAAGTTCTATTAACTCTTCTAAATGTCTATTCAATCTTTATCCTTTTGGGGTCTGAAGCTTTTTGTAGTACCAATTTGATTAATTAAATTCAAATGGGTTAAGTGATTGGGAAATTATAGCAGAAACTCCTAAATTTTCCAACTCTCTACTCATTACATCTACAAAAAACTGTTCACTCTCATAATGTCCAATATCTATCATCATTAAATTTTTACTCTTAGCACTCATGGCATCATGATATTTTATATCTCCTGTTAAAAAGCAGTCACTATTAATCTCATCTATTAAAGAGGCTCCTGCACCTGTTGTTATAGATATAGATTTTATCCTCTCTTTAGGAGATACTATTCTAAGAGTATCTAATTTTAATTTAGATTTTAAGTGAGATAATAACTCATCTTTTCTCCAATCCCCTATCGCAGTGCAGATAAAATCTCTATTTAGACTAATTTTAAATCCTAAAATCTCCTCAAAAACAAACTTATTTAGGTGAGTTTTATCAAAATTTGTGTGCATTGCAATAACTGAAATATCTTTTTTGACTATTATCTCTAAAAGATTTGATGGGTATTTAGAGAAATCTAACTCTTTTAATCCTGAAAAGATTAGAGGGTGATGAACTATAAAGAGAGTTTTATCTTCTGCTTTTAGTAGATTTTCTCTATCTATATCTAAGGATACTACTATATCTGTTACCTCTCTACTCATACTACCTACAATTAGTCCTGAATTATCCCACTTCTCTTGAAGTTCAAATGGACTAAGAGTATTTAATCTATTGTATATATCTTCTATTTTTATCATAAGCAGATTATATCTTTTTATATTTTAAAAGATACAATAATCAATTATATTGTTTAAAATATTAAAAAAAATAAATTTTACTTATTAAAAAATAGATTGTATAATTACAAAAAATTATAAAGGATATAACTATGACAAATAGATTGCCTTGGTGGATGGGTGGTATTTTACTATCTGGACTTCTATTACTTACATTTTCGATATATGGTGCAGATAGACCAATAGGTGCTTCTACCTATGTACCATACTTTGCAGGAGTTATTTTTGATTTAGACCCAGATAAATATAGCTATCTAAAAGAGATTAAGAATGCAGGTTCATGGGAGGGAGTTATGTTATTTGGCTCTTTAGTTGGTGGATTTGTTACATCTATATTTATTACAAAGAGCTTTAGATTGTCGCTAATACCAACAGCATGGAAAAAATATAAAAATGGCTCTATCATATCAAGACTTATTTGGAGTTTTATTGCAGGTTTTATTATGATAATTGGAGCAAGATTAGCAGGGGGTTGTACAAGTGGTCACTTTATGTCTGGTATGAGTCAACTTGCAATATCATCAATGATATTTGGAACTGTAGTTATGATTTCTCTACTAATTACAGGAAGATACTTTTATAATACAAAAAAGGATAAGTAGTGGATATAGTAGTAGTTACAGAGGGTCAAGATTTACTCTCAAGAGTTGCACAGATGATGGAGAATGTAATCCATCAAGGTCATGGCTCTTTGGCTTTAGTTTTTCTTATTGGTATTATATTTGGAGGTATTATTCAATATACTAGAGTTGATAAGTTTGAAAAAATTGCAGGATTTGCAATGTTGAAAGATACTATTGTCCCTAAGATGTTATTTTTAACAGTAGGGCTTACATCTATTGGACTCTACTTTATGATAAAGGTTGGTTGGGCTCACTATCATATTAAACCAATTATATGGCAAGGACTTATTATTGGTGGAATACTATTTGGTATCGCTATGGCAATTTTAGGAAAATGTCCGGGGACTGGTCCTGTATCTATTGCAGAGGGGAGAATAGATGTTTTAGTTGGTGCTATTGGTGGACTTATTGGGGGATTGGTTTTTACTCTATATTATGATGACTTCTTTAAACCTTTAATGGGTGACTCATTAGGCAAACTCACTCTATTAGATTTTTTTAAAGGGCATGAGGATTTAGTAATCCTAATATTTGGTATAGTTGTTACTCTTATAGCTATATTAATACCTAAAGTAGAGCTTTTTGATGATGCTGATTTATCTAAGTTGCCAGATGAGGCACGACCTGACAAAAAATAGTTAAAATAGATAATTTACAATGGATTTAAGGACAATAATCGTATAATTTTTTCAAAAAAATTGACGAGAATATGCATAGTAAAAACTCAATAGTATCTATAAAATCATATCTTGACCTCTCTCAACTCTTAAGCGAGTATAGAGGGAGTCATGAAGATAATCGTTCTTTTGCTCTAAAAAATAAAAAATTAGAAAAAGCACCTATAAAACTTCTACTAAAATGGTTAGATAAAAACTATTTTAGAATAGACGGAGAGTTAAACTCTAAGAGATATTTAGATTATCTACTATCTCTTAGTTCACTTTTAGGTCTAATATTTTTTATATTGGGTTTTCTTGTTGGATTAGGGCTACTTAGTTATGATGGTAAACTTCCTGTAAATGTTATCTATTATCTATTTATTGCCATGTTTATACCACTTTTTAGTATGAGTCTATCTGCTATTTCTATATTTAGTAGTGATAGAGTTGCTAATCTTATAAGCCTTCTATTCCCACTACATTGGATAGAGAAAGCTTTAAGCTATCTACCATTTAAAAAAAAGTTAAAGGGTCTTAAGTTTAATCTCCATTTTAAGATATCTAAACTTCTCTTTATAGAGAGACTTCAACTATTTTCATTAATATTTTCAATAGGTCTTCTAATCTCTCTCTTAATTATGGTAATAGCTACAGATATAGCTTTTGGTTGGAGTACAACTCTTCAAGTATCTGCAGAATCATTTCATGAACTAATAAGATATATTGGTATATTTTGGGCTAAAATTATCCCATCTGCTATCCCTTCATTAGATTTAGTTGAGATAAGCCACTACTTTAGATTAGGTGAGAAATTAGATATATCAATGGTACATAATGCAGATAAGTTAGGAGCATGGTGGAAATTTTTAGCAATGACAACTCTTGTTTATGCAATTGGTTTTCGTCTTATATTTTGGCTATTGACTAAGAAGTATCTAAATAGAGAGTTAGAAGAGAGCATACTATCTCTAAAGGGTGTTGACAAGATTTTAAGAGAGTTTAATACTCCTTATGTTTCAACACAAGCACCACAAAAAGAGAAACATTTAGAGATAGTAGAGGCAAAAAAAGAGGTAGTCATTAAAAAGAGAGAGGCTAAATATCAAACTATACTAGGTTGGAACTTCTCTAAAGATGAGATAATACTAGCAAATGATGCTAAAGATATAGATGGAGCAGATAATATATGGGCTATAGGTGGAAGTAATAGTTTCAATAAAGATTTAGAGATAGTTAAAAATAGTAGTGGTGTTGTGTTACTATATGTAAAGTCTTGGGAGCCTCCAACTATGGATTTCATTGATATTTTAGAGATGTTAATAGAAAATAGTAAAGTTTCACGAGTAGAGATATTACCTCTTGGAACAATAGGTAGATATTATAAAAATGAGCAAGAGCATATAGATATATGGCGAAGAAAGATAGAGAGTGTAGATAGTCAAAAAGTATGGATTATAAATCATGATAGATAAAAAAGATAGTTACCCTAAATTTGCAGTTGTTGGACACCCAAATAAGGGAAAGAGTAGTATTGTATCTGCTTTAGCACATGATGACACTGTTCAGATTGGAAATACCCCTGGAACAACACAAGTAAAAAGAGGATTTCCCCTAAAGGTTGATGGAAAGATAATATATGAGCTATTTGATACACCCGGTTTTCAGAGAGCTAGACGAATATTAGCTTGGCTCCAAGAGCATAAACCAGTATCAGCAGATAAGAGAGCTGATACTATTAGAGAGTTTATATATAACTTTAGAGATGATGATAGATTTAGAGATGAGATAGAGCTACTTGAACCTATTATGAATGGGGCAGGTATTATATATGTAGTTGATGCATCTAAACCCTATGGAGCTGAGTATGAGATAGAGATGGAGATACTTAGATGGACAGGTCAGCCATCTATGGCAATATTAAATCTTATTGGAGATGAGGATTATAGAGAGGATTGGAGTAGAGCTTTAGGGCAGTATTTTAGACTTGTTAGAACATTTAATCCAATAAAGGCAAAATTTAAAAATCATATAGAGCTTTTAGAGAGTATTGCTCAACTTAAAGAGGATTGGACAGACTCAATTAAAGATGCAATAGAGATTTTAAAAAAATTTCATAATCAAAAGATAGATAGAACAGTTGGGATAATTAAAGATACAACAATAAAGAGTCTATCCTATGTATATAGACATAAGATAAAATCAAAGAGTGCTACTAAAGAGGAGTATAAATTAGCCTCTAATCGCTATAGAAGAGAGCTTATTAAGTATGAAAAAAAGTTAGAAAAAGATATATTAGATATATGGAAACATAGAAATGTAGATGTGATAGATACAGCACCTATTATAAATGATATTGGACTATTCTCAAAAGAGAGTGAGTCTATATTTGGACTTAGTCAAAAAGAGCTTATTTTAACGGGTGCATCGGCTGGAGCTATTAGTGGTGCAGGGATAGATTTAGCTCTAGGTGGAGGTACATTTTTTCTAGGTTCTCTATTTGGTGGTGTTGTTGGTGGTGTTGGTGCTATGGTTGGATTTGATAATCTATATAATATTAAACTATTAGGTCAAAAGATTGGAAAGAGAGAGTTAATAGTAGGACCCATGAAGAGTCATAACTTTCCTTATATTCTATTAGGTAGAGCATTATATTACGCCTCAACTTTAGCAAATCGCTCTCATGCTATAAGAGATAGTCTGAAATTAGATGATAGAGAGTTTTTTATAGAGAGAGTTGTAGATAGTAGTATGAGAAAAAAACTTGAAAGAGTTCACTCTATAATAAGAGAGCAGAAAGAGCCTAAAGAGGAGTTATTGGTGGAGTATCAAGAGGTAATTTTAGAGAGTTTTAAAAAGCTAATATAGCACTATTTACACTTTATCAAAGAAAATTTGACTATAATAACAGAAAAATTAAAATAGGGAGAGTTTTGTTCGTATCTGTACCAGCTACATCAGCAAATTTAGGACCGGGGTTTGATACTTTGGGATTAGCAATAAATTTTAGAAATGAGATAGTTATAAAACCAGCAAGATTTTTCTCTGTATCGACTCGTGGTGAAGGGGCTGAAAATCCACATATTCGTAAAAATATTCTTTTTATGAATATCTTTAATAAGCAGTATAAGATTTTAAAAGGTAAAAAAGCTAATTTTAGATTTGAGTTTAATAATCGTATCCCTATATCAAGAGGATTAGGAAGCTCCTCAGCTGTTATTGTAGCAGCACTAACAAGTGCTTTTGTTGTAGCAGAAGAGAGATATAATAAGAGAAAAATATTAAGCTTAGCATTAGAGTATGAACCACACCCTGATAATATAACACCTGCAGTTATGGGGGGATTTAATGTAGCTTTTATCGAAGATAGTAAAGTTTATAGTAAAAAAAGAAAAATACCAGACTATCTAAGAGCTGTTTTAGTAGTTCCAAACAAAACAATATCTACAGCAAAATCAAGAACTGTTTTACCTAATAGTTATAGTACTGATGAGGTTGTATATTCTTTGTCTAGGGCATCATTTATGACGGCTCTCTTTATGAGTGAGTCATGGGATTTATTGAAGATTGCATCACAAGATAGACTTCATCAGACTAGAAGAATGAAACAGATGCCCGAGCTTTTTGAAGTACAAAAAATAGCACTTGCTAATGGTGGACTTATGAGTACTCTATCTGGTAGTGGTTCAACATTTTTTACACTCTGTTATGCTGATGATGCACCTAAAATCCATAAAGCATTAGATAGTAAGTTCCCTAAATATCGGGTATTTACGAAGTCTCTTGATAATTATGGTGTAACTTCAAAGAGTTAATAACATTATTTAGGTATAATTATGCAAAGAAATGAACCTATACGCATGTGTATAGCATGTAGAGTAAGGGGACTACAAAAAGAGTTAATACGACTACAACAAAGCAAAGATAATATTTACCCATATAGTGGTAGAGGTAGAAGTTTCTATTTATGTCGTATCTGTAGTAAAAATGAAAAAAAAGTCAAAGGCTTAATTAAGCGTTTCAGACTCTCTAATAATGATAGTGAACGGTTTGTTAAGTATTTAAAGGAGTTAGATAAGAATGGATAGAGTGAAAATCCAAGAGATAGCATCAGAAGCTGGTGCATCTAATGCAGTCCTTATAGCAAAGGCAAAAGAGTTAGGTTATGATGTAAAATCAGGAAATAGTACACTTACTATAGAAGAGGCTGATATATTGGCTGATTATGTAATGAAAGGTATTAAACCTAAGAGAGATGAAAAGCCAAAAGTTAAGAGAAAAGTTACTGTTAAAAAACATGCTGGAATAGTATCGACTCCCAAAAAGGCAAAAATCTCAATAAGAGAAGCTAAAGAGACTCCTAAAATAGTAGAGCCAATAAAAAAAGTAGGTTCAAAAATTAAATTTTTAAATAGAAAAGAGGAGATTAAACAGAAAACTCCTCCTAAAGAGCCTAAAGATAAAGAGAAAAAAGAGATTAATGTTAAACAAGAGGTTAAACCTACTCCTAAAAAAGAGGAGATAAAACCAAAAGAGATAGAGAAGATAGAGGAGAAACCTAAAAAAGAGGAGTCTAAAAGTCCCAAAAAGATAAGAGTTAAAAGAAAAAGAGTTGGTATTACAGTTATTAAAAAATCTGATAAAAAGAGACCAAAGATTAGAATTGTTGATGATAGAAAGCCTGAAAAAGAGACTAAGCTCATTAAAAAATCTGAACCTAAAGCTATGCCGACTCCTCCATCTAAGAAAAAACCTAAAAAAGTAGCACAAGCAAAAAATAGTGGACAGAAACTCAATTTTATGACAAACTCAAATTTTGGTACTGGACGAAATATTGAAGAGATAGAAGAAGAGCCTGAAGTTTTAATGCTTGATTTTTCAGATAAAAATATCTATGAAGATATGATAAGACAAGAGCAGAAGAGAAAAGAAGAGGCTAAAAAGAGAGCTACAGTAGGTGGTATTCAAAATCATGGTAGAGGTCAAGGGCAACATAGAAAAAGACCATCTGGACTTAGAAGAGGTAGTGGAAAGAAAAAGAGATATATTAAAGAGGAGAGTAGTGAGCAGATAAAATCAATTCAGATACCTGAAAATGTAAGGGTATATGAGTTTGCTGAAAAGATTGGTAAAACTACTGGTGAGATTATTAGAGTCCTATTTACATTAGGAAGTATGTTTACACAGAATGATTTTCTTGATAAAGACTCAATAGAGATTTTAGCCGACGAATTTAATATTGAAGTAACAACAATAGACCCATTAAATGAGCTTGATTATGTAAAAGCTTATGATGCAGTAGAGGATAAAAACCTAGAAGAGAGACCTCCAGTTATTACAATTATGGGGCATGTTGACCATGGTAAAACATCACTTCTTGATAGAATTAGAAAAACAAAAGTTGCAGCAAAAGAGGCAGGAGGAATTACTCAACATGTTGGTGCTTATCAAGTTGAGAAAAATGGTAAAAAAATATCTTTTATAGATACTCCGGGTCACTCAGCATTTACAGAGATGCGTTCTCGTGGAGCTGAAGCTACTGATATTGTTATTATTGTAGTTGCTGCTGATGATGGAGTGAAAGAGCAGACAAAAGAGGCAATATCTCATGCAAAAGCTGCTGGAGTTCCTATTGTTGTAGCTATCAATAAGATGGATAAAGAGGGGGCAAATCCAGAGAGAGTTAAATCTCAATTAGCAGAGCTTGATATTACACCTATTGAGTGGGGAGGAGATTATGAGTTTATCCCTCTCTCTGCTCATACAGGAGAGGGGATTGATGAGCTATTAGAGACTCTACTTCTTACAGCTGAAGTTATGGAGCTTAAAGCAGACCCTACAAGAAATGCAAAAGCAGTTGTTGTTGAGAGTTCACTTGAGAAAGGTTTTGGTGCAGTTGCTGATATTATAGTTCAAAATGGTACATTAAAGATTGGTGACCCTTTTGTAGTTGGAACTACACATGGAAAGATTAGAACTATGATTTTAGATGATGGAACTAGAGCTAAAAAGATTGGACCTAGTACTCCTGCTGCTATTGTTGGATTATCTAAAGTGCCAACAGCTGGTGATATTTTAATTGTTATGAATAGTGAAAAAGAGGCAAAAGAGATAGCTGATAAGAGAGCAGAGTATGAGAGAATTAAAGAGCTTTCAAAAAGTAATAAAGTTACTATTGAAGATTTATCTGCTGTTATTGCAGAGGGTAATCTCAAATCTCTTCCTATAATTATTAAAACAGATGTTCAAGGCTCACTTGAAGCTATAAAAGGTAGTTTAATTAAACTTAAAAATGAAGAGGTTAAAGTTAATATTATACATGAGGGTGTAGGTGGAATAAGTGAGAGTGATGTTCAACTTGCAAATGCATCTGAACACTCTATTATTTTAGGATTTAATGTTAGACCTACTGGAAATGTTAGAAAAAGAGCAAAAGAGTTGGGTGTTGAGATTAGGACATACTCTGTTATATTTGAACTTATTGATGATATTAAAGCACTACTTGGTGGTATGATGAGTCCTGTTATATCTGAAGAGGTTACAGGACAAGCAGAAGTTAGAGAGACATTTAGTGTTGCAAAAATTGGAACTATTGCAGGTTGTAAGGTATATGATGGCTCTATTATTAGAAATGCAGGTGCTAGAGTTATCCGTAATGGGGTTGTTATATATGACACTAAAATTAAATCGCTTAAGAGATTTAATGATGATGTAAGAGAAGTTAAGAGTGGATTTGAGTGTGGAGTTATGCTTGAAAACTTTAATGATATTAAAGAGGGTGATGTAATAGAGACATATAAAACTGTAGAAGAACAAGTAAAACTTGATTAGAGTAGAGTTATGAGAGAAGAAGATATAAAAAGAAAGAGAACAGAAGCAAGATTAGTTGAGCTAATCCCAGAGGCTCTCTCAACTATGAATGATAGTAGGATTAATGGCTTATCTGTAACAGAGGTAGTATGTTCAAGAGGTAGATATGATGCTAAGGTATATTTAGATAAATCATATTTAAATGAAAAAGAGCAAAAAGAGGCTCTAAAACAGTTAAAAGTTATATCTAATTATCTCTCAACATATATTAGAGATAGTGAAGGGTGGTTTAAATCTCCTAAATTTACTTTTGAATTTGATAATCAATTAGAGAGAATTACACATATAGAGGAGCTTTTTAAAAAAATAGCAAAAAGAGAAGATAAGGATAGTTCTAGTGAGTATAAATAGTAGTATCGAAAAAATTGTAAAATCTTATGGAGCTAATCTATATGGAACAGAGACTATTAATGAGTCAGGTAATACTATATTTAGAGTATATATCACTAAAGATGGGGGAGTAGATTTAGATTTATGTGCAGAGATTTCAAATGAGTTATCTCCATTTTTAGATGTAAATTCACCTGTAGATGGAGCTTACTATTTAGAGGTGAGTTCACCGGGGATTGAGAGAAAACTAGAAAACCCAACTCACTTTATGTCAGCTATTGGAGAGAGAGTAAAATTTAAGATAAATGGTGAGGGTAAGGCTAAAGGGGTAATAATATCAGCTAATGAGATTGGATTTGAAGTAAAGATTAAAAAAGAGAAACATTTTTTTAAATACAAAGATATATCCAAAGCTAAAACATATTATGAGTGGTAATATATATTAAAAACTTTATCTCTATGCAATTTATTAATACATTTTCATCAATAAATCTCAAATATAACAGAAGTTTAAATTATAAAAGATAAAATTAGATAAAACTATAATTAAAGGTATATCTTGAAAAAAATTGGATTTATTATTATTTTATCTATAAATCTTTTAGCAAATAGTAACCAATCATTTTTTTCTGCTAGTATTATACATCAAAATATTAATAACTATTCAAATACACAGGCTCAAAGTTTCTTTAAATCAGAAAATAGAAAAAATAAAAAAAAGAGTGGTTTTAGTATGGGATTTCAAAAGATGAGTAAAGATATTAACTACTTTGTAGTTAATACTATCTATAAATTTTAAAGGAGATAAATTATGAGGATATTTTTACTGCTGTTATTATGGTTAATGCTAATTTCTATGCTATCATATTTCTGTTTTTTAACAAAAAAGAGAGATATTAAATATATAGATAAAAATAGTACAATAAAAAGAAGTACCAATACTATAGAAAATAATATTTCAGATACTCCTCCCAAAGATATAAACAATACAACTATTAAATCAATAATAGAGACAAATAAAAGTATCGGTAGCCAAGAGAGTAAAACTATTAAAGATACTACCACTCTAATTGATAAAAATAGTACAGAAAATAATAACTCCTCTCTTTTAAAAGATGAAGAAGAGTTAGATGATAATAGAACAGAGAGTAAAGATATAAATAGCTCTTTAGAAGAGAAATTAATTCAACAGTATGAAGAGGAGAGTAGTATATCTACTCCACCAACTCCTACAAAAAAAGAGAATAATAGTACTCTATCCATATGCAAAGATAGACTAAAAGATATTTTATCTAAAAATAAGATATATTTTTATAATAATAGCACAAAAATTAAAAAGAGAAGTTATCCTATTTTAGATAAAATTATAGATATATCTAAAGATTGTAGAGATACTAAGATAGTTATTGCAGGATATACAGACTCTTCGGGTAGCAAGAGAAATAATTTAAAAGTTAGTAGAAAGAGAGCAAATTCAGTAAAAGAGTATTTTATAAAAAAGGGTATTAAAAGAGATAGATTAGAAGCAGTTGGATATGGAGAAGCAAATCCAATCGCCTCTAATAAAACAGCTAAAGGTAGAGAGAAAAATAGAAGAATAGAAATTAAAATAAAAGGGGAAAGATAGTGGATAGTCTATTAACAGATATATTTTGGTGTCTATTAATTGCAGGATTAATAGGTTTAGTAATTGGGTGGTTTATTGGTAAAGTTAAATATAAAAATGAGGTAAATAGTGTTAAAAATGAACTAAAACTTAAACTAAATAAACATAGTGATAGGTGGGAAGCAAAATTAGAGAGAGTATTATCTGAAGAGAGAGAAAAATTAAGAAAAGAGAGAGATATTTTTAATAGTGAAAAAGAGGAGCTAAATAGTAAAATTCAAGAGCTTATAAATCAACAGAGTAGTAAAAGTATAGAGATAGATAAACTAAAAAAACGACTTTTAGTAGCTAAAGATGAGGCAAAAAAGATAGAGCAGAAATTTAAAGATGAGTTTTTAGAAGATACTAAAAAACATAAAAATAGAGTCTCTATGCTTCTAAATAAGGTTGATGTTAGACACAATAAAGAGTTAAGTGATTTAATCGAAAGTTTGGTTACAGTTGAGGGTAGAGCCATAAAAGAGGAGGCAGAACTTAGATATAGATTAAAAGATACTGAACAGAGATTTACAAATAAGGTTGCTAGTCTAAATAGAGAGATAGAGAATTTAAAAAAAAGAGTACACAACCTTATTGATGCAAAAAAGATTAATATAAATATAGGTTAAGTGATTATCTATGGTATCTAATATAGATAAAGAGAAGTTTGAAAAATTTATATCTCTAATATTAGAGTGGAATAGAGTTCATAATTTAACAGGTGCTAAGAGTAGAAGAGATATATATCTTAATATAGAAGACTCCTACTATCCATACAATTTTATTACAAAACCAAAATCTATTTTAGATATTGGCTCTGGTGCAGGATTTCCTGCCATAATATTAGCTATTATCTATCCTAGAGTAAGAGTAGTATTATCTGAACCACGAAATAAAAGAGCTTCATTTTTAAAATTTGTAGCATTAGAACTAAAATTAGATAATGTTATAGTAGTTAAAAAGAGAGTAGAAGAGTATAATAGTGAACCATTTAATCTTATTACCTCTAGGGCTGTAATGAGTACTAAAAGATTAATAGATTTAACCTCTCATTTAAGAAATAGCGATACAAAATATCTTTTATATAAAGGAGATAATATCCTTAATGAGTTAAAAGAGATTACATCTATGGATTATGATATAATAGATAGAGGTAAGAGAAAATATCTATATATTAAAAAGGTTAAAAATGATATTTAGATTAATTATATTTGCAATTATTGGGATAATTATATATAGATTTTTAGGTGGCAAAATTCCACTATTAGATAGAAGAGAAGAGAAAAAAAATAGAGATAGTGAAAATGATTTTACACAAGTAGCTCCAACTTCAGAGTGTGCTGAGTGTGGTACATATATGACAGAAGATGATGCTATTATATATCATAAAAAATCATACTGCTCCAATGAGTGTTTTGAGAAAGCTCAAAAAAGGATAAGATAGTATGTTAATTTTTGGTCATAAGTTTATAGAGTCACCTAAGTTTTATAAAATAGATACTATAACAGATATAAAAGAGACACCTTCTAATAGTGTTGTTCTACTATCTAATTTAGAAAATTCTATAGATATAGCTAAATATTGCAAAAAAAATAGTATCTCTTTTGCCATAGAAGTTAGCTCTATAAAAGATGCAATATTTTCAAATCTATTAAATGCTAAATATATAGTATCTTCTAAAGAGTTAGCAAAATCTATTATGCCTATTGCTCAAAACTATCTATTTGATAGTTTAGTTTTAGCTAAGATTATTAGTGAAGATGAGATTGAAGAGATGGCAAAGAGTAGTGTTGATGGGGTAACTTTTAATTTTTCTATCTAAAATTTAGTTATAGGGACTAACTCTCCCTTTTGCAAACGGGGAAGAATATCTGTTTTTATTTTTCTAATTATATACTGTTTTTTATTATATGAGATAGTAGTATCTTTTGTAATATCTTTTATCTTTTGTCTATATATAATAGTTAAAAAATCTATTAAAGCTCTATTGAATTGATTATCATCTAACAATTTATATGTATCATTTGATATTAAATTAAGTAAGTCAGGGTGATTTTTATCTCCATTAGCAATTAATTCAATAAGAGGTGCATACTCTTTAAAATCAATTGGTTCTAATAGAGTTAAGACTTTTTCAAGACGACTGTTATCCTCTAATAGACTCTTAATAATACTTAAAAGGCTTACATTATCTCTATTTGTATCTATAATTATTTTACTATTTGCTACTTTAGTTTGTGAACTAAAGAGTTTAGGAGATATACCTAAAATCGTAGCAGAGTAAGAGATATTCTCCTCTCTTCTAAAAGGGGATAATTTATCTAAAAACTCTCTTATCTCTCTGAATGCACTCTCTTTTTCTCTTGAGTTATTTAGATTATATGATTTTGCAATCATCTCAATAGTAAAAGGGATAAGCTCTATACCTTGTCTTAATAGATTTGAAACCTCATCTACTCTTCTATCTGCTATCATATCTGCTGGGTCTTTTCCCTCTGGAAATAGAACAACAGAGCCATTAAATCCATGAATACTTAGCATCTTAGAGGCTTTTAACCCTGCATTAACTCCTGCTTTATCTCCATCATAGGCTAGTATAATATCTGGATTTGCCTTTTTTAGTATTGGTAGATGCTCTTTAGTTAAAGCTGTACCTAGTGTAGCTACTGCTGTCTGAAATCCTGCTTGATGAAACATAATTACATCTAAATAACCCTCACATATAATAATTTTTTTCTCTCTATATATATGCGTTTTAGCTTTAGAGTAGCCATATAGTAGTTGAGACTTATTAAATAGTTTTGTTTGAGGTGAGTTTATATATTTAGCAGGGTGGTTTGTAATAGTTCTTCCACCAAATCCAACTATTGCACCACTTGGTGAATAGATTGGAAATATTATTCTATCTGTTAATCTTGCATAATATCCCTTCTCACCCTCTGCTATAACTCCACCCTCTTCAGCCTTATCAAGAGGTAAAAAGTTATTTGATAAAAATCTCATTAACTCATGAGATTTTCCAATATATCCAATTCCAAACTCTTCTATTGATTGAGTATTTATCCCCCTATTTTTAAGATACTCTTTTGCTATTTGGTTTAAATCTAAATTTTTTCTATACCACTTCTCTATCTGCTCTAAAACTTTTCTTATCTCACTAAAGTTATCTCTATTTTTTGTATGCACTAATGAGAAGTTTATAATAGACGCAATCTTCTCCAAGGCTTCAGGATAGTTTAGTTTTTCATACTCTTGAACAAATTTAATTGCATCACCACTAATAGAACAGCCGAAACATTTAAATATCTGTTTAGTAGGACTTACAACAAAACTTGGAGTCTTTTCATGATGAAAAGGACAATTTGCCTTATAGTTTGCTCCAACCTTTTTTAACTCTATATAGTTTGAGATAATATCAACAATATCAATACTATTTTTTAACTGCTCTTCACTTCTCTTATCTATACCCATTAGGATTATTTGATTGCCATCTCCAACTATCTTTGCACATCTCCTCAATTCCTCTCTTTACCTCCCAACCTAAAACATCTTTAGCATAGCTTGGGTCTGCATAACATGTGGCAATATCTCCAGCTCTTCGTGGGGCTATTTTATATGGAATTTCTACTCCAGAGGCTTTCTCAAAAGCTTTTACCATATCTAATACAGAGTATCCTGTTCCTGTCCCTAAATTTATAGTCATTACTCTATTAAAAGAGTCTATCTTATCTAAAGCTTTAAGATGTCCATCTGCTAAATCCATTACATGGATATAGTCTCTAACTCCTGTGCCATCATGAGTATCATAATCATCTCCAAATACGCTTAAATATTCTCTCTTACCAATAGCAGTTTGAGAGATAAATGGCATAAGATTATTTGGAATATCAGCAGGGTCTTCCCCTATTACTCCACTCTCATAAGCACCAACAGGATTAAAATATCTAAGCAGGACTATCTTCCAGCTATTATCAGATATAAATATATCTCTTAAAATCTCCTCTATAAATAGCTTACTTCTACCATAAGGGTTTGTAGCACTAGTTGGGAAATCCTCTCTTATTGGATTTGAGGCAGGATTTCCATATACAGTAGCAGATGAGCTAAATACAATAGATTTACACCTATAATTAGCCATAACTTTACATAGATTGATAGTACCAGATATATTATTCTCATAATATTTAATAGGTTCATTAACAGACTCTCCAACAGCCTTTAGTCCAGCAAAATGGATAACTGCATCTATCTTATTATCTCTAAATACTCTATCTAAATCATCTTGATTTCTAATATCACCCTCTACAACTTTAATAGTTTTATTTACAATCTTTTCAACTCTCTTAATACTCTCTATAGATGAGTTAGAGAAGTTATCAAAAACTATAACGCTATATCCAGCCTCTATTAGAAGTATAACTGTATGAGAGCCTATATATCCAGCTCCACCTGTTACTAAAATATTTTTTTTCAACTACAATCTCCCATCTGCACTCTTTAATACTGATTTAATATCAAATACCACTTGGTCACCTACCTTTAAATCTAAATCTCTATAATCATTATGGGCTACTGCTAATACTACTGCATCATAGCTCTCTATATCAACATTAACCTCATCTATTAAATCTAAATTATACTCTCTTTTTACTTCATCTTTATCAGCCCAATAGTCACTAACATCTACTCTGCAACCAAAATCCTCTAACTCTCTAATAACATCAATAACTCTACTATTTCTAATATCGGGACAGTTCTCTTTAAAGGTTATCCCTAACACTAAAACTCTTGACCCTTCTATCTTTTTACCCTTTTTTATCATAAGCTTAATAACTTGATTAGCCACATATATTCCCATATTATCATTTAATCTTCTACCAGCTAATATAATCTCTGGGTGGTAACCAACCTCTTTTGCCTTATGGGTTAAGTAGTATGGGTCAACTCCAATACAGTGTCCACCAACTAATCCCGGTTTAAATTTTAAAAAGTTCCATTTAGTTCCAGAAGCCTCTAATACAGCATTAGTATCAATTCCAAGTTTTCCAAATATCATAGATAACTCATTTACAAATGCTATATTTATATCTCTTTGGGAGTTCTCAATAACTTTGGCAGCCTCTGCTACCTTAATAGATGGAGCTAGATGTGTACCTGCTGTAATTATTGAGCTATATAAATCATCTACTCTTTTACCTATCTCTGGAGTTGAACCAGATGTAACTTTTAAAATTTTTGTAACTGTATGCTCTTTATCACCCGGATTAATTCTCTCTGGCGAGTATCCACAGAAGAAATCTTTATTAAACTCTAATCCTGATACTCTCTCTAGTATAGGTACACACTCCTCTTCAGTTGCTCCCGGATATACAGTACTCTCATAAATTACAATATCTCCCTCTTTTAAAACCTTACCTATTGTTTCACTAGCTTTTATTAGAGGTGTTAGGTCTGGTTTTTTATGTCTATCTATTGGAGTTGGAACTGTTACAATATATATATTACAATCAGCAATATCCTCCAATCTATCTGTAAACTCCATTCCATTATCTATAGCCTCTTTTACCTGTTTTTTAGTTAGCTCAAGAGTTCTATCTACTCCATTAGATAACTCATCAATTCTCCATTTAGCTATATCAAATCCTACTACTTTATATTTAGATGAGAAAGCGTGTGCTAATGGGAGACCAACATAACCTAAACCGATAACTGCTATTTTAATATTCATAAATTACTCTTTCTTTTATTTTTTATTATTATATCGTTAAATCCCTAAATCATAAATTTGAACAATACCTATTAATTTATAATTTTTTGATACTAAAAGTGAGTTTACCTTATATCTCTCCATCATCTTTTGAGCCTCAACAAGCTTTGTCGTAGGCTCTATTCTCTTAGGATTTTTACTCATTAAATCTTTAGCTTTTAGAGAGAAAAATCTCTCTTCCATACTCTCCATAGCTCTTCTAATATCTCCATCTGTTATTATTCCTATAATATCATCTAGCTCCATGACAACCACCAAGCCTAACTTATATCCAGATACAATAGATATAATATCTTTAATTGAGCTATCTTCTCTACATATTGGAAGATTTGCACTCTTCATTACATCTTCAACTTTTGTTAAGAGTCTTCTACCTAAACTACCTCCGGGGTGAAACTGTGCAAAATCACTATCTCTAAAACCTCTAATCTTCATTAGAGCAATTGCTAAAGCGTCTCCCATAACAAGAGTGGCAGTAGTTGATGAGGTTGGTGCTAATTGAAGTGGACACGCCTCTTTTTTAACTCCTATATTTAGATGATATGTGCTATTTTTAGCTAAAGTAGAATTTATATCTCCACTCATTCCAATAATTATATTTTTTTGAGATTTCAAAAATGGAATAACCCTTAATATCTCATCAGTCTCACCTGAATTGGATATTAGTATAACTATATCACTCTTCTCAACCATTCCTAAATCTCCATGATATGCCTCAGCAGGGTGTAGAAAAAAACTAGGTGTTCCAGTACTTGCCATAGTAGCAGCTATCTTTTTTCCAATAAGTCCCGATTTCCCCATACCAGATACTATTAATTTACCATTTGAGTTAAATATAGCCTTTACACTCTTTTTAAAGTCTACTGTTAATAGATTAGATAGATTTGCTATCTCATTAGCCTCTATAGTAAATACCTCTTTTGCAATCTCTAATATATTCAAATTAATTCCTTTGGTGGTTAAATTCAGGTACTATATCTTTTAAAAGTTTTAGTAGAGTAGTCTCATCACTACTATTAACTAATCTATCTATTTTAATATTTAAATCATTATAATCTATAGGTGGATTTTGAGAGACTAAAATAGAGCTATATTTTGTCTTTAACTCTGCATCACTAATCAATAACTCCTCATATAGCTTCTCACCTGCTCTTAGACCTGTAATTTTAATCTCTATATCATCTCTACCAGATAACTCTATCATCTTTTTAGCTAAATCATAAATCTTAACAGGCTTACCCATATCTAATATAAATAGCTCTCCACCCTTAGCAATAGACCCTGCTTGAAGAACAAGTTGACAAGCCTCTGGTATCATCATAAAGTATCTTGTAATATCTCTATGGGTTACAGTTATTGCCTCTCCTTTTTCTATTTGAGATTGAAATTTAGGAATAACAGAGCCAGAGCTTCCAAGAACATTTCCAAATCTAACAGCAACAATCTCTGTCTCTTTTGATGGAACAGCTCTTGCATAAAGCTCACATACTCTCTTAGTTGTCCCCATAACATTAGTAGGTCTTACAGCTTTATCTGTTGAGATAAGTATAAATTTTTTGACTCTATATTTGATAGATAAATCTATTACATTTTTACTCCCTATAATATTATTATTAATAGCCTCTTTAATATTCTCTTCACATAGTGGAACATGTTTATATGCAGCTGCATGTATTACAATATCTGGAGTATATCTTTTAAATGTTCTATCTAACATATTTCTCTCTTGAACATTCTGCATAATAGCTACGCTTTTACTACTATCCATCTGCTCATTAATAGAGTAGAGATTAAATTCACTATTATCAACTAAGATTATCTTTTTAGCTCCAAATATCTCAACCTGTCTTGATATTTCACTCCCTATACTTCCACCTGCACCTGTAATTAATACTACTCTATCTTTTATAAAAGATGCTATACTCTTTTTATCTAAATCTTTAGGCTTTCTAGCTAGTAAATCCTCTATTGATATATCTTTGAGAGTAGGTTTATCATCTTTTAGAAGTTGTACCACCTTTATCTCACTCACTCCATCTTTATGAAGTTTTGTGAAGAGTCTATCTAACTCTTTTTGGGTTAATCTCTTAGCGATAATTACAGCCTCAATATCTAACTCATCTATAACACTCCCTAATCTATTTATTCCATATACCATTAGATTAGAGAAATATGTACCTATTAAATCTCTCTTATTAGATATAAGTGCAATAGGTTGATATGGTATCTCATCTGCCCAGGCACTCTTAATAATATTAATAGCTCTCTCATTAGCACCAATTATTAGAGTTCTCTTCTGAATATTGCCTCTACTTCTCTCTATATATAATCTTTTTGATATTCTAATAAATCCTATAAAAAATAGAGATAGAGATAGGTCAATTACAACTACACTTCTTGGAAATGGTCTAAAGAACTCATAAAAAAAGAGAACTATTAAATAGAATATAGAGTAGGCAAATATGTGTGCAAATACTATTCTTCTATACTCAACCAATCCAAAATATCTCCACGCTATAAAATATATCTTAAATATAAAAAATAGAGCTATCTTAATGGGAATTAAAATCCACATAGCTCTAAACATAGAGTCTAAAAAGTTAGGTGGTATATGAAAATTAAATCTTAAAAGATATGCTATTGATATGGTAGCAATAGATATAACTATATCAAAAGAGATAAAAAATATAACTCTCTTTAGTTGTGTCGGCTTAAATAGTAAATCTTTTAACATATATTTTCTATAACCTCAACTACTCTATATAACTTATCAAAATCTTTAGTTGGAGATGGGAGACATATACCTCTTCTATATAAATCCTCACTTGTTCCATCTATAAAATATTTAGGAGTATCTTTAAATAGGGGTTGCAAGTGCATAGGTTTCCATAGAGGACGACTCTCAATATTAGCTCTCTCTAAAGCCTCTATCACTCTTTTAGGATTGGTTTTATTAAAAGTTAAAGTAGTAAGCCATCTATTTCCTCTACTATTTTTAATCTCTGGCATAAAGTTAATCTCACTAATATTAGATAACTCTCTGCTATAAAAATTAAATATCTCTCTTTTCTGCTCTACTCTCTTATCTAAAACCTCCATCTGTGCTACCCCTATTGCTGATAGAACATTGCTAAGTCTATAGTTATATCCAAACTCTCTATGCTCATAGTGTAAAAATGGCTCTCTAGCCTGAGTAGATAGAAATTTAGCTCTCTCTATCCACTCTCTATTACTACTAATTAAGATACCACCACCACTTGTAGTTAATATCTTATTTCCATTAAAGCTAAATACACCTAAATCCCCAAATGTTCCACTCTGTTTACTGTTAAAAGATGCACCTAAAGACTCTGCACTATCCTCTATTAGATATATACTATTCTCTCTACATATCTCAACTATCTTATCAATCTCTGCCATCTGTCCATATAGATGAGTTAAGATTAGAGCTTTAGGCTTTTTAGGTAACTCTTTAATAGCTCTTTTTAAAAGCTCTGGAGATAAATTCCAACTACTATTACTATCAATAAATATTGGCTCTGCCCCTTGATATAGAATGGAGTTTACTGAGCCAATAAATGTAAAAGATGAAGCTAATACTAAATCGCCTCTTCCTACCCCTAATACTCTTAAAGCAAGATGTAGTCCAGCTGTAGCTGAAGATAGTGCCACTGCATAATCAATATTACAATACTCTTTTATACTCTTTTCAAACTTAGTAACATAAGCACCTGTTGGTGCAATATAGTTACTCTTAAATACCTCATCAATATATCTCTGCTCCTTTCCACTCATATGTGGTGGAGATAAAAAAATTCTATCATTCACAATTTTCCCTTATAACCCTACATGGATTTCCATAAGCTACACTATTACTATTAATATCTCTAACAACAACAGAACCAGCTCCCACTATTGAGTTTTCGCCAACACAAATACCCTGAATTATTGATGTCCCAACTCCTATATGTGTGGCTCTCTTTATAGTAACATTACCAGATAGTGCCACATTTGGGGAGATATGTACAAAATCCTCTATAGTGTTCTCATGCTCAATAACTGAAGCACTATTTAAAATCACCCCTTTTCCAATTTTTGCTAATGGATTAATAATAACTCCTGCCATAATAATAGTCCCCTCTCCAATAGTTACACTATCTGCTATAACTGCTGTTGGGTCAATTAGAGTTAAAATATTAAATCCATACTCTTTAACTCTATTAAAAAGTTTTTCTCTAACTCTATTATCTCCAACTCCTAAAGCTATATCAATACTATTATTATCTCTTATATCATCAAATGATAAATAGGGGTTAGCTCCATCATCAATTAGAATTATATCACTATATCCAGATTTTTTTGCTATATTGGCAACTACCAAACCGTGTCCACTAGCTCCATAGATATAGATAGCTTTTTTCATAGTTAATGATTTCCTTGAAACTTCTCTACTGTTATAGAGTTATTAGATGATATATCACTTCGCTTAATCACTTTTAGAAAAGTTAACCATAAAATTTTTAAATCTAGTAAAAATGATTGATTATCAACATACCATACATCATATCTGAATTTATCTTCCCAACTAATAGCATTCCTCCCATTAACTTGAGCCCAACCTGTAATACCGGGTAGCACAGAGTGTCTTCTACTCTGCTCTTCATTATATAGAGTTAGATATTCAGCTAAAAGTGGTCTAGGTCCTACAAAACTCATGTCTCCAATTAATACATTAAATAGTTGTGGTAACTCATCAAGACTACTCTTTCTAATTGCTAATCCAACTCTATTTAATCTCTTCTCATCAGGGAGTAACTCACCATTTTCATCTCTCTCATCACTCATTGTTCTAAACTTATATATTGTAAATAGTTTTCCATCTAATCCAGCTCTTGTCTGTCTAAATATAATAGGTCTCCCTATCTTAAAATAGATAATTATAGATATAATTATAAATATAGGTAATAGTATAATTATTAAAATAGTAGCTAATATAATATCAAATAGTCGTTTCATTTATAAGTTTTCCAATTCATTTTTTAATTTGCTTAAAAAAAGCTCTTGATTATATCTTTTTATAATTGAATTTCTGACATTAGATTTTAATTTAAGGTAGAGTTTTTTATCTTTAATTAGAGACTCTATTCCATTAGCTAAACTATCTATACTCTTTTTCTCTACTAATATACCATTCTCTCTATCTATAATAATCTCATTGCATCCGTTTATATTAGTAGCTAATAGTGGTACTCCAAAAGAACCAGCCTCAAGAAGAGAGTTTGGTAAACCCTCTCTATATGATGGTAATACAAATAGAGATGATATAGATAGATATGGACGAATATCTTTTTGAAAGTCTATTCTAATAATATTTTGATTACTATTTAATATCTCTATATTATCTATTGGATTTAAATCTGCCTCAAAATCCCCAACTATTAAGAGTTTAATATCTCTATATTTTCTATTTAGAATAGTGAATGCTTCAATAAGCTCATCTACCCCTTTATCTTTTACAACTCTTCCAATAAATAGCAGAACAAAATCTTTCTCCTTAATATTAAGCTCTTTTCTTAATCTATCTTTCTCCTCTTTAGTATATATATCTCTAAAAAAATCTATATTAACTCCATTTATAGAGCCATTTCCAATAACCTTAACCTCTCTTTTAGTTAAATTATTATGGATAAACTCTCTTAATCCATAACTATTACAAAATAGATTTGTAGCAAAAGAGTAGGTTAATCTCTCAATAAACTCTAATAAAATTCTCTTTTTACCAGAGGTCTCCATTAATGGCATACCTACAATATTATGAACTCTCTTTGGAACTCTTGCAAAAAAAGATGCTACCATTCCAAGAAGTCCCGCTTTAGGTGTAAATGAGTAAACAATATCAGGTTTAGTTTTTAATAAATAGAGATATATCTTAATTAGAGATTTTAAATCTTTTATTGGAGTAATCTTTCTACTCATATCAATAGAGATAACTTTTACCCCCTCATACACTTCTATATCTCTATTAGAGGGGCTACTAGAGGTTATAAGAGTTACATTAAAAAATTTAGAGAGATATTTAGGTTGCCCCCTAACTAATGTGGCTAGACTTAGGGGGACTGTTGTAATTATTATGAGTTTTTTCAAATATTAAACCTTAAGTTTAAATACCTTTACAAAAGGTGTGAGTATTGTTGGTTCAAATAGTTTATGGTCATAGTGTTCTAATACAAATAGTTGAATATATGTAGAGTTAAATAGTCTCTTATCTAATATTAAGAATTGATTATAATTCTTCATATATATAACATATACTCCAGAGCCAATATGTAGATGTTTAGTTGTTGTATGTAAGAGTCCCTTCTTATCATACTCTGTTGTAACTAACTGCTCTATTGGTAAAATATTGTTACCTCGTCTAATACTCCCTCCAATAATCTGCATACCATTACTAAGATAAAAACTGTTTATAGTTCGTTTAATTAAACCTGCTCTAATAAATAGAGGACTTCTATAGTTTCTCCCTGTTGCTGGATTTAGATTAGAGAATAGGTCAATAGTCGGTAGAATATCCATCATCTTAAATGGTAAGTAGTAGTATATATCTCTTCTCTTTTTAGGTAGCTTTATATCTGAATTTAGAGATGATATAAACTCATTTACACTACTCTTTCCATACTCTCTCATACCTTTCTCTAAGAGTGTACCTGTAAAGTTACTATCTCTTAAACTTCTCTCTTTATACTCAGCATATAATCTTGCAATATTTGCTGATGCCTTTTGGTTATGTAGAAGAGCAAAGCTAACAGGATAGTTTGCACTTCCACTATGTCTTGCACCATCAATAAATGTCTTAACATCAGAGTAGTATCTAATAGGATAACCATAATCCCACCAAGCTAAGACATAATCCTCTCTTGAAGCTATATTTTTTAGCTTATCTAAAACAGTTACTGTTGATTTTCTAAATACAGTTGGAACTTTATAGTTCTCTATATGTATTATATTTGGTATAATTATAGCCATTGTAGCAATAGCTATAAAGGCTAATTTTGATTTTTTATCCTTAAAATAGTCTGATATATAGATAATTAAATATCCCATACTAAGAGCCAAAATTGGAACAGCATATACTGTAAATCTAAGTCCACCCCATAGAGCTATAAATCCAAGTCCAACTAGAGGAAGAGATAGTAAAAATATACGATTTTTAAAAATTAAGAGTATATAACCTATAATTGAGAGAATAAATGTAACAGTGTGTCCACTAATACGGTTAGCAAAAAGCTCAAAAGGTATAGCTCCAGCCTCTCTTACTGTCTTTACAACTGAAAAGTAGTGTAACCCCTCATTAGCTATAGTATCTGAGCTATCTCTAAATAGGTATCCATTAACTCTATTAATGATTGGGTCAAGTCCACCTGTTGCAAATATCATTAATATAGAGATAGCCAATATTAAAAATACTACTCTCTTATCCAAATCTGATTTAATATGAAAAAATCCAAAAAGAGCTAATATAATTGGTATTTTTATAACTAAATCTATTTGAGATAGAGAGATTAACATAAAAATTAATACCTTATAGTTAAATATATCTTTTCTATCAAAAATTAGAGTATATAATAGAGTAACTACTGTCATAGATAGACTTAATGAGTAGTTTTGAAAATACCACCAGTTAGATAGAACCATAAAAAAAGATACAAGCAGAATATATCTATTTCTCTTTTTTAAAAGAGCATATATAGTAGCCCAGAGTGTAAAGGTTGGTAGAACAATAGTTAACATATCCGTATCATAATATCCTGTCATTGTTCTATTATAATAGCTCCAAGCAATACCACCTAGCAATGCCCCAATAAATCCAGCATACTCCATATTTAAGACTCTTGCTATTAACATAATAGGGATAACTAGAAGTGAGCCAAAAAATGTTGGCATCCAAAGAATAATAGTCTCAAAAGAGAATGGTAAAATCTTTGCTAAAAATGCTGTAACTATAGCTAGAGAGCTATCAATAAATGAGCCATCACCCTTTTGATGTCCCCCTGCTAATATATCTCTAGCACCCTCTGCATAACCATACCCATCATTAGTATTAATCATTAGTTGACTGTTCCATTTAAAGGCATCAACATCATGAAATTGATATACCCATATTGTTCTAACTAAAATGCTAAATAGATAAGCTACTACTATTAGTATGATAAAATTTTTTGTAGATAGTTTAAAGTTTGTCATAATTTTCCTATTTATTTTTAATAAATGATATTATATCACTCTTCTATTAATTTTTAAGCTAAAATAAGATATTATTCCGAGCTTTAAAAAGCTCGATTAACTCAGTGGTAGAGTATCACCTCGACAAGGTGGGAGTCACTGGTTCAAATCCAGTATCGAGCACCATAAAATCTATTTATAAATCTCTTCAACCATAAGTTGAATTGTAACTCTATTATTAAAAATATTTTCATTAATGGTATATATAATATTAACACGACTATTGATAAAATAGCTCTCTTTTGTCTTAAATAGAACGCCTTTTAGTCGTATTCCATCTTTAAAAAAGATAAATCTTTTATGCTCTTTCTCTTTTCCCATAGTAGCTACATCTTCTATTAAAACATCTTTTGTTATAAATTTTGGTCTGCTATTTCCTTGTCCAAATGGCTCGTATCTCTTCATCATCTCCATAAGTTTGAAATCTATATATCTAAAATCTAACTCCCCTAAAATATCAGGGTCAATAATATTCTCATTATATCTTTTAGCCATATAGTTTAACTGTAGCTCTTTTTTAAATCTATCTAAATTTTTATATGGCAGACTAAGTCCAATAGCAGAGTGGTGTCCTCCAAATTTTGTTAATAGCTCTCTAGACTCATTAGTAATCTCAAAAAGATTACAGATAGAGAAGCTTCTACCACTCCCTTTTAGCTCTCCATTTTTACTTTTTGTTAAAAGTATAGTAGGTTTTTTATGAACTCTAGCTACTTTAGCAGATACTATTCCAACTACTCCCTCATGCCAATTCTCCCCATCTATAACAATTACCTTATCTTGAGAATTTACCTTTTCTAATGCCTCATCTGTAATTTTCTGCTCTGTAGCCTTTCTTCTATTATTAAATTCTATTAATATATCTAATTTAGAATTAGCCTCATAAATATTTTGACTTATTAGAAAATCAACTGCATAAGAGGCGTCCTCCATTCTACCTGCACTATTTAATATAGGAGCTATCTGAAAGGCTATATCTTCGGCATTTAGAGATGTTTTATTAAGTCTATCTCTAAAAGCTCTTATAGCAGGTAGGGTAGAGTTATTTAAGATTTTTAGTCCACTATTAACCATAGCTCTATTTATATGTTTTAGTGGCATCATATCAGCAATTATTGCAATAGATACTAGCCCTAAATAAGATTTAATATCTATTAATGAATTTAAAGCTCTGTTTAAAGAGGCTATTAGATACCAAGCTATTTGAGCTCCACAAACTTCACTATATGGAAAATTGCAATCAGGCTGTTTCTGATTAACTATTGCATAAGCTATAGGTAGCTCTTTTGGTAAAAGGTGGTGGTCTGTGATAATTAGCTCTATATTATATTTTTGACAAAGCTTACTAGCTTCTACTGCTGAGATACCATTATCGACTGTAATTGCTAAGTTATAATCGACTATTTTAGGAATTATAGTCGTAGAAAGCCCATAACCGTCCCTAAAACGGTTAGGAATGAACCAGTCAAGGGGTAAGCCTATCTCAGAGAAAAAAAGCCTTAAAATTGTTGTAGAGATGACTCCATCGACATCATAGTCTCCAATTAAGATTATTTTTTCTCTATTTTTAATAGCTTTTACTATTCGATTGGTAGCTTTTTTCATATCTTTAAATTTTGATGGGTGAGGAAGATTAGATAGATTTAAAAAACCATCATCTCTAAATCTCTCTTTTAATATCTTATCAATTTTTTTAGGAGTTAATTTTACCATCTAAACTCTTTTTTACAAATGCTAAAATAGATGGATTTGGATTTTGAAGTCTGCTTGTAAACTCTGGATGAAATTGAACTCCTAAAAACCAAGGGTGATTATCTATCTCAACAGCCTCAATTAATCCATTTGATTCTCCTGTAACGCTCATACCATGAAGTTCTAACTGCTCTCTATATTTTGGATTTGCTTCATATCTATGTCTATGTCTCTCAAATATTGTTGAAGCTGAATATGCCTCTTGAAGTTTTGAGCCTTTTTTTGTATTACACTCATACTCACCTAAACGCATTGTCCCCCCTAGAGGAGATGTAGCTGTTCTTATCTGCTTAGTCCCAGAGGCATCTATAAACTCGTCAATCAGAAATATTAGAGGCTCTTTTGTGCTTTTATCAAACTCAACTGAGTTTGCATCTTTTATCTCTAATACATCTCTTGCATACTCAATTATTGCTAATTGCATACCAAGACATATTCCTAAGAATGGAATTTTATTCTCTCTAGCATACTTAATTGCTTTTATTTTTCCCTCTACTCCTCTCTCTCCAAATCCACCTGCAACTAAAACACCATCACAATCAATTAGATACTGTTTTGCTGTATTGTTTTCAATCTTTTCACTATCTATCCATCTAATGTCAACTTTTGCATCAAGATTAGCTCCTGCATGTATAAGTGCCTCTGTTAGGGATTTATATGACTCTTTTAAATCAAGATATTTTCCAACAAATGCTATTGTTGTTTTTCTTTTTGGTTCTAATATCTTTTTAACTAATTCAGCCCACTCTCTCATATTTGGCTTTAGTTGCCCTAAATCAAGCTGTTTAGCTATTGGAGTTAATATCTCTTGGACTTTGAAATTTAGAGGAACCTGATAGATTGTAGATGCATCTATAGCTTCTATCACTGACTCTTCATCAATATCACAAGTAAATGCTATCTTTTTTTTAATCTCTTTTGGTATTCTCTCTTCAGCTCTTAAGATAAGCATTTGAGGTGTAATTCCAATTCTTCTTAACTCTTGTACTGAGTGTTGTGTAGGTTTTGTTTTAAGCTCATCAGCAGTTCTTATATATGGCAATAGTGTAACATGAATATTCATGACAAAATTTTTACCAAGTTCATGTTTCATCTGTCTTATAGCTTCTAAGAAAGGCATTCCTTCCATATCTCCTGTAGTTCCCCCAAGCTCAATAATTAAAATATCTTTTTTCTCCCCTGCTAATATTATTCTCTCTTTTATCTCATTTGTAATATGAGGAACTATCTGTATTGTTTTTCCAAGATATTTACCTTTTCTTTCATTTTCAATAACGCTTTTATATATCTGTCCTGTTGTAAAGTTATTATTTCTAGTTAGAGAGTTATCTAAAAATCTCTCATAGTGACCTAAATCTAAATCTGTTTCAGCTCCATCTTTAGTTACAAATACCTCTCCATGTTCAAGTGGAGACATAGTTCCTGGGTCAACATTGATATATGGGTCTAATTTTAATACTCCTACTCTAAAGCCAGAGTGTTTTAAAAGAGTACCAATACTTGCTGCTGTTATCCCTTTACCTAAAGAGCTAAGTACTCCTCCTGTTATGAATATATATTTAGTTTGATTGTTTGACATCTACTTTCCTAAAATAAATTAAATGATATTTGGCATTATAACAG